>JAZSRA010000142.1:0-3076 GCA_045538195.1 Eubacteriales bacterium | reverse complement strand
ATCGTCACCCATTTCCTCAACCATAGCGTCAATATAGAAGCAAACGCTGTCCTCATCCGGAACTACGAGGGAGAGAAACGTAATATCACCGTCTTTTTTCAGCTTATTAAAGAGGTCGTACATTTCCTTGTATTCGGGAGTCTGATTTCCGCCCTCTGCAAGAATCGTCTTTACGTCCTCTACGTCAAGCATAGACGCAATGGCGTCGCTGTTCGTCATAACTCTTTCTGCGTACATTTCTTCAAGGTATGACTTTGAGGTTGCATAACTAAAGAGCGATATTGCAATCGTAAGTACAAGACCTACAACGCCAAGTGAAATAATGAATTTAGGCAAAAGTTTAAGCTTCATTGTTCGTCTCCACATTAAGTAACTTGTAGTAAACCTCCGCATCACACAAGCATCTGCCTTTGCAATACGGACATATCAGCTCGGTATCATCATACCAAACCTTTTTTGTTTCTGCTAAGAAATCGAAATTACATTTCGAAAGAGCTTTACCGAGTGGAACGACTCCACCGGGCTTCCAACAGACGATAAAGGCAACATCAACCGAAATTTCTTTTAGCCTTTCTAAAATGAACTGTATCATTTGTGCTGCAAAACCGATTCCTCGGTATTCCTCTTTTAACCCTACAGACTGAATTTTACCGACCTTTTTATCGGTTGAGGAGCAAACCTCACGGAACATATTGATATCGAGCCGTGAGTATTTCGCTATGCTTTCCATGTCAGTAAGATAGAAATATATATATCCAACATTTTCTCCCGTTTCGCTTTTGAGGAGATAGAAAAACCTGTCCGCAGCACCGATTGTGGCGGCAATCTCTTTCTCACTATAAAGATTTTCACCAACGCACTCGTCGCATAAACGACGTGCTTCGCTGATTTCTTCCTTCAAAATCGGCTTCAGAAAAAACCTGTCTTTATTTTCAAAAGTTAAAGTGTGTATCATTTCTTGCCTTTCGTACAAGTCAAAATCTTCATTCCCATAGAAATGACCGATTTTTCTTGTAAGATCAAACGTTTGAGTGTTTTATAATTCAAATCAAGCCAAAGAGACCACGATCTGTATTCTTCGTTGTCAGGCTCTGCATCAAGGAGCAGTAATATGTCCTCGGAAAGATAAGAGAAAAAGGTGGTAAAAATCGCTTTTTTCTTTTCCTTCTCACCCTCGGTTGCAGAAACGGCGTCGTACCAAACACAAATATCCCTGTATCCGCAATCCGAAAGAACTTCGCAAATGGTTGCTCCTACCGCACGGTTGCCGGAGTATTTGTCTTTTTTTAACATCTCCAAAAATTCTCCGAGCAAGCCTTTTTCATCATTATTTAAGGTGGATGCGGCATCGTTTGCCTCAACAATAAACAACTTACCGTTTTCTTTGAGAAAAGGATAGAGATCCAAAAGTAACCCTTTCACGTCACTTAGGTGCATCAATACAAATGAGAGATAGATTACGTCAAATCCGTCAATCTGCTTCTCTGCCATAATCGCACGAAGATACTCTGAAAAGTCCTCCGTTTCTACGTCAAACGGGTAGAATGAAAAGTGTTCGTTTCCGTATGTTTTTTGAGCTTTTTCGGCAAGCTTCTCGTTATATTCGAGCCCGATCACATGGGATACCGACTCGGATGAGAAGCGTTCTACCGTTTTCTGTCCGTCGTTGCACCCGATGTCGAGTACCGATAGATTTCGTTCCTCGGAGAAAATTTGCGTGAGAATAGGAGCTTCATAGCAGGACAGCAATTCGTTCTGCACACGAAGTCTTCTTATTTCATTTTTCTCCTGAAAAACGAGTTGGCTCTGCATGGTGGGGATCTCCTTAAATTATCATATAAAGGTAGTTAAATATCATCTTGCGCTGATAGTCGCAATATTTGGTTTTCTTTTGAATGAGCGCAAGGACACCCGAATCAATTTCGTCGCCTTCAGACTCAAAGGGGTTATACAAGCTAACGTTATCACGGATACGTAGAACGTAGTCACCGTCCTTTTCCATCAGCTTGATCGAGATATAATAGTCTTTTTTTTTGTTCGTGTCGTCAAGACCGAACTTGATTACATTCAGCAACAGCTCTTCACAAATAAAGTTGATAAAGAAGGACTGCTTCATACCGATCTCCCATTCCTCGCAAACACTTTCGAGGTCGCCTGAGATCTCTGCCATGCTTTCGGTTTTGATGAGATAACTGCGTTCAAAGCATCTGCCTGTCGTTCCGTATTTTTCGGTTACGTAATGCTTTGATGATCGGAACAAGAGTACACCGACAATCATCAGCGTACAAAGAATCTCTGTGCAGATATAAGTGATCGAAAGACCGATAATATTTGCATTCGGAATAAACAATGCTCCAAGTACCAGCATCAAAATACAATCGCGTATAACAGTCATCGCTCCTGCGAATTTTGCCCTGCCTATAGATTGCCAAAAAGCAGTGATTACCATATTGACACCCATAAACACGATATTGATTGCAAAAATCCGCAATGCCACAGATGCTATCTCGATCGTCTCTGGATCACGGATTCCGAAAAACCATATGAAAGCATCCGAAAATACGGTACAAAAAAGCGTAATAATACCGCCACTGATAATTACTACGGAGAGCGCTTTCTTTAATACGGCATAAATTCCATCTTTATCCGATTCTCCAACCAAAAACGCGGTCACGGTCAACAGCGCATCGGATGCGCCGTCAAATACGCTTATAGGAATCGTACTGATCGTGTAAATCACGCCGTAAATAGCAACGTAAAGAGTACCGGAAGCTCCTCCAAAACGAAGAAGCAATGTATTAAAGACCAACATTACAACCGCATCAAAAATATGCTCCGAACCCATACCGAAGCCGTTGTAAATAAACGAGCCTATATCGGATAGCTTAGGCGAAACAAGGCGAAGCTTCAGAAGTCTGTGTTTTCTCAAAAAATGCGTCAGAAGCACAAACACACCTAATGCCTCTGAAATGCAAAGCGAAGCGGATGCGCCGATGATGCCAAGGTTTAACACCTTCATAAAAAGCAGGTCAAGGGTAATGTTTGTAATGATTACAACAGCGGATGCAATCGCAGA
>JAZSRA010000006.1:0-2594 GCA_045538195.1 Eubacteriales bacterium | reverse complement strand
CGGTAAGCTACAAGGTTTTTGAGTTTGGCGAAACGTATTTGAAGTCTGCTTATTACGTTTATAAGTTTGATTCCGCAGAGGATGCCGAGAAATTTATGACCCATAAGAAAGAAACTATGGGAACGCTCAACGAAATGAAGCTCGACGGGACTACCGTGTATGAGTATGATGACTCCTACGACGGCGCATCCCTTTCCACCGTTAAGAGTATGTTCGACGAGAGCGAGTATACCTTGACGGAGAAATAATTGATTTTTACCCACACAAAAAGAATTGGGGTGACGAAACGGTGGCTTTGAGGATATGCCGAGCAACTACCCCACGGAATGAAATAAAAAAACACACATACAGGAGGAACAATTAAGGCATTTTGCGGAAATTGCGGAACGAAATTAGACGATAATGCAAAATTCTGTCCCGGATGCGGTCAGGCTGTCGAAGCTCCCGCCACCGAACAGATCAAGACCGAGGCGACCGAGCAGCCCAAAGCGGAGCAGGCGCAGGGTCAGCAGACCGACCTCTCGGCAAAGGTGGCAAATCTCAACAATACGAAGGACACCACCGATCAGTTTGACAAGGACGATATCGAAAAGAACAAGGCAATGGGGCTGCTCGCCTACATTTTGTTCTTTATTCCTCTGCTGGCGGCAAAGGATTCTCCCTTTGCAAGATACCACGCCAATCAGGGACTCGTGCTGTTCCTATGCGGGCTGATCTCGTCGGTGCTTTGGAACATTCCTATCCTCGGATGGATCATCGCGCCCATTCTGAGCAACGTGAACACCGTCCTCGCCGTCATCGGCATCATCAACGCGCTGAACGGCAAGGCAAAGGAGCTGCCCATTATCGGCAAGTTTAAGATTTTGAAGTAAGACATAACGACATATCACCCACACGGGCGGTGACGGTAAAAACGAGCCGCCACCGCCCGTTTGCTTGTGGGTTATAAAATCCGTAAGAAGGAGGTTAAGAAGTGAAGAAAAAACTACTGATTATTATTCCGTGCGTTGTTCTGCTGATCGCAGCCGCTGTATGCGGAGTTTTATGGTTCTTGAACAACGATAACGTAAACCCAAGCGGATCAGCGGAAATGCACGAACAGTTTTTGACTGCAATGGACGATATGTGTTCATCGGGAGATACGCTGAAGGAGCAAGGTCTGTCCTTGCAGGCAGAAAGCTACTATGCGTTTGCGGGCTGCTCTGTTTCCTCTCTGCGTTATGCGGTGGAGAACATTCTGTGGCTCAAGGGCGAAGGAAGTGATTTAGCCTCTTTTACTGCGGATAGTCCGTATGCCGGATGGGATGAGATCGCTTCGATCTGTTACGCTTCGCCGTATCCGTATTATTTTGAGGGCTTGGTCTTCCACGTACAGGCAAAGAATGACGAGGCGAAGGAATGCTACACAAACGCGCTGTACAATCCAGCATATCCCGAGGACGGCGTAAATTTTTATTATCTTAAAGAAATGAGCGTGGATGAGCTTTACAAGCTGCGCGATACGCTCCGCGCAAAGGAAACCGAAATATACGCAAAGTATGCCCCGACCTTGATCGAGGCAGAGCGTGATCCCTATTTCTTTGAAACAAGCTATCTGAGAGCAAAGAGCGCAAAGGCAATGGAAAGCGGAGATTACGCCGCAGCTTCCACCTATGCGAAAATTGCGGTAGCCAACGATCCGTTGGATTCCGAGAATTTCAAAAATGCCGTGCTTTGCTGTATCGCTTCCGACGAGCTGAAGGAGGCAGGCAGATATCTTGATTGGGGCTTGGTTATCGCCCCCGAGGATGAAGGGCTGAATAGCCTGTATCAAATATTTTCACAGTTGGGAGGTGGTGAAGGATGAAGAAACGGTTACTTGCCGTCTTGTGCGCCGTGATGCTGCTCTGTACGGTGTTTCCTATCAGTGCTTCGGCTGCCGGAAGTATCGAGGGCGTGGACTATGACCGAATCAAAGGTACGGCGGGTGGCAAAGAGGTCATTTTGACACTTGGCGATCTACAATTCCACGGCGAGCTGACCAACGGCTCTTTGAACGACGAAGAACGAGATAAGATCATCCGTCAGGCAATGAACGATATGAAGATCACAAGCGGTATGCTGATCAATGCCGAATCCTTAATCGACAAAGCACAGAACATTCAAGGCTTCGGCACGGGCGACGTGATCAACGCCGCCGCTAAATTGGTAGGTGTTTCCGATCTTCTCGAAATTTACAACTACTTTATGGGTTCGGGAAAAGATCCCGAAAAGATCGCAAAAGATATTGCCACCTCACAGGTCACCGATGCCGCAAAGGAAAAGCTGGAGGACGTGCTTACCGACGGCGGTACGCTCGTTCTCAAGGGTGCGGGAAAATTCGCATTTAAGTTATTGTTCATTCTTCCCGACCTAACCGAGATCGGTCTGGACGCGCTTACCAAATATGAGGACATCAAATATACCGTGACCTTGGGTACGGAGAAGATGGTCATGTTGGAGGCGTTTTATCAGGAATGTAACAATCGTATTGAGGAAAAGGAAAAAGAGCTTGGCGGTTGGGTGATCCGATTTGACAAGGCAACCGCTACCGATACGTTTACATTTTGGGGCAT
>JAZSRA010000036.1:0-1655 GCA_045538195.1 Eubacteriales bacterium | reverse complement strand
TGTTGTAAATCATCTGACTTTTATGTATTTTTGTCCTATTATTGCAATAAAAAAACAATAAGTCTCGTTAAGTGTTAAAAAATTAACAATAGTTTTGTAAATGGAATTTTTTATAGTACTAATCCTTATCATTATCAATGGATTTCTATCCATGTCGGAGATGGCTGTCGTCTCTGCGCGTAAGACCAAATTAGAAACCGATGCCAAAAATGGAAATAAAAAAGCTAAGGCAGCTCTCGAACTCGCCGATAATCCCGATAATTTCTTTTCAACATTACAGATTGGAATAACATTGATAGGTATCCTTACGGGTCTATTCTCCGGTGAGGCTTTTGCCGCCGACCTCGCAGTATATGTCGAGAAAATCACATTCCTGTCACCATACGCCTACGCGCTTTCTAAGGCTGTCATCGTGATATTAGTCACATATTTGACCTTGGTCATCGGCGAACTCGTGCCGAAACGTCTCGGCATGGCGAAGGCTGAAAGCATAGCTAAGTTCATCGCGCGACCGATGATGTTCATGTCGAAGGTGGCTTATCCTTTGGTGTGGATCTTGGCAAAGAGTTCTTCGTTTATCTCGAAGCTGTTAGGCTTGGATAAGACTAAGGACAGCCCTGTGACAGAAGAGGAAATCAAGGCGATGATGAAAGAGTCGTTAGACGATGGCGAACTCGATGAGACAGAACACGATATTGTGGAACGCGTCTTCGACCTCGGCGACAGAAAAATCTCTTCCATCATGACACATCGCTCGGAGATCATCACGCTCGATATTCATGATTCTAAGGACGTTTTGAAAGATAAAATTGGCGATAAGCTTTACAATACTTATCCTGTGATATCGGGAAAATTGGATCATATTATCGGTTTCGTTCATCTGAAGGCTCTCTTCCTCGCTGTTCAGAAAAACGATTTCTCTTTGGAAAAAATCGTTACTGAAGCCTATTATCTTCCTGAGAATATGAATCTTAACAAGGCTTTGGAGTTCTTTAAGAAAGAGAGAATAAAGTCGGCACTCATTACTGATGAGTTCGGTTGTGTTGTCGGCATCGTTTCTTTGAAAGATATTATGGAGGCGATAGTGGGAGAGATGCTCGAAGAAGACGAACTCGCCGATATTATCAAAAGAGATGACGGCTCCTATATCGTCGACGGTCGCTATTCTTTCTATGATTTTCTCGCTTACTTCGATAAGGAAGATCTGTTCGACGAAGACATCAGCTTCAACACTATCAGCGGCTTGATAATAGATATTTTGGAAGAGATACCGAAAGAAGGTCAGAAGATAAAATGGCACGACTTCACCTTCGAGATTATGGATATGGACGCCGCGAGAATCGATAAGGTGCTGGTGGTGATGTAAGTCACCGAGTCACCGAGTCACCGAGTCACCAAGTAGGGACGCGTCGATTACACCAAAGAAAATAAACACGATGTAATTGACACGTCCTTTAAAGTCGCCAAGTGGAGATTTTAAAAATAATTATGAATTACGCATATTTTTCCTTTTTCCGAATTTTCTCTTGAAGAAAAGATAATATCCTGTCAGTGGAAGTGTGGCTCCTATCATCGCTGCTACAAACCATAAGATGCGGGTTGTCAAGCCGCCCCAGCTTCCGACATGGATGGCGCGGATGGTCTTTCTTGTGATA
>JAZSRA010000034.1:0-58081 GCA_045538195.1 Eubacteriales bacterium | reverse complement strand
AGATTCTGTTTGAGCTATTTTCTCTAGCTTCTTTTACTTTTTAGAGTTGTGTTACTCTTTTCTTTTGACAGATCTGTATTTCGCACTTGCTTTTTTGCTTTGTACTTCTATCTTTTGTTGTTCAATTGTCAAGGTTCAATTGCGCTCGCCGTTTTGCGGAGAGCTTGTCTATTATATCACAGTCAAACCACTTTGTCAATAGCTTTTTTGAAATTTTCCAAAAATTTTTTTCAACAACTTTTGACTGCGACTTCCGTCTTTCGACGCACTGTCTTCGCGACAGCTTTATTATTCTACCACTTTCTCCTCACTTTGTCAAGCACTTTTTTTCATTTTTATCACTTTTGGTCATTTTTTTAATTTGGACAATCCATATCCGCGCTTTTTGTGCATTTTTTACAGTTTAGGTTGCTTAACCTTGGATATGGTAGCCAAAAAACGAATAAAAACGCTTATTTTGCGTCAAAATACTCTAAAAACACTTGGGAGCTTATTATGATATCAATTATTATAAGAACGGTTATAATCTATACTATACTTATGATAATTATGCGTCTTATGGGAAAACGTCAGCTTGGTGAGCTTGACGTTGGGGAATTTGTTATCACTATCCTTCTGTCAGAGATCGCTTCTCTGCCGATCACCAATCCCGAAAAATCCATTTGGGATGCAACTGTTCCGATCGTCACTCTGGTTTTTCTCGAAATATTCTCATCCTCGCTCATCTTAAAATTTCCAAAAATCAAAAAGCTGCTTGCCTCCAAGCCTGCTATTCTTATATATCGAGGAAAAGTGGACAGAAAGGTGATGCGCAAGGTTAGAATATCCGTTGAAGATCTTATCAGCCAGATAAGACAAAACGGAATATACGATCTTGAAGAGGTAGACTACGCAATACTCGAAGAAAACGGAAAAATGAGTATCATTCCCAAAAGCTTATACCGTCAGCCTGACCGCCGAGACTTGAACATTCCCGACGACAACAGCGGCGCTATGCACATTCTGATCTCGGACGGCGTTATCAACACCCACGGTCTTAATATATTAAATAAGGATGAAAAGTGGTTGCTATCGGTGCTAAAGGAACACTCTCTATCCATCCGCGATGTTCTATGTATGACAAGCAACGATGCAGGCAAGCTATATATAATAAAGGAAGATGGCGAAGCCATCTCCCGTTTATAATATTATTTTTTTCCTTCACAGATTTTTGCAAGAGGACACTCCGCACATCTAGGAGACCTCGCAATACACGTATCACGTCCAAATTGCACGATACGGTGGCAAAAATCACTCTGCTCGGCGGGT
Source organism: Eubacteriales bacterium (assembly GCA_045538195.1). GTDB lineage: Bacteria > Bacillota > Clostridia > Oscillospirales > CAG-272 > SVTX01. The sequence continues at coordinate 56,773 of JAZSRA010000034.1, read as the reverse complement.
TCAAGATATTCTGACATTATCCGCTCGACCTTGATGGGATCCTTCAACTCCTCGGAATAAAACCCAAGTCTGCCGCAAATACGGATACAGTGAGTATCCGCTACCACGGCGGGCTTTTTGTAGATGTCGCCAAGGAGAAGATTAGCAATCTTTCTTCCAACGCCGGGTAGTTTCAGAATATCCTCCATATTATCAGGTATGACGCCGTTGAAATTGTCCAGCAGCATACGGCAAGAGTTCTTTATATCCTTTGCTTTCATACGGTAGAGACCGCAGGGATGGACTATGCGCTCGATCTCCTCGATCGGTGCATCGGCAAGACTTTGAAGTGTGGGAAACTCCGAAAAAAGCTCACGGCAGACGATATTCACTCTGGCATCGGTGCATTGAGCCGACAGTCTGCCCATAACCAGCAACCGCCAGCCGTCCTCCCCGCCCCATTCCAGAGCGCAGGTGGCTTCGGGGTATATCGTTTTTAATATTTCAACCGCCGCGGCGGCTCTTTTTTTATTATCGGTCATTATTTATAATTCCTTTGCTTTGACTTTACATAATAAGTATATATGATTTTTTCTCAAATGTCAATCTTCGCCCAAAAGTTTTTTTCGCAAGAGCGCCACGTCGCCGTGGGTTATATCGCCGTCGCCGTCAAGGTCGCCGCCGCGGGAGATCGGGACGTCACCGCTTTCCAAGTACCGTCTTAACATCAAAACGTCCGCAAGGGATAGACTCCCGTCACCGTCAACGTCCCAAGGTGACGTATCGGCATTAAGCTCTCCATCAAAATCGCTCTCGGCGAACCGCTCCGAAAGGCAACTGACGCTTACCGAGGAATACCAGTCCCGATGCCCCCGTTCAGCGGCAACCTTGTCGGAACACAAAAAATGCCGTCGGCTGACACCCGACACCGTGACTGCCGAGTCGTCCCAAGTGAGGTCCGCGTGATACCACTCGCCGTCTATTCTAACGTAATTCCAGATATGCTCGATGGTGTCACTTGCCACGAAGTGCGATTCTATTCCGCATTCCCTCAGAACCGCCATATAGAGGTGTGCGTATGCCTGGCAGGTTCCCTTGCCCGTCTGAAAAAAGCTATACACCGAATCGCTTTCAAGAGTCTCGTCATATTCAAAGGATAGACATATTCTGTCGTGCAAATAAAGCGCCTTTTTATATGGAGACACGTATTTTTTAGCCTCGGTCGCTATCTCGCGCACCTGCGTCCGACAGCTCTCCCAGGCTTCAAACGCCTCCTCTCCCACAAAGAGATAGGTTGGTTTCAGTGAAAGCACGCTACCGCCCGGTTTATATGAATATGACATCTGACCGTTAACGAAAAACAGGTAGGGGTCATCCTTGATTATTGACGCCAATATTCCCGTCAGCTCCTCAGGCTTGACCCCGAACTCGCTTACGTCAATAGATTCGGAAAAGCGATAAAAGCCATTCCGTATTACATCGGTCACGCGCTTTTCGGTAACGTCCTCCGCACTCGCTCTCACCCTTATTATGCTGACGAACAAAATCATCGATAAAACGATAGCTCCCACTCTCTCCCACACGCCTACTCTCTCCCTAACCGTATATTTAATAAAATGTATGTTTTGGGGAGCTTGACGAGAACAAAAAGGCAAAAAAAAATCCCGTCAAGTCTTGACGGAAGACAAAAAATGTGGTAAAATTTCAGTAATTATTGATTTGGAGAGAAAAATGAAAGAAAAGAAAAAGCAAAAGGGGCTTTTGTTTAAATTTTTGCCCTATTACAAGCGGCACATGCCCGTAATGATAAGCGATCTTTTTTGCGCGGCACTTACCACAGTTTGCGAGCTGGTTCTTCCTATGATCGTACGAGAGATAACCGGCGCCGCAACCGAGGACATCGCAAGTCTGACCCCTGATCTTATCTTAAAATGTGGAATACTCTATATCGTTCTCAGAATAATAGACACCGCCGCAAACTACTATATGACCACCGTAGGACACATAATGGGAACGCGGATCGAGACCGATATGCGTCACGATCTTTTCGCGCATCTGCAAAAGCTGTCCTTTTCCTATTACGACAACACCAAGATAGGAACGTTGATGTCTCGTATCACCAACGACCTTTTCGACGTGACCGAGTTCGCTCATCACTGTCCCGAGGAGTTTTTCATAGCCGGCATCAAGATAGTCTGCTCCTTTATACTTCTCTGCACTATGAGCGTTCCTCTGACGCTTATAGTTTTCTCGGTGATCCCCGTTATGATCGGAGTGTTGATCTTTTTCAGATTCAAAATGAAGAAAAACTTTACGGAGTCAAGAAAGCACATCGGCGAGCTGAACTCTCAGATCGAGGACAGCCTGCTTGGTATCCGCGTGGTGAAATCCTTTGCGCGCGAGGGTCTTGAACAGGAAAAGTTCGACAAGGGCAACAGAAAATTTTTGAAGCTCAAATCCGAGAGATACCATATTATGGGTGGATTCACTTCATCCACAAGGCTTTTTGACGGCATAATGTATATAGTTGTCGTGGTAGTGGGCGCTCTCTTTATGATGCTCCCCGACTCCAACCCCGCAAGCATAACACCCGCTGACTACGTAGCGTATCTTATGTTTGTAACTACACTTCTTACGTCGATTCGCCGTATAGTTGAATTTGCCGAACAGTTCCAGCAGGGCATGAGCGGTATCGAGCGTTTTCAGGAGATAATGGACACCGAACCCGACATTGCCGATGCAAAGGATGCCATCAAGCTTGAGTGCGTCAGAGGAGACGTTGAATTTAAAGACGTTTCCTTCCGATACGAGAGTGAAAAGTCCAACGTTCTCACTCACCTTGATCTTAAAGTCAAGGCGGGAGAAAGCATTGCTCTCGTCGGTCCCTCCGGCGGAGGAAAGACTACCCTTTGCTCTCTTATTCCGAGATTTTACGAGGCAAATTCGGGCAGAATACTCATCGATGGCAAGGATATCAAAGACGTAACCCTCAATTCTCTACGCGACAATATCGGTGTGGTCCAGCAGGATGTCTACCTTTTCTCGGGCAGTGTCCGCGAGAATATTGCCTACGGAAAGACCGACGCCACCGACGAGGAGATAATCGAGGCGGCACGGCTCGCGGGAGCGCACGATTTTATATCCGCTCTCCCCGACGGCTACGAAACATACGTTGGCGAGCGCGGAGTCAAGCTCTCGGGAGGACAGAAACAGAGGATCTCTATAGCGCGTCTTTTCTTAAAGAATCCTCCCATACTTATTCTTGATGAAGCGACCAGCGCTCTCGATAACGAAAGCGAAAAGCTGGTTCAGGAATCCCTCGAAAAGCTTGCTAAGGGACGCACAACGTTTACGATCGCCCACCGTCTGACCACTATCAGAAACGCCGACCGTATTCTTGTCCTCACTGAAAACGGTATCGAGGAATCGGGAACCCACGCCGATCTTATCGAAAAAGGCGGAATATATAGCGAGCTTTATAAGCTTTATTCGAATTTGTAATTTGACATTACTTATAGCAAAAAACGAGACACTCACAAAGCGTCTCGTTTTTTACTATAAGTAGCCCCACCGAGCCGTGCGAAAAAACACACGGTCTTAAAATTTTTCGCAAACAAGGCGCACCGGAGAAAGCAAGACGAAGGCTTACTTATGTAAGTCGAGTCGCTTTCGAGGAGCAACGATGTATGCGGAATATTTTTAGGCCGTAAGTAGCCCCACCGAGCCGTGTATCCGAAGAAATGGAACCCTGTTCTTCCAGGGCGGCGCTCTCTTGCTCGACTTTACTGCTCCCAACGTCTCACAGGTCTATCGGGACAAGTCAACCGAAATAGACAGGAGGAGGTCTGCAAACCATCGCGCGGTCAAGCTCCTTTAATCAATTGTAGGTCTCAATCAAGCGGATATCACGCACTAAGCAGGATAAATTTCTAAAATAATTTTCTAAAATCAATACCTATGGGCATTCAAAAATTTTTTCGCACTTAATGCCCATAGGTATATAGGGTTCTTAACGAATATTCAAGCTTAAATCACGTTTCTTTAAAATTTAATTTCTCATTGGCTTATACCGAAAATTTGTAATGGTTTATATTCTTATAAATTCTTCACACTATTCTCTCACATCCGAACAGATATTAGTTTCTCATTGGCGTGTACCTTTAAAAATGCGTTTGTTTATAACCTATAAGATATTTTAAAAATTTAAATTTCCATTGGCTTTTACCTTATTTTATCGTATCTGTTGATAGTTTACCGATATTTTGATACAAAATTTAAATTTCCATTGGCGTAATTAAACCTTTTTAATATTCAAATGTAAATATTCAATTTTCAGATATTCAATTGTAGACTTTCTGTTTTATTTCGAAAGCAGCTTTTTACGCGTCATAATCCTCTTCGCTGTCAAACATATCGTCAAAGAAATCGGCGACCTTATCAAATTCATCTTCATCGTCAACAGTGACGAACACTTCTTCGCCTTCTTCGTCCTCTATCAGCTTGAGCAGTACGTATTCGATTATGCCTTCGTTATTCTCCTGCGCGCCTGCAGGTGTCATCGCATAGTAAACAACTCCGTCGATCTCCGCGTCACCAATGACCTCGAAATCGATCTCCTTTCCGTCTTCATCGGTCAGGGTGATTATGCTGCTTTCCTCTGCGTTCTGTGGTTCCGGATTTTTATTGTCGTTCATCGGACGTTACCTCTCTTTCCTCGGAACTCCAAAATCTATATAATTCTTTCGCTCAAATGGCGGAAGCAGTTTGGGTTCTTCTCTTTTCAATTGTATTATACCACAAAAAGTTTACCTTGTCAATAGTTATTTTGTGCATTTTACACACTTTTTTTAAACTTCTGCAAGTTTCAAATATTTTTTCCCAAAGCTTCACGAGAGATCGAGGACTTCGGACAAAATAAAGTTGCTGACATACATTCCTTTTTCTGTAAATCGGCAACATCTCTCTCCTATCTGAACGAATTCGGGAGCGTATTTCTCGAAAGCTGCAAACTCACGCATAAAATCTCTGCCGTATCTTTGAAAAAAAGCGTCAAAGTCGATGCCCTTTGAAAGCCTCATGCCAAGCATCGCGTACTCATTCATTGACTCACGGATAGAGATATCCTCTACATCTATTATTATGCTCTCGCCGCGAAGATATGCGTCGATATCACGGGAATGAGCAAATCTTTTTCCGCCAAAATAAGAATGCGCCGCCGCGCCCAAGCCGAGGTAGTCTTCACATCGCCAATATTTCAGATTGTGCCGTGACTCTCTGCCGTCTCTTGCGAAATTGCTGATCTCGTATTTGTGATAGCCGTGTTTAGTCAAAATCTCGCCCATATCCGCGTACATATCACTCACATTGTCCTCGTCGGGCAGATCTAGACTGTCGCGACGGCGATAGAAGTTCGTTCCCTCCTCCACCGCCAGAGAATAGGAGGAGATATGGTCGGGAGAGATTTCCGCGAGAGTTTCAACAGACTGACAGAAGCTTTCCCTTGTCTGCAAAGGGATCCCATACATAAGATCGACGGAAATATTGTCAAATCCCGCCTCTCTCGCCTCCGAAAAGGTAACCTTAAAATCATCAAAGCTATGGATACGTCCAAGCGCGCGCAGCTCTCCGTCGTGGACGCTCTGCATACCGATACTGAGGCGATTTACGCCCACTTTGCGTATCTCCGCAAGTTTTTTTCTGTCTGCCGACTTGGGATTTGTCTCGGCGGTGATCTCCGCGTCTTTATCAATGCCTAATCTTTCATTGATAACGCCTAAAATTCGTCCGATCTGCTCTGCGGTCAAAAGCGTAGGCGTGCCGCCGCCGAAATAGACGGTATCGGCTACGGGTAGCTCTCCACTCTCGCTTATTTTTTCGGCAAAAAACGCTATCTCCTCGCAAATGCGCATGACGTATATCTCTTTTTTCTCGTCGTTTGCCTTCTGTATCGAACAGAAGTCACAGTAGTGACATTTTGAAAGACAAAACGGAACGTGGATATATATACCCACGTTTTTCCGTTTGTTAGTATTAAAATCAGACATATCAGTCGTCGTCTCCCAGCTTGAGTACCGCCATAAACGCCTCGGGAGATACCTGAACGCTACCGAGCTGACGCATCTTCTTCTTACCCTCCTTCTGCTTTTCAAGCAGCTTCTTTTTACGGGTAATGTCTCCGCCGTAGCACTTTGCAAGCACGTCCTTACGCATCGCCTTGACGGTTTCGCGCGCGATCACCTTAGATTCGATAGCCGCCTGTATCGGCACCTCAAAGAGCTGTCTCGGGATGTTCTCCTTAAGTCTCTCGGCGATCTTTCTCGCTCTCGCATACGCTTTTTCCTCGTGGACTATAAAGGAAAGCGCGTCTACCTGCTCGCCGTTGAGCAGAAAGTCAAGCTTGACAAGCTTTGAGGGTTCGTATCCTTTAAGCTCGTAGTCAAGGGATGCATAACCGCGTGAACGGCTCTTGAGCGCGTCGAAAAAGTCGTAGATTATCTCGTTAAGAGGCAGATCATAGTGAAGCTCCACTCTCGTCGAGTCGATATATTTCATATCGTGGAAAACGCCTCGGCGATCCTGACAAAGATCCATAAGTCCGCCCACAAACTCAGTGGGAGTGATAATGCTTGCCTTTACCAAGGGTTCTTTTGCAATCTCAATAACATCAGCCGTGGGGAAATTCGAGGGATTATCTATCATAACCGTCTCGCCTCCACGGGTGGTTACCTCGTATATAACGCCTGGGGCGGTGGTGATAAGATCGAGATTGAACTCGCGTTCAAGTCTCTCCTCGATTATTTCCATGTGAAGAAGTCCCAAAAATCCGCAACGGAATCCAAAGCCCAGAGCGATAGAGGTCTCGGGTTCAAAGGTTAGAGCCGCGTCGTTGAGCTGAAGCTTGTCCAGCGCATCGCGCAGGTCACCGTACTTGGCGCCGTCAGCAGGATAAATTCCCGCAAAGACCATGGGCTGAGCCGATTTAAATCCCGGCAGAGCCTCTGCTGCGGGGTTGTCGGCAAGAGTGACGGTATCGCCAACTCGGGTGTCGCCAACGCTCTTGATAGAGGCGGTAATGTAACCAACCTCGCCCGCGCGCAGGCACTCACACTTACAAAGTCCAAATGCCTCCATTGTGCCGACCTCTACCACCTCAAACTCCTTGCCCGTACTCATAAGCTTGATTGTATCTCCCGCTTTGAGGCAACCGTCAAATACTCTGACGTTGACTACAACGCCCAGATAACTATCGTAATACGAATCGAATATGAGACATTTCAGAGGCGCGTCCTCGTCGCCCGTAGGTGCGGGAATGTCACGGACTACTGCTTCAAGCACCTGCTCGATGTTAAGTCCCGTCTTTGCCGAGACCGCAGGGCAACCCTCGGCGGGAATACCTATCTGATCCTCAATATCGCTTCTTGCCTTTTCAATATCGGCAGAGGGCAAGTCAATCTTATTGACTACGGGGATTATTTCTAGTCCCGCGTCAACCGCGAGATAAGCATTTGCAAGGGTCTGCGCCTCTATTCCCTGAGTAGCGTCAACCACCAAAAGCGCGCCGTCGCAGGCGTTAAGCGATCTTGACACCTCGTAGTTAAAGTCAACGTGACCGGGGGTGTCGATAAGGTTAAAGACATACTCCTCCCCGTCGGGAGCGACGTAATTCAGCTTGACCGCTCTCGCCTTGATGGTAATACCTCTCTCCTTTTCAAGATCCATATTATCCAGAACCTGCTCCTCCATCTCTCGCTTGGAGACCGCCTGCGTGGACTCAAGTATTCTGTCAGCCAAGGTGGATTTACCGTGGTCGATGTGAGCGATAATAGAAAAGTTTCTTATCTTTTTCATTCTGTCACTTCTTGACATTAAAATTATCTCCGTTCAATATAATAGCATTTTTACTCATTTTATATTTTACCATATTTTCTCGATTTCTGCAATAGCTTTCCCGATTTTTTTGCAAATATATCCTCGCGTCTCTCCCATGCTGGAAATTCGCTTTTTTCGACAACAACTACTCACATCCGTCATTCTTTCGCATAATATGATAGTGAGAACCTCGTTCTCAATTCAAACACATATCACTTATTAAGGAGGATATTTTATGAATAACAACTGTCTTTGCGGTCTTTTCAACGATAACTGGATCTGGATCCTTATCATCGCGTTCCTTCTCATCACCTGCTGCTGCCATTAAGTGATGATTTTTGTGGGGAGGGTGCTTTTTGAAAAAAAGCACCCTCCCCACACCCCACCCGAAAAACCTTTCAAAGAAAATGGCTCGTTTTAATCAAAGTTTTTCTTTCTACGTCAAAAAAAGAAAAAATCTCTCCAATCGGAGAGAGAATTTTCACTATTAAATCAACCCGTTTTTGAAAAGTTTTTGGGGTTGAGGGGGATGGGGCCGAGTCATTTAGATGCAGAAGACGTGGTTTGGTTCTCGTAGGCGTACGAGGGGGTACGCCAGAGAGCCAAAACGCGACTAAAAAGCCACATAAAATGAGGAAATCCGCCTAAGAATCGGCGGATTTCGACATATAAAAGTTAAAAACTATATTTTTAAACCTAATTTTGTCCTTGCTTTTTAAAAGTGGCTTTTGTTCTGCGCTAAATGAAGCAGTCCCATCGCGATCATTCCAATTTCAAATAATCACTGTTAAGGAAAGCATGCGCCGAGAGCATCGAGTCGGTAGGTATAAGCTTCTTCGCACCGCACTTCACGCACTTTACGCAAACTCCTTCGTCCGAAACCTCGATCTCATAGTCTGAGTCCTCTCGGTCAAGCTCTCCGTCGGGGAGAGGTTCTCTGCCCTCGGGATAGCATTTACAGTATATCTTACCCTCGGCGTCAAGATCACCCACTATATAGGAGATAACGTCAAGCACCTGGGGATCGGGCAGGGTCTCCTCGTCTCCGTGAAGGCTCTTGAAATCTTCAATGCCGTTTTCTTCAAGCATATCAAGCAGCTCAAGCTCGGTCCTTGCCAGCTCTGCCTTCACCCTGTTACTCTCTCCCACAAAGCCGATGTTTATATCGGAATAGGGGCAAGGTAGCAGAAAAACGTCCTTTGAAAAAAACATATTACTGTTAACGTTAAAGGTATGGGGCTTACTGCAAAAGATGCAAGGCACGGTCAGTCTCATAGTCCCGTCGTCTCTGCGGTAGACTATCTGCATCTCGCTCCCACCGCAGGTACATTTCAGCTTCACCATATCGGCAGACAGAGTGAAAAGTCCCACAAGACTTATAACGCCCGCACCACACTCGGGGCAACGGTACGCCACGGTGGTTTGCTTTTGATCTATAACCATATTTTACTCCTATCAGACATCTCGCTTCAAAGCGCGGTATCTTTACATAATATGCAACTGATATATTTATTGACATAGGGCTGTCACGTTTCGCGGCAGCCCTGTCAAATTTCAAATATTAATAGCCTAACAGCGCAAGGTAGGGCTTAGCAGTCTGGATCTGATTGACCACGTTACCGTACTGAATAGGATTGTTCTTGAGCTGTTCCTCGTACCAGTCGCTGAACTGCTCGGATACGGTTCCTGCCTTAGCGTTTACGTACCAAGTCTCACCGTCGTGATCTTGGAAGAAGACAACTCCGTACTGGGTCTTGGTAGTAACCTTATTATCAGAACCTGTGGAGGTTATCTTTATTTCGAGAATGTCCGAAAGCTCATTGTTCTTTCGGTCAGCGGATTCTACCCAATCGTTAAGCACCGAATAGCTGGAATTGAACGCTCCCGCAGCCTGCTTTTCAAGACTATCGTAAGCAAACATCTCTTCGTCGCTATGCTCGTGTTCATCAGAGGAATGCATATCTTCATAATACTGTTCCGCAATCTTCTTGAAGGTATCCATATCCTTGATCTCGCCTGCATTGAACATCTCAATGAACTCCTCAATAGCATGCTTGTCGTTGGAAACGAGGTACGCGAAGTTGTGAGTAAGCTCTTTGTCGAGATGCATAGGCTCGAATACGTAGTAAACTGTTACCTTGTAAGTGTCGTAGGTCTTAACGCCGTTGTCCTTCTTATCGGTCTCGGTCTCACTCTCACTCTCGCTCTCGGTGTCGGTGTCGGTGTCTGTAGCAGTCTGAGAATCTGCTTCCTTCTTATCGGCTTCCTTCTTCGCGGTAGTGGTCTCCTTCTCGGTTGCGGTGCCGGTCTCCTCAATAACGGTCACGTCACCCTTCTCCGCAGGCTCAACAGCGTCGGAGCCGGTTTCTTCGTTGCCAAAGAGGAAGTCGTTCAGCTCGTTGCCTGTACCGGTCTCGTACTCGATGGTATCCTTGTACTTATCGTACTTCTTCTCCACATCCTCGGTCTCGGTCTCGTCGGTATCGCTCTCGTCCTCAGACTCGGTTGCGGATTCAGTAGCAGATCCGGACTCGGTAGCCTCGGTCTTGTTGCTTGCAGCCTTGCTCTCGGATTCGTACTTTTCAACGAGTTCAACGAACTCTGCAGGGGTCTTTGCAGCAGCGATAGCGTCAGCCGCTGCCTTTGCAGCCTTAACTGCTGCATCGTACTCCTCATCAGTCATACCCTTGGAGGTCTTGCTGATAGTATATGTGAGACAGTCTGCGGTATAGAAATCCTGCTTGTTGTTTTCGCGGTATTCAACGATCTGATCGTCTGTCACCTTATTCTCAAGCTCATCCTGCTTATATTCGGCAAAATTCTCTGCCAGATAAACAAGCTCGTAGCAACGGCGAACGTCTCTCTTGCTTACACCCTTGCCGTAATAGTCACCGTAAGAAACACCAAGCCTCTTGAGGTTATTGTCAATGTTTGTGAGAATTTCGTTGATAGCTGTCTTATCCTCGTCGGTAAGTTCAAGACCATATACCTTAGCCGCGTCTGCGTATACAACGTACATCTCGACCTCTGACTTTACTTCCTTAAGGAAGTAATCGTACCATGTACCGTCGAAGCTGCCGAGGAACGAGGTCTCGTAGCCATAGCCGTTATTCTTGTCACCGAACTTCTGAAGCTTGAGGTCTCTTGTAAGATCGAGACTGAACAAGCTCATGTATCCGCTGTACTGGCTATACCAGTTCATGATGTAATCGTTGAGGAAGAAGCTCATCATCGCTCCGTCCACACGAGTGGTCTCGCCGGATACCGCGTTCTGAGTGCGCAGGAAAATGCCTGCCTCGCTCATTACCGAAACGGCAAGAGTCAGTACGATAATAGCCGCCAAAGCTATGACTGTAATGGCTATAAATCTATCGAATTTTGACTTTTTAGCCTTTGCTTTCTGTCTTGCGAGATTCTTTTCAGCGAATTCAACGCTTTCCTGGGATCTCTTAAGATTGTTTCTGTTACCTTTTCCCATTATAGGTTCCACCTTTTCATTATATTTCGTTTTTTAGGTTTTCCGAACAGTATCGGAGCATAACATTCTTAATTATAGTATAATCGCGTGACGGTTTGTTGAATAGAATATGAACAAGCCGAAAATTTTTCGACATTTTAGATCAAACATTACACGTTCATTATCATAGGAATTATCATAGGCTTGCGCTTTGTTGAGGTATATATATATTTCGCCAGATCATCCTTGACTCTGCTCTTTATATGATACCAGTCAAGCTTGTTATTTGCTCTGAGACAACTGTTTATAGTTTGAAGCACAACCTGTCTCATCTCCTCCATAAGGTCTTCGCTCTCACGAACGTATATAAAACCGCGGGAAACGATGTCGGGACCCGATAGGAGATAGTCGCCGTCGGAGCTGACTGTCGCGACTACCACGATAAGACCGTCCTGCGAGAGCAGAAGTCTGTCGCGGAGAACGATATTTCCTACGTCACCTACGCCGTAGCCGTCAACAAGAACACGACCGGAAGTAACGGTACCGTTTATCTTGGCTCCGTTCTTATCAATTTCAAGCACGTTTCCGATGTCGGAAATGAAGATGTTCTTCGGATCCATACCCATAGACAGAGCAAGATCGCGGTTTGCCGCAAGATGCTTGTATTCTCCGTGGACAGGCATAAAATATTTAGGTTTTATAAGCGCCTGAAGCAGTTTCAGCTCCTCTTGACAGGCATGACCCGAAACGTGTACCTCCACAGACGCGTCGTGAATGACCTCAACGCCGCACTTACAAAGCTCGTTGATAATACGTCCCACCAGCTTTTCGTTGCCCGGGATCGCGCTTGAAGAGATGATCACAACATCGTTCATATTAAGCTGAACGTCGCGATGCTCACCGAACGCCATACGGTAAAGCGCGCTCATAGGCTCGCCCTGACTTCCCGTGGTCACGATGGTCAACTGCTCGGGATTGTACTTGCGGATCTCGGTAATGTCAATAAGAACTCCCTTGGGAACCGTCATGTATCCAAGCTCTACCGCCGCGCCCACGATATTGAGCATACTGCGGCCCGTGACGGCAACCTTACGTCCGTGTCTCGCCGCCGCGTCGATTATCTGCTGAACGCGGTGAACGTTGGAAGAGAAGGTGGCTATGACTATCCTCTGCTTTTCGTGAGTATTGAAGATGTATTCGAGAGACTCGCCTACCTTTCTCTCGGATGGGGTGCTTCCCGGTCTCTCGGCATTGGTGGACTCGCACATAAGGAGCAGAACTCCCTCTTTGCCAAGCTCGCCAAGTCTGGTAATATCCATTATCTCGCCGTCGATGGGAGTAAGATCAAGCTTGAAGTCGCCCGAATGAACGATAGTTCCGAGTGGCGTCTTTATTGCCAACGCGCAGGCGTCGGCTATCGAGTGATTGACGTGGATAAATTCAACGCTCATACCGCCGAGACGGATAACGTCACCTGCCTTGACCTCAATCAGCTTAGGCTCTACGTCAAGGGTGAACTCCTTCAGCTTATTGCGGACGATACCTACGGTAAGTCTCGTTCCGTAAATAGGAGGGTTGATGTTGCGAAGCACGTAAGGGATAGCGCCAATATGGTCCTCATGACCGTGGGTCAGTACTATTCCTCTGACCTTCGCCGCGTTTGCCTCAAGATAGGTCACGTCGGGAATGACCAGATCGACACCCGGCATCTCCTCGTCGGGAAATGCAAGACCGCAGTCAATGACGATAATGTCGTCACCGCACTCGATAGCCGTCATATTTTTGCCGATCTCATGAAGTCCGCCAAGAGGAATGATCCTGACCCTTGCCATGGGATCGTACACTATTTCGGGGACAACGACGTCTTTGTGTTTTTGCTTTTTATTGTGTTTTATATTCTTGTTGTTATTGTCTTTTTTTACCTTTTTGGTGGGTGTTGCCCTTTTCTCGGTTTTTTCGGTGTTTTGCCATTTTACGGCTTCACGCTCTGACTCGTCAGAGCCTCTGCCCTTCTTATCGACGAACTCGGTGTCAAGCTCATAGACAGCTACGTCTTTTTTGGTGACACGTCGCTTGCTCTTTTTTTGCAGTGCGGGGAGAGTCAGCTTTGACGCGCCTCCCTTCTCGTCCTTTTTGCTATCAAGCCTTTTATAATTGTTTTTCTCGCTCCGTAGGCCGCCTCGGTCGCTTTTGCGAGCGTTTTTGTCGTTATAGTTGTTTTTAGCCATAAATTACCTTCCTTTCTTGAGTTCTAAAACATACGTATCGATTTTTTATTCTCGCTCATTGGCGGAAAAGCTTTTAGGTCTGTCTTTCCCGAAAAAGAGCAACAAGTTAAAGCCTCCCCAAAAATCCCGCCTTCGTTCCGCAGGTTTTTAAGGACGCTTAAAGAGGTGCAGGAGAAATACACCGCAATATCAGATCTGAATATATCTAAAGAGGTATCCCTCTAAAAAATCCCACAATTAGGATCAACCATCTTAACAATTATACTACAAAAAGCAGGATTTGTCAATAGCTGCCTTTCGACTCTTTAGCGCCCGCTTCGACTAAACTTGTCAGAACAGAAGGACAAGAGCGGCTACACCGCCGCCCGTAGCTATTCCGCAAGCAAAGCAAGCCACGCAAAAAACAAGACTTTTTACGTCGTTTTTTCTCACCGACGACTTTTTCTCGCCGCTGCTCTCAATTATTCTGTTAGCCTCTCTCACCATATCGGCTTCAACCGCGGGCCTTTCGCGCCGAAGCACGAAATACACTTCCTCAAAGACTGCACTGTCCGAAGTCTTTATCACTATCATCTTTTTTTGAGCGCCCCTTATCATTTTCCCTCCGCCAAAATTTTATTTGAGTTATTTTCGCCACCTCTCTCCCCCAAGAAACGCAGGATAAATATATTTTTCAAAAAAGCTCATAATAATTTCAGCATTTCAAATCCGGTCATTCTCCTTTCGACAACTCCTTGCAGACCTCGACAATATTCGACCAATTAATGTATATAATTTGTAAACAATACATAAATTCCCAATTTTGGTGTTGACATTCCATTTTTCGTGTGATAAAATCACTATAAAAGACAATAAAATGTCGAATTTAATGAAATAAAATTAGTAAGATAATAAGGAGAACAAGGTCATGAAATCAACAGGAATAGTACGTAAGGTAGACGAGCTTGGACGCGTCGTACTCCCCATAAGCATCAGACAGACTATGGATATAGCTGAAAAGGACTCTCTTGAGATATTCATCGATGAAAACCGTATAATACTCCAAAAATATCAGCCCTCCTGCGTGTTCTGTGCCAATGCCGACAATATAGTTTTCTTTAACGGAAAGCGCATATGCGAGGATTGTCTCAAAAAGATAAAGGAAGCGTTCTGATAAGCTTTTCCAAAAAAACGGAATATACTGCAAAAATCGCGGTATATTCCCTTTTTTTACACTGAAAACTCATTGAAAAATCACAAAAAGCACTTGTCGAAATGCCACAAATATGTTATAATATATTTGTATTGCAAAGATTATTTACGAAAGGATTTCAAAACATGAAATATACCGCTCTTGTGGAAAAAATAAACACAGGCGCTTTGAATGCAATGTTCAACATCCTCTACGGCAAGGAAAACGTAGATGCCGCAAAGGAAAGATATATAAATGCTATCGAAAAATTCGTATCTATTTACGGAGCAGACCGCGACTTAAGCCTTTACAGCGTTGCGGGCAGAAGCGAGCTTTCGGGCAACCACACCGACCACAACAGAGGTCGTGTCATAGCCGCTTCTATCAGTCTTGACATCATAGCGGTGGCATCGGCTACCGACGACGGCATCGTTCGTGTCAAGAGCGAGGGCTTTGACGAGGACGTGGTAAATATCAACGAATATACCGCACCCTTAGAGGCAAAATTCGGAAGTAGCGAGTCGATAATCGCAGGAATGTGCGCGGGACTTTCCGCAAACGGTCACAAGACAGGCGGCTTTGTTGCTTACACTACGTCCAGTGTGCTTAAAGGTTCGGGACTTTCATCCTCTGCCGCGTTTGAGGACATGATCGGCACTATTGAGAACCATCTTTACAACGGCGGCAAGATAGACAACGTTGAGATCGCCAAGCTTTCGCAGTGGGCAGAAAACAACTTTTTCGGCAAGCCCTGCGGTCTTATGGACCAGGTAGCTTGTGCCGTTGGCGGCATCGTGGCTATCGACTTCGCCGACGCAAAAGATCCCATCATCACTCCTATTGATTTTGATATGACCGCCGCGGGCTACAATCTCTGCATCGTCAACACCGGGGGCAATCACGCCGATCTGACTGACGATTACGCGTCGGTCCCCGCTGAGATGAAGGCTATCGCAGCTCATTTTGGCAAGGAAGTTCTTCGCGATACAGACGAGGAGGAAGTTGTCGCGGCTATTCCCACTCTCCGCGAAAAATACGGTGACCGAGCGATCATGCGCGCGCTTCACTTTTTCGCGGAAAACCGCCGCGTAGCAAAACAAAAGGCGGCGCTAGATTCGGGCGACCTTGACGCGTTCTTCGAGAACGTAAAGGCGTCTGGACGCTCCTCATTCTGCTATCTCCAGAACGTATACACCACAAAAAATCTGACCGAGCAAGGTCTCTCCCTCGCCCTCTGCCTCGCAGAGAGGATACTTGGCGACAAGAGAGCCGCATGGAGAGTTCACGGCGGTGGCTTTGCAGGTACCATTCAGGCATTCGTTCCCACCGACACCGTTTCAAAATACAAGGCAGCTATGGACGCTTGCTTCGGCAAGGACGCTTGCATTGTTCTCGCCATCCGCACCATCGGCGCTACCAAGATAATCTAACTACTATGAGAAAATTCAAGAATAATAAAAACATCCCCGAGAGTCCTCGCGCTCCTCTATCTCCCGAGAAAAAAAGGCTTATCCTCACAATTGCCGCAAACTCGGCACTGCTCTCCTTGATCTACTTTGGCGTGTGCTACGGAATAACCGATCCCGCTCTCTGGCCGATTCCACTGATCGTATCGGTAGTATACTGGATAGCGTTTGCCGGTTTCCTTATCGCATACGTCATTTACAACCGCGCATTCAGCCGCAGGGATCTGACTCCCGACATGCTTCCGAGAGATTGGCCCTTGAAAAAAAGAGAGGAATACGTAGCCGACGGTAAGCGCAGGCTTGAAAGATCCAAATGGATGCTTTCGGTAATAATCCCCCTGCTCGTCCCAATATCCTTGGACGCGCTCTATCTCTTTACGCTCCCACTTATCCAGAACCTTTTAGGAATAACATTAAAATAAGCGAGTAACGAAATGCAAAACTGCAAGATCTGCTGCCTTTATTCGGGATCGAAGGGCAACTGCACATTTGTCTCGGCAGGCGGCGCGAAAATACTTATCGACGCGGGCAGGAACGCAAAATCACTCTGCTCCGCGCTATGCAGCATCGGAGTTGATATAGACGACATCGACGCTATCTTTATAACTCACGAGCATAGCGACCACGTCTCGGCACTTCAAGTGCTGTCTCACAAGCACAACATACCGATACATATTCTTTTAAATTCGGCGCTTGTCTTTAACGGTCTTTGCGACGAAAAGCTGTGTGACTGTCTCAAAATTTATCGGGGTGACGGATTTGAAACGCAGATAAAGGACCTTACCGTTAAAGCCTTCCCTACCCCCCACGATAGCCGCGCGGCAGTGGGCTACAAGCTTACCTTTAAGGGAGATGACGGAGAGGACGTTTCATTTGCCGTCTCCACTGACACGGGCTGCGTCACCGACACTATGCGCGAAAATCTTCTGGGCTGCTCTGCCGTGGTCATAGAGTCAAATCACGATCTGCAAATGCTTGCAGACGGACCTTACCCCTACGACCTTAAACAGCGTATACGCTCCAAAAGAGGACATCTGTCAAATGCCGACTGCGCCGCTCTGGCGAGCGAGCTTTATGAGAGCGGAACACGTCATATCATGCTGGCGCATCTGAGCGAGGAAAACAATCTGCCTGAATTGGCTTTTAACGAGGTCTTGACCGCCATAGCCGACGAAAGCGTAAACCTCAAAGTAGCTCGTCAAGACGCCCCCGTGTGGCTGATAGGAGGCTAGCGTGAAAGTTACTTCGAATTAGTAGTGGAATAATCTTTTTCACGCGCGAATTTTGCCTTGGCGGCAAAATTCATCGATTACTATTTGTGCCGCCGCGAGCGGCGGAATGGATATTAAAATGGCAACGATTAAATTCATAACCGTAGGTACTCTCAAAGAAGAGTATCTGCGCGAAGCAGTCCGCGAATACGAAAAAAGGCTCTCGGGATTTTGCAACGTTGAGCAAGTCAATTTGAAGGAAGCCAAGCTCCCAAACGATCCATCCGAGGGTGACGTAAAACGCGCCCTTGCCGAGGAAGCAAAATCTATCCTCGCCGCCATGCCCGACCGCTCTTACAAGATCGCTATGTGCGTCGAGGGAAAGCAATTTTCTTCCGAGGAGCTTTCCGCAAAGCTGGAAAATGCTTTTTCCACGGCTAACGAGATATGCTTCGTTATCGGCTCGTCTCATGGACTTGACGACAGCGTCAAAAATGCCGCCGATCTCCGTCTTTCGGTCTCAAAAATGACCTTCCCCCACCAGCTCATGCGCGTCCTTCTCCTTGAGGGAGTCTACCGCTGTATGAACATCATCAAGGGAACGAAATATCATAAATGACAAAAACGCATACAGAGCGGGAGGCTTCTCACGCTTTTTGCGTAATCGCCAAAATCATTTTAACCGCCGTGGCTTCATAGAATAGTAAAAAACGAAAGGATCTTACTATATGAAGCGCACGGCGGCTCTTTTTTTTGCATTATTTTTCTTTTTGTTCTCTTTCTCGTCCTGCTTTGCAAGTAGTGAAAATCCTCCCTGCTATGACGTCCTTGCGGCGATAACAAATGAGGAAATCTCATTGCCCGCGGGCAAATACTATTCGCTTTCCGCCCATGAGGGCGACGAAAAGTATCTTTCCGACGCTCTTATCTCCTCGCTTTTCGGCAATGGCTCATATCCCACGGTAGCCGAGGATTGGCTTGACTGCGCCCTCTATCTTTCTCTTGGCAACCACCCCTGCGAATTTGCCGTCATTCTCTGCCGAAACCGAGACGCCGCCGAGGACACCGCAAGACTTCTCTGCTCGCGTCTGTCGGCTATAAAGATCACAAAGGCCGACCCACAATACGCCCAAATATTAGAAAACGCAAGCGTCAGCATCAGAGGCAACTATGCCCTCCTCATTATCTCCACCGACACAAAAAACGCTCTGTCAGTGGCAAAAAAGACGATAAGTGGTTAATGATTTGCCGACCTATGGCGAGTGTCATCCTCCGATCAGACTCATGACCCAGTAAATCACTCCCCAGACGGCACCTGCCAGAGTTCCGTAGAGCAGGACAGGTCCCGCGACGGTAAATATCTTGGCACCCACGCCCAAGATCAAGCCCTCTGCCTTAGAATCGATAGCGGGCGAGACAACCGAGTTTGCAAAACCCGTTATAGGCACAAGCGTTCCTCCTCCCGCTCTCTTCGCTATCTTTTCAAAAAAACCCAAGCCCGAAAGCAAAGCCGCCGCAAATATTAGCGACACCGAGGTCAGTGTTCCTGCATCTTTTTGATTAATTCCGAAACCGTCGCGATACAGCATCAATAGCCCTTGTCCCACGGCGCATATCAAGCCGCCGATAAGAAACGCCATAGCGCAATCCTTTACTATTGGAGAGGCAGGCGCATGCGCGGCGGCGTACTTTTTATAAACCTTCTTTTCAATATTCATAATTTCTCCTTGTGTCTTTTTACACTATCAAATTTTGATTTTTTATCTATCACCTTTATTTTTTCCAAAAAACAAAAAAACAACCGTAAAAAAGCGGTCTACAAGCTGTAAAATTCTTCAAGCTCTTGACAAGTGCAAGCATTTATTATATAATATTAACGAACGGAGACAAGATTGAAAGGTAGGGCAAAATATGTCGAAATGGGATGATTTTAAATCGAGTATCGGATCTTTTGCGGGCAAGACCGCAGACAAGACCCGTGAAATAACCGGAGCCGCGTCAATTAAGATCAAGATCGCCAACAAAGAGGCTGACCGCGACCGTGAATATAAGCTGCTTGGAAAATTAGCATACGCAAAGCTTAAAAAGCTCAACGTAAGCGACGCAGAGGAGCTGACCGCCAAGATCTCCGAAACTCTTACAAAGCTTGACAAGATATTGTCCGAGATCAATACTCTCAAATCAAAGGAAGATGAAATGAAGGCGGCAAAAGAAGCGGAAAAGGCTGCTCGCGCCGCGGCAAAACGAGCGAGAGAGGAATCCGAGCTTGAAGACGAGGACGACGAATTTGACGCCGTTGTCATGGATGAATTTAACAAGGCCCGCAAGGATGCCGACGCGGAATACGAAAAGGCAAAAAAAGCGGCAGAGGATGCCGAATAATACTAAGGGGCTGAGTCATTTAGATGCAGAAGGCGTGGTTTGGTTCTCGTAGGCGTACGGGGGTACGCCAGAGAGCCAAAACGCGACTAAAAAGCCACATAAAATGGGGAAATCCGCCTAAGAATCGGCGGATTTCGACATATAAAAGTTAAAAACTATATTTTTAAACCAAATTTTGTCCTTGTTTTTTTAAGTGGCTTTTGTTCTGCGCTAAATGAAGTAGCCCCTTTTTGTTTTTTCCTGAAAATATCTTGACAAACCTGACGTAAGATGCTATACTCTATTTCATTGAATAACAAAATACGTCAAAAGATAGAGGCGCGGTCTTGTAAGAGTAGTGCGGCAGAAGCTTGGGAGAAGCTCGCAGGAAAGGACAGACCGCCGAAGCACGGTCTTTCCCCGAGGCCGATGCTGGGGTATGCGGAAATACCGCATGCACTGTCGCGATCGCGGAGAGCTATCAAAACTGCATTTTTGCAATTTTGCGCGGCTTTCTGCCGCGCGTTTTTTGTCGCATTTTACAGTAAAGAAAGGATAAAAAAATCATGTCAACCGCAAAAAAGATCATCCTCGCAGTGGTGGCGGTCATTATCGTAGGATTTCTTGTTTTCGCCGCTATCAGCGGAAGTATGACAGAGATTCCCTCCTTAGAGCCTGACGGAGATGCAACGTTCGTCAGCACACTTAACGGAACCCTCTGGTCGCTCTTTCCTGCCATAGTTGCGATCGGACTTGCGCTTATTACCAAAGAGGTATACAGCTCGCTTTTCGTCGGAATACTTACAGGCGCGCTTATCCACACCGATTTTTCCTTCACGGGAACTATTGACACCATGGTAAGCGACGGTCTTATCTCCGCAGTTTCCGACAACGCGGGTATATTCATTTTCTTAGTTGAGCTTGGAATAATCGTGGCGCTTATCAACAAAGCGGGCGCGGCTCAAGCTTTCGGACGCTGGGCAGAAAAGCATATCAAGACCAAGCTGGGCGCCATAATCGCAACCTTTATCCTCGGCGTGCTTATCTTTATCGACGACTATTTCAACTGTCTCACCGTTGGCTCTGTAATGGCTCCCGTAACCGACTCCAAGAAGATCTCACGCGCAAAGCTTGCCTACATAATCGACGCTACTGCGGCGCCTGTCTGCATGATCGCGCCGATCTCATCATGGGCGGCGGCAGTTTCCTCCTACATTCCCGAGGATATGGACATCGGAATGTCCAGCCTTGAGCTTTTCATCCGCGCTATTCCATTTAATTTTTACTCCCTGCTCACACTTGTGTTTATCATTACTCTTGCCGTCCTCGGCTTTGACTACGGCAAGATGGCAGAGTTCGAGATCAAGGCGCAGAGCGGAGACCTTGGAATTATCGGCGGCAAGTCGGGAGAGGGCGAGAACGTAAATCCACGCGGCTCTGTTGCGGATATTCTTATTCCCATCGCGATCCTTATTTCAAGCTGTGTCCTAGCGCTTATGTACGTGGGCGGCTTCTTCAACGCTTCGGGAGACTATTATCTTGACTTCGTAGGCGCATTCGGTAACACCAACGCAACAGTCGGTCTGCCTTGGGGCGGCATCATATCCCTCGTTATCATTATTATCTATATGCTTATCCGCAAGCTCTTTGACTTCAAAAAGGCTATGGATTCGACGGTCGAGGGCTTCAATGCAATGGTTCCCGCTATCCTTATCCTTACCCTTGCTACCTCTCTGAAAAATATCACAAGCCTTTTGGGAAGCGCAGAATTCGTCAAGACTGTTATGTCTGGCGCCGGATCTCTCGCCGCTCTGCTCCCTGCGGTCATCTTCATTGTAGCTTGCTTTATTGCCTTTGCTACGGGAACCAGCTGGGGTACGTTCGGAATTCTTATTCCCATCGTGCTTGGAGTATTCCAGCCTACCGATCCCCTGCTTTTCGTCGGCATTTCCGCATGTCTCGCAGGCGCGGTCTGCGGAGACCACTGCTCTCCTATCTCCGACACCACTATCATGTCCTCGGCAGGCGCGCAGTGCAACCACGTTGATCACGTCTCCACCCAGCTTCCTTACGCTATAACCGTGGCGGCTATCTCGTTTGTAATGTTCCTCATTGCAGGATTCATTCCCAACGCGTGGATATGCTTGCCCGTAGGCGCGGCGATAACGGTTGGAACACTGTTTGTAATCAAGCTTATAACCAAGAAAAAGCAGAAAAACTAATAATTGAATAAAACTAAAAGGCAATATCACGCATTGTGGTATTGCCTTTTAGTTTACGCGGCCTTACTAACCGACATATCCGCCGCGGATAGCATATTCTCGATAAATATTCCGTATCCCACGGTAGGATCATTTATCATAACGTGAGTGACCGCTCCGACGATCTTTCCGTTCTGACAAATTACAGATCCGCTCATACCCTGCACGATACCGCCTGTTTTTTCGATAAGCTTGGGATCGGTTACCTTGACAATAAAGCACTTTGATCCCTCCGCTCCTCTGTTGATAGACGATATTTCTATTTTGTAGCTCTGTCTGCCGCTACCGTCAAGCGTACACATAATTTCAGCCTCTCCGCATTTTACCTTGTCACGCGTACATATCGGCATAGACTGACCCAATCCCTCGGGGATCTTCGAAAAAGCTCCGAACACGCCACATTCGGTATTACAGCGCAGACTTCCGCGCTTATCCGTACCGAAATATCCCTTTATCTCACCCGGAGTGCCGACAATTCCCTTTTTGACCGAGTTGATTTTAACGTCGGTGACCACTCCTCTCTGCATAGGTATCAGCTCGCCTGTCTCTCCGTCGCAGATCCCGTGACCCAATCCGCCAAATTCGCCCGTGCTTGGAACAATATAGGTAACAGTACCTATTCCCGCTCCGCTGTCTCGCACCCAGATTCCCGTCTTATACTTGCCCTCGGACTTTGAATAGGTAGGAGTAAGCTTTACCGTCTTTTCCTGCCCCCCACGAGTATAGGTCAAGATTATCTCACGCCCCCCACAGTTCTCGATAGCGCCGGTCAGATCGGAAGCTCCGCTCAGCGCCCGTCCGTTTATTTTTGTAATTATATCCTTTGGTCTGAGTCCTGCCTGATAGGCGGGATTTTGCGTCTTTGCCATTCCGTCAAGATCGCAAAAGCCTACGACCACCACGCCCTCGGTGTTGAATTTTATTCCAAAAGGTATGCCGCCCGGGATCAGACTTATATTTTTATACGAAGGGTCTGTGGCGGAAGCATCCACAGAAAAAAGTCCCACGCAGGCGGTGAGCATGATTGCCGCGCAAAGGACTAACGCCCATGACCGAAGTCCTCTTTTTTTATTTTTGATATTCTCCATGTCTTTTCTTCCTTTAATGAATTGCAACATTCTTTCTGCCGCACTATTATTCTTCGCACAAACCGAATTTTAATGAGTAACAATAAATGAAACGTCTGTTGACAAATTTCAAAAATGTGATAAAATTAGTTTATACTCAAAAAACGATTTCATTTATAAAATTTTTGAAAGGCGACCACCTTTTTATGCAAATTAAGGACAACAATTCCATTTTTGAGCTGTCCAAGTCCGACACGGCACGATTTCGCAGAATCGTGATCGACGTTCTCAGCGAGGCTTGCAAGCTTCCCGACGGCGACGAAAGCGACTTTGACGGCATCGGAACTCTTGGAGAAAAACAGATGCACGCCGCCATAAAGCGTTTTGTTTGCCCCGACGATAGCTGTCACGAGGTAAAAATTGACGGCAGCGCGCTCTGTATAAGCTCGGACGGTAACGGAGAAGATAATAAAAAGAAAAAACGCCGTTTTGTAGCGGACGTGCTTGATGGCGACACAATATACGAGATACAAACGGGACCATTTTCTCCTCTCCGCGAAAAGATAGCGTGGATCTTGGAAAACACCGCGTATAACATCGTAGTCATACACCCCATAGCCGAGACCAAGTGGATAAACTACATAAACGCAGAAAGCGGTGAGATCGAAAGAAGAAAGAAATCCCCCCAAAGGGGCAGATTCACCGATATTGCGGGGGACCTCTATTATTTCAGAGATTTTATTGGCAATCCCCGTTTTTCTCTTGTCCTTCTCATGATGGAAGCCGAGCAGTATAAGAAAAATACCGTCAAAGACGCTCGCCGCCGTCCGAGATACCGAAAATACGAGCTTATTCCCATTTCCCTTTTGCGAGCTTACGTGTTCAGAAGCGTAGAGGATTACCGCATTTTTGTTCCCGACACACTTCCCGACCCGTTTTGCGTCAAAGACTACTCTCACGCCACAAACATTCGAGGTCGCGACGCATATTCTGTGGTCAAGACCCTTACTTTTTGGGGATTTTTTGAGGAAGCAGGAAAGATCGGCAGAGCCGCGGCATACAGAGTAAAATAAAGTAAGAGACCCGTCGAAAATTTTACGGACCTCTTATGGTAAGACGAAAAACCCGTCCTCAAGAATCTCTTGGGGACAGATTTTTGTCGAATTTTTTAATTTTTTGTTTGTTTTTAAACATTGTGTTTGACCAAGATAGCACTTTTTATTCGATCTTTTAGGTAAATTTATCAAATAAAATTATAAATATCGGACTTTTCCTTGACAGCTAAAATTATGAGTTGTATAATTACATCAGTTGTATAATTAATCATAAAACTCCAAAGGAGGCTGAATATGATTTTTTCAAACAAGTTTGTGTCTGCGACGGCCGAAAAATCAACTACCAAAAAAAATGTTGCCGCGCCATATCTGCGCCGCACAGTTATTTTCGACAAGATACCCGAAAAGGCGGAAATAACCGTCTGCGGTCTTGGCTTTTACGAGCTTTACGTCAACGGCAAAAGAATGACCAAGGGACATATGTCACCATACGTGGTCAATCCAGATCAGGTACTTCCCTACGACACCTACGACGTTTCCGCTCTTATGCAGTACGGCGAAAACGTCTTTGCATTCATGCTTGGCAACGGTATGCAGAATAGCTTCGACGGATTTATGTGGGAGTTTCAGAACGCTCGCTGGAATTCCGCTCCCAAGCTGGCTTTTGCCCTTGAGCTGGAAATTGAAGGTGTGAAAAGCGTCATTGAGGCAGACGGAAATATACTCTGTCATCCGTCCCCCATATATTTTGACGGCTACCGAATGGGCGAAAAGTACGACGCAAGACGTGAGATACCCAACTGGAACAAGATCGGATGCGATCTTTCCGATTGGACACCCGCGATCCCCGTTTCAAGAGACTGCGGCGAGCCTATGTTAGCATGCAACAAGCCTATCGTCGCAACGGGCGAGATGCGTGCGATCTCCATAACTCCTCATGACGGCGGCTACCTCTACGATTTCGGCTACAACTGCGTGGGACTTACTAAGCTGTCTGTCAACGGTCGCTACAGTCAGCATATCGTCATCGACCATGGCGAATGGCTCCGCGACGGCAAGTTTACCCAGCACAATCTCACCTTCCGTGATCCCAACCAGATGGGTCAACCCAAGTACATTCAGAGAACCGAATATATCTGCCACGGCGGAGAAATCGAGACCCATATTCCTACGTTTACCTATTACGGCTTCCGCTATGCTCTCGTCAAGGGTATAACCGAGGAGCAGGCGACTCCCGAGCTTCTGACTTACGTTGTTATGAACACAGAGCTTGGAGACAGGGGCAACTTCAAATGCTCGAACGATACATTGAACTCTCTGCAGGAGATGACTCGCCGCTCAACTCTTGGCAATTTCCAGCATTTTCCCAACGATTGCCCTCACAGAGAGAAGAACGGTTGGACAGCCGACGCCGCACTTTCCGCAGAGCAGACTATTATGAATTTTGAGCCTGAGGACAACTATCTCATGTGGGAAAAGTGCCTTACTCGTGCTATGACTCACGAAGGCTCCCTTCCCGGAATCGTTCCGACCGGCGGCTGGGGCTTTAAGCACAACGGTCCTCCCTGGGACGCCGCGCTTATTGACCTTCCCTACTACACTGCACTTCTCCGCGACGATCTCCGTCTTGCAGAAGAAGTTCGCGGCTCGATGATCCGATATTTCCAATATCTCCGTTCAAAACGTGATGAAAAGGGGCTTATCAATTTCGGCCTCGGAGACTGGTTGCCCGGATATAACGACTACCGTGCGCCCATAATCTTCACCAATAGCACCATCACGTATAGCCTTGCCCAAAAGGCGGCTTACCTTTACGATAGATTGGGACTTGAACTTGAAGCCGAATTTTGCCGCGGCTTTGCCAAGGAAATGAAACAAGCCATCAGAGACGTGCTTATAGTAGATAAGGAAAGAATGATCTTTTACGGAAATCACCAGTCCTGTCAGGCTATGGCGATCTTCTACGGTCTTTGCGACAACAAGGACGAGGAGAGACGTGCGTTTGAATTTATGCTCGAGGAGATACACAAAAAGGACGACCACATGGGCGTGGGTGTCCTCGGCGGCAGAGTGATCTTCCGCGTGCTTTGCGATTTTGGCTACTCCAACCTTGCTATCAAGATGATAACCCGACCCGATCAGCCCTCCTACGGCTTTATGATCAAAGAAGGAATGACAGCCCTGGGCGAACGTCTCTCGACGTCAGGCTCTTCTCTCAATTCCCTCAATCACCACTTCTGGGGCGACATTTCGGCACTTATGATCGAGTATTTCGCGGGAATTCGAGTCAATTCCGACCTTCGCGGCGCAGATCATATCAATATCGCCCCCGTGTTCCCCTCTGACATGAGCTTTGCCGAGGCATATCACAACTCGGTAGCCGGAAAGGTCAACGTGCGCTGGGATAAAGCGGCAGACGGCAAGATACTGCTGCAGCTCACCTACCCCGAGGGAGCTACCGGCGAGATCATCGCCCCCGACGGATATACGGTGAACGGTCAGAGCAGCATCAAAGCGACATCGGGTACGTACACGATACAAAAAGTCTAATACCAACAAAGAAGGAGAGTCCAAATCTCTCCTTCTTTTATTTGTCGAATTGATGCGAAAATTATTTTGGTAAATTATAAAAAAAGGCTTGACAAACTAAAAGTTTGTGGTATAATATATGGGTAAGTCAATTTAAACGGATGACTTACGCAGATCAATGATCTGTTTGAATACTTTATGGAGAAGTACTCAAGAGGCCGAAGAGGCGCCCCTGCTAAGGGTGTAGGTCGGATTTACCCGGCGCGAGAGTTCAAATCTCTCCTTCTCCGCCAAAATAATAGAGCCACCCAATCGGGTGGCTCTATTATTTTGACTGTGAAATCGCGATTTGACGAACGTGCCGAAGGCGCGAGAGGGAGAAGTCCCCCACGCCGCCGGTGGCGGGTGAAGTGGGGGACTTCGAGTGGCAGCAACTTGGTTTTTGCCGACCGAGCTCCGTGGGGCGAGGGAGATCAAAAGCCTTAGTTGCAACAGTGCGACGCCGCACTTGTGCGGCTAGACAATCTCTCCTTCTCTGCCAAATAAAAAATGTAATTCTGATCAAAGGGATTGCGGTTTTTGTGATTTTGTGGTATAATTAAGGAAAAAGGAGGAATAGGTATGCATTTTGATTTTTTGAAAGAATTATTTTCAGAATATGTCGTTGACATTTGTTTTGAAGAAGATGTCGAAACCGTTTATATAAGGAATAGCCTGTTTGATTTCCCGATAGTGGTGGACTATTACCCTGACGATTACTACAAATATCTTTTGCGTTTCGCAACACAACATAGAGATACCTCTTCAAAAGACGACTTGATAAGCTATATTTCCTCTTTCACAAATGCAGAAAAGGCTGCTATTGAATTTTACAAAGACGGGACGAACCGTTTTGGTGGTGAGATTGAGACCGCTGTTTTGCATGACTTGACTTACAATTCTTTGAGGCTTAAGGTTGGTTATGATGATCTTAAAGATTATACGTTTAGCGTAAGGGCGTGGGACAAAAGATTTTGTTTTGATGCCCATTTTGAAAAAGATGATTCTGGTAATATAACCACTGTGAAAAATTTTGTATCATAATTAGGGTTATTAGCCAACGAAAACACCGCAAACGCGGTGCTTTTTTCGTTGGTGGAGAGAGATTTGACGAGCGCGCCGAATGCGCGAGAGGGAGAAAAATCGACCGCCGCCGGTGGCGGATGGAGGGAGATTTTTCGAGTGGCAGCAACTTGGTTTTTGCCGACCGAGCTCCGTGGGGCGAGGGAGATCAAAAGCCTTAGTTGCAACAGTGCGACGCCGCACTTGTGCGGCTAGACAATCTCTCCTTGTCAGTAAAAGGGGCTGGCTCAAATGCAAAAATTTGAGCCAGCCCCTTCTAACATATTACTTATTATCAAGTCTATCAAGCATATCCCAAACGCCTAGCATATACATAATGCCGAGCGCGCGGTCGTAGAGACCGTAGCCGGGGCGGACGTTTCCAGGGCCCTCGTTCCAGAGGTGTCTGCCGTGGTCGGGACGGATATATCCCTCATATCCGCAATCGTGGTATGCCTTAAGTATCTCAAGGATGCCCGTGTCGCCGTCGCAATCGCGGTGGCTTGCCTCGGAGAAGTCGCCGTTTTCAAAATGCTTCACGTTTCTGATATGAGCGAAAGCAATTCTGTCACAGTGCTTTCTGACGATGTCGGCAACGTTGTTCTCGGGGTTAGCACCCAGACTTCCCGAACAGAGAGTGAGGCAGTTATAGGGATCGTCAACCATTTTAAGGAAGCGGTCGATGCTTGCTTCGTCAACAAGGAGACGGGGCAGACCGAAGATATCCCATGGCGGATCATCCATGTGTATTGCCATTTTGATATCGCACTCGCGACAGGTAGGCATTATAGCCTCCAAGAAATATTTGAGATTCTCCCAGAGCTTTTCGTGGTCAACGCCCTCGTAAGCCTTGAAAAGCTCGTCAAGCTTTGCCATTCTTTCGGGTTCCCATCCAGGGAAGGACATATTGTACTTCTCGGTGAAGTCGAGAATGTACTTTGCCATAGCGTTGTAGTCGTCCTGGATCATATTCTTCTCGTAGAAAAGTGCGGTAGAGCCGTCGCCTACGGGATGGAAAAGGTTACTTCTCGTCCAGTCAAATATGGGCATAAAGTTATAGCATATTACCTTTACGCCGAATTTTGAAAGGTTTCTGATACACTGCTTGTAGTTTTCGATATACTTGTCTCTTGTGGGCAGACCGATCTTGATGTCGTCGTGTACGTTGACCGACTCGACCACGTCCATATTGAAGCCGTATTCATCAAGCTGACGTTTTACTTCAGCGATCTCTGATTCTTCCCAGATCTCGCCCGGCATCTTATGGTGGAGCGCCCAGACTATACCCGTAACTCCGGGTATCTGCTTGATATCGGAGAGGCTGATCTTATCGTTGCCCTCGCCGTACCAACGGAAAGTCATTTGCATTGGCATATAATTCCTCCGAAAAATTGTATTTTAATTAATTATATCATATAAATCACATAATTTCAACGATAATTCGCAAAAAATAAAATTTTAGCAAAAAATTATTGTCTTAATTTCAAATTTTGATCCTTCGGGGGAGTTTGGAGTAGTGATATTTAGCCAAAGGCGGAGTGTTGCCAAGGTTCTGCGAAGCAGTTCTTATATTGTCGTTTGAGCGACAGTGATATTAAAGCCTACGGCTTTAGTGGTATTCTATTCGCCGCCTCAACTTGCGCAGCAAATACCACTGCCACAGGCAATATCACTGCCTTAGGCAATACCGCTCGCCAGAGGCGAATAGAACTGCACACCTTCGGTGTGCTTTATCCTCCGTCCACAAGGGATACCACGTTTGATATTTTGTTTGCGCCCAAGATAGTGTCGGTGAACATTATACCGCGGCGCAAAGACGGCTTTCCGTACCGCTCGCGAAGATCGTCTACCACTCCTTCAAGCGTCTCGGCTTTCTGTATCTCCATAATATCAGGCGAAAAGGAGAGCTGTTCCGTTTCGCTTCGAATGAGGTCGGTACCTCGAACTCCCAGAGAGCGTATAGGCTCGCCCAAAAGACGATGCTTTTTCATCAACGCTCTCGCCGTTCGGTACAGAGAACGCACCGTTCGGTTGGGATAATCGGGCTTCATCTGTCGCTCGACCGTGTGAAGATCGCTATATCTCACCGAGAGCTGCACGGTCTGACACACTACTCCCTCCCGTCGCATTCGCATAGAAACGTTTTCGCAGAGCTGATAAAGTATGATGTCTACGTCTTCCTCACTTACAAGATCACGGGGCGGCGTGGTGCTGTTCCCTATCGACTTTGGCGGTGGCGAAAAACCGTGAAGCGAGACGGGAGACGTATCTCTGCCGTTGGCGTTTTCGTGGAGCGCGAGACCGTTTTTTCCAAAAAGACATTTGAGCAGATAAGGGTCTGTCCGCGCTACGTCTCCTATGGTACGCAGACCGTACCGAATGAGCTTTCCGTAGGTCTTTTTGCCCACAAAAAGCATATCGGAGGCAGGCAGACCCCATATTTTTTCACGGAAATCATCCGACGAGATCACCGTGGTGGCGTCGGGCTTTTTCATATCCGAACCAAGCTTGGCAAAGACCTTGTTAAAGGAGACACCCACCGAAACCGTTAGTCCAAGCTCCTTTTTCATTCGTCTGCGTATGGTGTCGGCAATAGTCTTACCGTCACCGAAAAGAGACAGACTGCCCGTAACGTCAAGCCAGCACTCGTCAAGTCCGAACGGCTCTATCATATCGGTATAATCGTAATATATCTCCCTCGCCGCCTGTGAATACTGCTCGTAAAGTTCAAAATGCGGCGGCAAAAATACTATATCGGGGCATTTTTCCCTTGCCTGCCCAAGAGGCTCGGCGGTCTGAACCCCACAAGCCTTTGCCTCGTAATTTTTCGCCAAAACGATTCCGTGTCTCGCCTCGGGGTCCCCTGCCACCGCCACGGGCTTTCCGCGAAGCTCGGGATGCGACAAAAGCTCCACCGACGCGTAAAAATTATTCAGATCCGAATGAAGGATCGTCCTTTCCACTCATAACACCTCGCAAATCAATTTAGAACAGTTGTTCTGAATTGATTATACACCCAAAATCGGCTCTTGTCAACAGGTAAATGCAAGAAAATCGAACAAAAGTTCCTTGACAAACCGTAGGTGCAGTGATATAATTCTATCGGTTATTATATAGATCCGCATTTTACTGCACTTTTCGAAAAAAGCGTTTCTAATGCACGATCTTTTGTCTCAGAGCTGTTACGAAACAGAAAAAATCACAAAACAAAAATAAAAGGACTAAAATATGACACCTATCGCACAATGGCTGAACACTGCGTTTGCGGAGTTTGACTTTGCCATCCTTGAGTTTTATCACATACTTGCTACATACCTGTCTCCCGTGCTTACTCCCATATCCGAGTTTTTTGCGGTCATCGGAGACGGCGCTATGGCCTGCTTTATTCTCGCCGCTATTCTTCTGCTCTTTCCAAAAACGAGGAAGGCTGGACTATGTGTTCTGCTCTCGGTAGGCATCGGAGCGCTGATAACCAACGTAGCGGTAAAAAATATTATTGCCCGTCCGCGTCCTTACGCTTCCGATATCGCTCAATTCTCAAAATGGTGGAATTTCGTGGGCGAACACGTTCAAAGCGAGTTTTCTTTCCCCTCTGGACACACCACCGCCGCTATGGCAGGCGTGACGGGTCTCTGTTTAGGATACGGCAAAAAATGCAAGTGGTGGATATTCCTTACGTCGGCAATCTACGTGATCCTTATGGGAGCCAGCCGTAATTATCTTATGGTACACTACCCCTCGGATATTATCGGCGGCATTATCTGTGGCGCTCTCGGAGGTATTCTTGCTTATCTTCTTATCCATTTTCTCTACAAGGGCATCGAGGGCAACAAGGATGAAAAAGTATGCTCCTTTATACTTAACGCGGATATCAAAAGCATATTTACCAAAAGAGTATAAAAAAAGACGGCAAAGGAAGGTTCTCATAAGGATGTTTAACTCAATTTGATTCGCAGAAAACAAAGATTAACCCCGACAGATTTTTACAGTCTGTCGGGGTAATTTTGATTTTAATACTTAAAAAGATAGAAGTCCCATACACAATTGCTTGCTTCCAAAGCACCAAAAAAATATTCTGAATCGTCAATTTTTACAGAATAAATATCAATGGTTTTATTCTTCACTATTTCTTTTTTTATAAAACTCCACTGATAATCAAAAATGTTTACTCCAAATAAAATTGTATTTCCGTCGATTCCGGTCATTTCATATTGCCAAGTTTTTTCTTTCCACATTTTCATTACTTATTTACCTCTATTCGGTAGTTTATCACAAGTTTCGCCTTTGTATTACAAATGCTTCGGGCAAAGCCCATACCCCTATTTATGATAACACAAATCGGCAGAGAAAACAAGAGTTATATTCCGACTTCGTCGGAGTGATATTGTCGCTGTGCGCGACAGTGATATTGAAGCCTTACGGCTTCAGTGATATTTTATTCGCCTATAAAACTCGCGGAGCGAATATCACTCGGCGTAAGCCGAATATCACTGCGAAGCAATAGAACTCGCCGCAGGCGAATAAACCTGCGAGACTTCCTTATGGGAAGTCTCGCAAAGCCGTCTTTTTTACGTTGAATTTTTTACCCCTCGGTCTCAGCGACCGTGGGAGCGTCTGCCGACTTTGGAAACTCCTCTATCTTCTCGGGTTCTTCCTTGATAACTTTGGCGAAAACAAGTATCTGAACGAAAATCGCGTAGATAACGTAAACTGCCACTACGACATTCAAAGCGTTCAAAACGCAAGCTGAAATCACCACTATCGCACACGTTAAAACTATATACAGCAAATACAACAGCAAAAACGCGACGTACATCAAAAGAATAATGACCGAAATGAAAGATGGATCCAGTGCGGCAACTCCTTCGCCAACCATTCCACCTATTAACACCACCAAGATCTCTGCGATCCAACAAACAACTCCCAGTGCTATCTGAACCATAGTCGCAACACCGTTGACCACAAGTCCTAAAATCAGACTTGCGACTATCCATATTGCCACATAAATAAAAATTCCCAATGCAAGACGTTTGCCACTTCCGATATTTTTAAATGATAATGGGAAAAGCTTCTTTAACACCTTCATAAAACAGCTCCTGAAAATTATTTTTTATCGTAGAAACCGCCGCAAAAGCCATTCAATGCGCTATATACGACAAAATTCGCAACAAAGAAAGCAAAAAGCAGGCACAAGGTCTCCCCTGCCGCCTGCTCTTTTAATTTAAAGCTCAATATTACTTGTACTTTCTCTTGCGTGCAGCTTCGGACTTCTTCTTACGCTTTACGCTGGGCTTTTCGTAGTGTTCTCTCTTACGAAGCTCGGTAAGGATTCCCGAACGTGCACACTGACGCTTAAAGCGACGGAGCGCGCTGTCAAGAGACTCGCCCTCTTTTACTTTAACTTCTGCCATTTTCTTTTTCCCTCCCCTCGCTTTTAAACAGGTTCAGTAAGCTTATGCTCACAGATACTTTAACATTATACACCAAAATTTTCTGTTTGTCAATATCGAACCGATAAAAATTTCAGAAAAATATCAATTTATTTTACTACGATATTCACAATCTTATTAGGAATAACTATCTCTTTGACGATAGTCTTGCCCGAAATAGCCTCGGCAACCTTTTCCTCTGCCTTGGCAAGTGCGAGGACATCGTCCTTGGGCATATCGACGGCAACGTTTATCTTTCCTTTGAGTTTACCGTTGATCTGAACTACGATCTCAACGGTATCGTCGGCGGTCTTTGCCTCGTCGTACGTAGGCCAGCTCTCGTATGCGATAGTATTATCGTGACCGAGCTGCTCCCAGATCTCCTCACAGATATGAGGGCAGATGGGAGAGAGCATCTTGATAAGTCCCTCGGCATATTCCTTGGAACACTGACCTTCCTTATAAACCGCGTTTACGAAGATCATCATCTGAGAGATAGCGGTATTGAACGCAAGCTTCTCAAAGTCGTCGGTTACCTTCTTGACGGTCTTGTGGTAGATTTTTTCAAGCGCGGGAACTTCACCGTCAACGATGTTTTCAGGCTCGGTGAAGAATGCCCAGACACGGTTGAGGAAGCGTCTTGCTCCGTCAACACCCGCATCGCTCCAAGGCTTGGAGACTTCAAGAGGACCCATAAACATCTCATAGAGACGAAGGGTGTCCGCTCCATAATCTCTCACTACGTCGGAGGGATTTACAACAAACTCAGGGAATCTCTTACCCATCTTGATGCCGTTAGCACCCAAGATCATACCCTGATGCACAAGCTTCTTGAAAGGCTCCTTTGTGGGAGCGAGACCTTTATTGTAGAGGTATCTATTCCAGATTCTCGAATACATAAGGTGACCGACGGCATGCTCGGGTCCGCCGATATAAAGGTCGACGGGCATCCAGTGCTTCAAGAGTTCCTGATTAGCAAATTCGTCGCTGTTGTTGGGATCTATATAACGCAGGAAGTACCAGGACGATCCTGCGGAACCGGGCATAGTGGAGGTCTCTCTCGTACCCTTTACGCCGTCTTTGTCGTACTGTTTCCACTCGGTTGCATTTTCAAGGGGAGCTTTTCCGTTTACCCCCTTGTAGTTTTCAAGCTCGGGAAGAACGAGAGGCAGCTCTGCGTCGTCAAGGACGTGGATATTACCGTCCTCGCCGTGAACCACGGGAACAGGCTCGCCCCAGTATCTCTGACGCGCGAAGATCCACTCTCTAAAATGGTAGTTGACGGTTCTCTTTGCAACACCCAGCTTTTCAAGCTTGGATGTGATAGCCTCCTTGGCTTCTTCAACCGTAAGTCCCGTGAACTCCTCGGAGTTGATGAGTCTATATCCCTTTCCGAGATAGTCCTGCTTTTCAAATGCCTTTTCGCTGACATCAACATGACCGAGCTTTTCGTCACCGTCGATGACCTGGATCATATCTATATTGTGAGCGATAGCGTACTCAAAGTCTCGCTGGTCGTGGGAAGGAACAGCCATGACCGCACCCGTGCCGTAGCTTGCGAGAACGAAGTCACCGATGAACATTCTGACTTCCTTGCCGTTTACGGGGTTGATACAGGTAACGCCCTTCAGCTCACAACCCGACTTGGTCTTGTTGAGTTCGGTTCTATCCATATCGTTCTTTTTGAGAGTCTCGTCGATATATGCCTGAACCTCGTCCTTGTTCTCTATTCTCGGCATAAGCTGCTTTACGATCTCGCCGTCGGGAGCAAGGACCATAAAGGTTATACCGTATATCGTCTCGATGCAGGTAGTGAATATAGAAAATTCACCGCCGCCAACGATCTGGAACTTTACTTCAACACCCGTCGACTTGCCTATCCAGTTCTTCTGCATAAGCTTGGTGGACTCGGGCCAGTCGATCTCGTCAAGTCCTTCAAGAAGCTCCTCTGCGAATGCAGGCTGATTGATGACCCACTGCTTCATGTTCTTTCTGACAACGGGATAGCCGCCGCGTTCACTCTTACCGTCGATGACCTCGTCGTTGGAAAGCACCGTGCCAAGCTCCTCGCACCAGTTTACAGGCATATCGATATATTGCGCGTAGCCGTCAAGATAGAGCTGCTTGAATATCCACTGGGTCCACTTATAGTAGTCGGGATCGCTGGTAGCGATCATCTTCGACCAGTCGTAGTCAAAGCCAAGCTCTGTGAGCTGCTTTGAAAAGGTCTTGATATTCTCCTGTGTAAATCCGTTGGGGTGATTTCCCGTGGTTACCGCATACTGCTCCGCGGGGAGACCGAAGGAGTCGTATCCCATAGGGTGCAGGACGTTATATCCCTGCATTCTCTTCATTCTGGACACTATATCGGTAGCCGTATATCCCTCGGGGTGACCTGCGTGGAGACCTACGCCAGAAGGATAGGGGAACATATCAAGGGCATAGAATTTGGGTTTTGAGAAATCCCAGACGTCGGTCTTAAAGGTATCGTTCTTCTTCCAATATTCCTGCCACTTTTTTTCAACTGATAAATGGTCGTACTTCATTTTTTATATTTCCTTTCAATTATTTACTAATGTTTTTAAAATAAAAAGCGCCCTCGTCTCATCTTGAGACGAAAGCGCATTATACTTCCGCGGTACCACTCAAATTGCGCCAAATAGCGCCACTCAATGCCGATAACGGCGGCAACCGTTCTTCCCTACTAAGCTTCGAAAAGACTGCTCCGAGGTGAGTAAGAAAAGCCGGTCTGCCGTCTCACACCCACCGACGGCTCTCTGAAAAACACGACAATTCTCTGTCCTCATCAACACATTTATTTATAACATTAGTATTATATATAATAAAACCGCTTTTGTCAAGACCTTTTTCGGATTTTATAAGGAGAGTTTTTCAAGCATTGCAAAAAAATCAAAGCTCGTCAACAAAATACGCCTGAGTGTTAGCTCTCGAACCGCGCTCGTCTATTACGTCGATGCGGAAATACCCGTCGGTGTCCTTTATATCAAATACCGCCTCGTTTACGTATCCGTCAACGGCATTTATCGCCTGCGTGCGTCTGCCTTCGGTCGAATAGGTTATGCTCCTTGCGTCAGAGCATTTTATATATACCTTGCCGTCCTCAACGTAAAGCGAATGAATTATCGGCGCCATTGACGAATAGAAATTGCCCGAAAGAAGTCCGTCAATGATGGACTCGTAACTTAAATTATCGGCATTTACCATAACGAACGCGCCGAAGGAATCCAACATTCTTGTTTTTTCGTCGGGATTGTGGTTATCGTCTCCGCAGGATGCAAAAATACGCTTGCCGTCACGAAGCATATCGTCAAAAACGTTGATGTCATAATCGTAAAGACCGTTAACAGCACAGGAATTGTTATATATCTCAACGCCCCAAAGTCCCTCGTAATGGCAATAATCACCGTAATTTTCAAGCGACCAGCGAGGGTGATTGTAGCAGACGAAAAAGCCGTGGTCGTTAGCGTCGGCGATAAGCTTATTTACTCCTTCCGCACCGTAGATTCGGGGAACGTCATACTCGGGCTTATTGAGACCCGTCACACCCGACTTCCCCGAAAAATGATCGTAAACAGAGTTATAATCAAAGCAGTAATCGTTGCTCTGCTCCTTGGCATAAAAATTCAGATGACTGACCTTCATATTGAAATTCTTCAACGTCGATTGCTCGGGAAACTGCTTTATTGCGTATTCCGCACTGGTTACAGTTATAAAATCCTTGTCGTCAAGCTCGGGATGAGACTTGAAAAATTCGTGGTCGGTGATCGCCAAAAAGCTGTACCCCTTTCCCTTGTAAATCTTTTTCAGCTCCTCCGGGGTGTAATGACCGTCAGACAAAGTGCTGTGGCAGTGCATATTGCCCTTATAAAACTTTTTCGTGGGATCAAGTAAGTATTTTTTCATTTTTATATCCTTGGTCTTATAGATTTTTCATATGCGGAACGACATCACGGGAGCGGGATGCAAGTCGGTCGAGCTTGACTGCTTCAATGCCACCCTCACGGATAAAATAAAGGTCGGATCGCACGATTTCGGGTTTGTTTACCACAAGCACCCACAATTTTGTACCTTCAACTACCCTTTTGAGCTTTAAAAACCCTATTATTTCATCGATCCTGCTCTCCCAGCCGTCTTCGGCGGTGTCTATCTGAATACAGGTAGACACACCCACCTTGCCGTTAAATTCATAGCGTTTATAGGCATACATCGCAAGAATTTCAGCTTTTTCTTCAAGCGAATTGAGGCAAAAGCCCTTTTTTATAAGGTCTTTTTCGTCGAGTCCGAGCCTTGCAATACCGTCAGCGAGCCAAGGGAGGTCGCTTTTTTCAAATTTGGGGGCTAGACAGGATTGTGTGTCGAGATATACGCTAAATATCGCCATTTTTTCGAACCAATCGTCATCAACTCCGCAAGAAATAGCCATATCAAAAATTATCCTGCCGCAGGACGAGGCTTTTTGCACCAAATTCAGCGCGAAATTCGGCTCAGGCGGTGTGGTGTGGTGATCAACGCAAGCTATGACATCGTTTTTATAAAAGGTAACGTGATGGTCGACCAAAAGAAGCTTGTCCGCCTCCTCAAAGCCGTCAAAGCTGATCTCATCAAGCAAACCAAGCTCCCCTGCCAATCTTTCGGTCACTCCGTCGGGTCGGGTGCCGAATTTCACCACCGTTTTTACCCCAAAGCGTGCCAAAAGCTCACGGAGCATCACCGCCGAGATAATACTATCGCAGTCGGGCATATCGTGTCCAGTTACCACTATATTGTGTCCGTCGCTTATCGCCTTACGACAAAGAGCAATCAGCTTCTCGGTCTCTATTTTTAACAAAATTACATCCATAATTAAAACCTCATGATTTTCTATTGAAATTATACTACTTTTCCTCGAGGTTGTCAACCTATAAGCCTTGTGTAACACAAAAAAACGCCTCGCATATTATGTAGTAAAACAAAGTATGCGAGGTCTTTTATGTATAATGGTAGAAATCAATTTAATTTAGTTGGCACTTTGCGTCAGATGCCATCTGCTATGGCGATCCTGCAAGGTGGTGAGAGCTATCCCGAAATCATGGGGAACGTAAAATTTTATCAGCTCCAAAACGGAGTTTTAGTAGTAGCAGAAGTCTACGGCTTGCCAAACTACACGGAATACTGCGATCAACCCATATTCGCCTTTCACATTCACGAGGGCAGCTCATGTAGCGGTAACGCAAGCGACTATTTCGGAGACGTGGGGATGCACTACAATCCTTACGGTTGCCGCCATCCTTACCACGCCGGCGATATGCCTCCGCTTTTCGGCGTAAACGGCTCGGCGTTCTCGGCATTTCTCACCGACAGGTTTACCGTCAGCGAAATTATTGGAAAAACTGTGATAATTCACGACAGTCCCGACGATTTTATCACCCAACCCTCCGGCAACGCGGGCAACAAGATCGCCTGCGGCGAGATCGTTCAAACAAGAAGGTCAAGGTAATTTTAAAGCCTTCCCCGTCGTGGGGAAGGCTTTAAATATATATTATTCTTATATTATTTTCTCTTCAATTTACCCACAACTCTGCCGCAGCATACGATCTCTTCAAAATTCTTCAAGAGTATAGGCTCGTAGTCGGGATTTAGGGAAATCAGTCTGTCGCCGCCGAACTTTTTGAAATATCCGTCGCCGTCTAGAATAAATATTCCAAGCTCGCCGTATTCCACGGAGTCACATTCCTCAATAAGAAGCACGTCACCGTCACGGTACTTAGGCTCCATACTGTTGCCCTTGATTCGCAGAGCAAAATCAGCCATCGAAGTATCGGGATTATCGGGAATGTTTATCTCAACCGACTGCGTATCGGTCAGATAAACGCCGGTTCCCGCGGAGACGGGGAGATCGTAAAGCGAAATCTTTCTCTTGGAAAGTCCAATAGCGTTCTTCATCGCCGCGCCGCGCACAGACGCTCCACCGCGTATCAGCTGACTGCTGAATCTTCCGTCATTATTATTTACGACGCCATCGCTTCCCCTCTCGGACTCCTTGCTTATCACCATAGAAACAAGCTCTCGGCTATGAGGGTCGAGCTTACGGTAGTTCTCTATCAAGGTCATCTCACGGTCGGTGAGAGTATAGTTATTTGTGTTTTCCGGGATACCCGTAAGAATATAGTCTACCGAACATTCCAGCGCCGCGCATATAGCCACGATATTGGAAAGCTTGGGGGAATCACTGATGCCCGCCAAAATTTTTGACAGAGTACCGAGAGGGATCCCCGTCATTTCTGAGAGCTGATCATTAGTTATCTTTTTTTCGCTTTTAAGCTGCTTTATTCTGTCGATATAAGTGTATTCCATATCCGCACACCTTCCTTTTATTAATGTCGGCGTCTTTCCAAATTCGGAACGCAGGCGCTCGTTTTTCTTCTAACGGAATCATTATACCACACAAAAAGCGATTTGTAAATAGGTTTTGAAAATATTTTTCCAAAAATCGAAAAATTTTTCCGAAAATATTTCAAAAAGGGGTTGACAAGTTCCGTTTTTGGTGCTATAATATGCTCACAAGAACAAAATTTCGATCAAATTCAAGCAATTAAATTCCGAATCAAGAAAACCAGCGTCACATATAAAGATCACCGAAAGGCAGGTAAAAACATGAACGCATACTATCAGAGAACAAACAGAACCGTAGTCGTTACCGACAACAAGCCTCTTGACATAAATATCGGCGATAAACTCATTTCCCTTATCTGCTCCGTCATCGCCTTCTTCACCTCCACCGTAGCGGTGGCTATCGAAAAAGCTACCCTCTCCGTCGTTGGCTTTGTCGCGTTTTTCGGAGTTATAGGCAGCATAGAGCTTGGAAGCATCCCGATGCTTGCAGGCGTAGCTATCTGCTCCGTTATCTCTATTGTAGAATTTTTCATACTTAAAAGCCTTATAAAAAAAAGTAAGGTTTCTTAAAAATCAGAGCGTGTATATCCTCACATAAAACGCTAAAGGGGCGCAGTCGATCATCCTTCTGCACCCCAAGAGAGGTCTGTTCTAACCCATTGAACAGACCTCTCTTTCTTATTTCGATTATTTTCTCAAAATTTCCGCCAGCGTCTCCGCGAAAATTTCTCCCGCCGCTAACGCCTCGCTTACCTCGTTACCCCAAGAGCCTACGTCGACCTTCAGATAGTAGGGCGTTGCCTCGGCATTAAGCTCGCTGTCGGTAAACACCACAGGCATACAGAGTCGCCTTCCTTCCCCGTTAAGCTTTCGACGCAGGCAAAGCGCCAGGGAAAGAGTGTCTCTTTCAAGAACTC
Source organism: Eubacteriales bacterium (assembly GCA_045538195.1). Lineage (GTDB taxonomy): Bacteria > Bacillota > Clostridia > Oscillospirales > CAG-272 > SVTX01. The sequence continues at coordinate 16,279 of JAZSRA010000034.1, read as the reverse complement.
CGTGACTGCTTACTGTCAAGCGTATCTGTGCCGTGCCAATCGCCGACTCGGTACGAAGCATTTTTCCGTTTGCGTCAACCGTTTCAAGTCTATGCAAGTCTATAACGTACTCAATTGACGGATATATCTTAAGCATATCGCGTATCGTTTCCGCCGCCGATGCGTATGCTTCGTTGTCATTTTCGTGTATCACCGTACAATGTACCGTAGGTATCCCCCTGCGGTTCAGCTCGTACGCCACACGCTCCCCTACCGACACCACGCTTTTCGTCAGTATATGTGACGCTTCGTTCTCATCAAGATCGTAATAACCCTCTTGGGTGTGAGTATGTAATATCAATACCACAGGTTGCTCTGTATAGGAGTATCTGCCTCCCTGAAAGCCCATCTCCAGAAGTCCCTCGGTGTCAGGCTGATGCTTTGAATAATTTACTATATACCCGTCTCCCCTCTCGACAAGCGAAAGGTCTGATGATACTATTTTGTCAACGATCTCCTCGGTGTCGCTCTCGCTATCCTCCGCAGATTCACTTCCGCCGCTCTCTTTTTTGTCCTCGGTATCGCTCTCGTATTCTGACTCCGACCCACTTTCATCGCGCTCTGTTTCCCCGTTGTCACCGGCAGGAGGGATGCCCGACCCTTGACTCCATCCGCCGCCATTTATCGCTTGTCGCACAAAATCTATCATTCCGTCAAACGCTCCGCTTGACACGCATATCCACAAGACAAGCGCCATCGCGGCGCATATACCCCATACCAAGGCTCGCTTGGGTAGAGAAAGTCCCCTCCGTCTCGGCAACCCCAAGGCGATCGCATCGTCATCAAATATTATACATTCTTTTTTATCGCTTTGATCCATAACAATCTCCGTTTCCTTATACTGTTCTTTTATACAAGTTTATTTCATCCGGCGTTCCAATATTCCCGCGCATAGCCTCACTAATTTACTTAAAATTTACAAAATGTAACGAGATTTTGATAGTTTTTTCCAAAAAAAAGATTTATAATATGAACAGTCGACTTGACAAAGCCAAATCCGTGTCAAAAATGCACAAATCAAGTCTCCGACAACTGTGCATATTCACGATTATTTTGCATTCGTCGTTAATCCTATTGATTAATTTGCAATTATATGATATAATTACAACATTATGAAGCAAAGATTTGTTTTGTTAAGATTTTCTAACATAAAGAGGAGGAACCCTATTATGACAAAGCGCATTATCGCTTTAACTCTTTGTCTTTTCACTCTGGTCGCCGTTCTCGCAAGCTGCGCGGGAAGTATCGACCCTGCCTCGGAATACAAGGGTGAACAGATCACGATGTATCTCTCCGAGACAATATATGACTTTGACCCTGCCAGAGCATATAAGAACGAGTCTACCAAGTCTATCGTAAGTCTCCTTTTCGGAACTCTTTTCACGATTGATGAAAACGGCGAGGTTCAGCCCTCTCTGGCAAAGAGCTATTCCATCGAGGAAAAAGATGGCGAGTACTATATGTATATCACCATGGCAGATACCTACTGGTCCGACAACACTCCCATTACCGCAGACGACGTAGTATTTGCTTGGAAGAGATTGCTCAACCCCAACAATTCCTTTGAGGCTGCTTCGCTTCTCTTTGACATAAAGGGTGCGCGCCAGTACAGCAAAAACGAGATATCCAAGGACGATATCGGTATCACCGCAGATAAAAAGAGATTGACCATTCAGTTCGAAGGCAAGATCGACTACGATCAGTTCATCCTGAATCTTACAAGCTTGGCGCTTGCTCCTCTCCGTGAGGACATGGTTGCCGGTGTAAAGAGCGATGACTGGGCAAAGAAACCCGGAACCATAGTGTGCAGCGGTCCCTTTAAGCTTGCGCGCATTTCATTCTCTACCAGCAAGACTTTCTATGACGATATCAATTATGATTCAAAGATCCAGCTTGAGAGCGAGGATTTCGTATATGTTCCCGGAACCGAAATCAAGCAGTTCAGAGAGCAGTTCGTCAACAGCTTCGTTCTTGAAAGAAACGCTTACTATTTCAGAGACAGCAGCAAAGATCAGAAGCTTGACGTTTCGGTCACTCCCTACAGAATCATCGTCGACTGCGGAATGAGCGATGCTGATATTAAGGAAGCGTACGAGAGCGGCACCATCCTCTACATAGGCGATATTCCTATGTCTCTCAGAGATACATACAAGGATGCGGCGACCGCAAAGGATTCCCTCTCCACCAACACTGTTTACCTTAATCAAAATGCAGTAATAAACGGCGAACAACTTTTTGCAAACGCGGCGGTAAGACAAGCGCTTTCAATGGTTATCGACAGAGAAGCTATTGCAGAAAAGCTGGTTTTCGCAGAGGCTGCTACAGGTCTTGTTCCCACAGGAGTGTTTGATACGGGTTCTGCTGATAAGCTTTTCCGTGACAACTCCTCAAATGATTTTGAGTATCTCAAGAAAAACGTAGACGCAGCGAAAAACCTTCTTGCCGGTGCTTCGATCGATCCCACCAAGTACTCCTTCACCTTCACCTATGCAAAGTACGACGAGGTTCACGAGTACACCGCGACCGAGATCGCAAAGGCTTGGACTGAGCTTGGATTTAACGTTACCCTTAATCCTCGCGGAACTATCGCGAATAACGACTACTACAAGTTTACCGATTCTATTCCCGAAGATATTTGCGACGATCTTTATTACGAAGATCTTGTAAGCGGCTCCTTCGAGGTCATTCTGCTCGATGTAGTAGCTCCCTCGGCTGATCCCTTCTCCGTACTCGCACCCTTCGCAAAGGACTTCTCCGGTCAGGTTATGGATATGTCCGATCCCCAGAATTACAAGGCTACTCCTCATATTACAGGTTACGATTCCGCAGAATACAACGAATTGATCGAAAAGGTATATGCGGAAAAGACTATCGCAAACCGTTCCGAGGATCTGCACAATGCTGAGGCAGTTCTCATGCAGGATATGCCCGTTATCCCCGTAGTATTCAACAAGAGTGCTTACGTTATCAATGACGGACTCAAGCTCAACAACACCACTCTTTGGTGGGAAAACGGCTCTAACTACTACGCCGCAGATACCCTCAGATGGATCTCGGTTGACGAGTATGACGCATATCTCGACACCTGCGAGGCATTCCTTGCCGGCAAGTTTGAAACCTATAAGCTGGACCCCAATTCCTACTTCAACGCATTTGAGAGATTCACTTGGGAAGAGTTCAAAAACGAAAGCTCTAACTACTCGTATCTCTGGAAAGAATACGACTTCACCGAAAAATAATTAAAAATTACTTTTCTGACGCTCTGCCGACATCGGCAGAGCGTTTTTTATTAAAAATCTTTCGCTTTTTATATAATAAATGTAGACAAACGCTCAAAAATGTGTTATACTATAAATTGGATTTGTATGTTGACTTTTAATATATAAATGAGAGGTATACACATTGAACATCTATACCCTTTTACCAAAGTCGTTCGGTTCAAACTGCTACGTTCTCACAAGCCTTGATCAAGACGGACGGCTCCATGCGGCGGTGATCGATCCAAGCGTCGACGCCGATGAAATTCTCCGACTTATTGCGGATAAAGGCGCCTTACTTGAAAGTATCATTCTGACGCACGGGCATTTTGACCATATCTCGTCTCTCGACTATCTTCGGGATATGACGGGAGCGCCCGCCTACATCCACAAAAACGACGCCGAGATGCTCTCCGACGGAGAGAAAAACGCTCACTCGTTTTTCTTCGGTAACGACAAAAAATGGCGTCCTGCCGAAAATTTGCTTGAGGACGGTGACGTGCTAACTCTTGGCGATGAGACTATAAAAGTTATCTCCACTCCCGGTCACTCAAAGGGGTCGATCTGCCTGCTTTGCGGCGATTTTCTGATCACAGGCGATACTCTGTTCGCAAACGGATTTGGCAGATACGATCTTCACGGCGGTAATCCGAGCGCACTTGCAAGGTCACTCAAATCTTTGCGCGAGCTTGACCAAGATCTTACCATTTACCCCGGTCACGGCGACTCCGTAAGGCTTGGAGCTGCCCTTGACAACTTAATTTATTTTTGATTTTATTGTATAAGGAAGGATAAAAATATGGATCATAATCGTTTGGCGGAATTGCTTTTCCCCCACATAACCGACACACCTGCCGATATTGAGGCGAGATACCCCGCGCGTCAGCTTCAAGAAGGCGCAAAGGTAACGAGATTTGCTCCCAGCCCCACGGGATTCGTCCACTTCGGCGGACTTTTCCCCTCCACAGTTGGCGAGAGACTTGCTCACCAGTCGGGCGGCGTTTTCTACCTCAGAATAGAGGACACCGACGCGAAGCGTGAGGTCGAGGGCGCGGCAGAGGGACTTATAAAAACTCTTGCGAAATACGGAATCAACTTTGACGAGGGTGCGATACTTGACGAGAACGGCAATATTGCCGACAAGGGAATCTACGGTCCTTACAAGCAGAGCCAGAGAGGCCCTATTTATCAGACATTCGCAAAGCAACTTGTCCGCGAAGGCAAGGCTTACCCTTGCTTTACCACCGAGGAGGAGCTTGACGAGCTTCAGTCGGTAAACAAGAAGGAAGAGATCAAGAACACCGACTGGCAGGCAGAGGCAGAGGCTAAAAAAGCCGCTATGCTTGCAGGCCGTGAGTTTACTATGGAAGAAGTCGAGGAGCATCTGGCACAGGGACACCCCTTTGTGCTTCGCATACTTGCGAGCGGCGACCCCGAGAAGAAGACCAAATTCACCGACCTTGTAAAGGGTAACCTTGAAATTCCCGAGAACGACGAGGACTTCGTCCTTCTTAAATCTGACGGAATCCCCACCTACCATTTCGCACACGCGGTAGACGATCACCTTATGGGAACTACCCACGTTATTCGTGGTGAAGAATGGCTTCCCAGCTTAGCAAAGCACATTCAGCTCTTCTCCGCTCTCGGCTTCAAGCTCCCCAAGTATCTCCACATCGCGCAGATAATGAGACTTGACGAGGAAGGCAACAAGAAAAAGCTTTCCAAGCGTGATATGGGAGCGAACATGGATGACTACACCCGTATGGGTTATTGCCCCGAGGCGGTCTGCGAGTACATTATGACTCTGCTCAACTCCAACTACGAGGAGTGGCACATGCAGAACGCTGACAAGCCCTACACCGATTTTCCCTTCAACATCAAGAAAATGTCAACGTCGGGTTGCCTCTTTGATTTCGGCAAGCTGAACGACGTTTCCAAAAATATCATCTCCCGCATGACCGCCGAGCAGGTGACAGAAAAGGTTACCGAGTGGGCGCTCGAATTCAATCCAGATTTCGGAGCTTGTCTGGCACGCGACAAGGCATTTACCGAGAAGATCTTCGCTATCGGCCGCGGCGGCAAGAAACCCCGTAAAGACCTGGCGACCTGGGCTGACGCAAAGCCCTATATGGGATTCTTCTTTGACGAATTCTTTGCGGTTGAGGATCAGTATCCCAACACCTTTGACAAGGCGGATATTATCTCGACACTTAAAAAGTTCTGCGAGAGCTACGATTACGCCGACGATATGAACACCTGGTTCGACAAGGTAAAGGCTATCGCTGACTCTCTCGGATTTGCGTCGGATATGAAGGCATACAAGGCAGATCCCACCGCCTTCAAAGGCAGTGTTGCCGACATCAGTATGTTTATCAGAGTTGCGGTCACGGGCAAGCAGAACGCTCCCGACCTTTACACCGTTATGCAGATAATCGGCAAAGAAAAGACCCTTGTAAGAATTAACAAGATGATAGAATCGCTTAAATAAAAAGAGGTACATCAATGGAAACCAATAACAGCAATTTTATACACGAAATAATAGATGCAGATCTCACAACAAATCCCGGGTTGAAGATCCATACCCGTTTCCCTCCTGAGCCTAACGGTTATCTCCACATAGGATCTGTAAAGGCTATCTGCATCAACACAGACGTAGCAAACAAATATAACGGTCTTTTCAACCTCCGTTACGACGACACCAATCCCGCCAAGGAGTCCGACGAGTTCGTCCGCTCTATCCGTGAGGATCTCGAATGGCTGGGCGCGACTCCCACAGGCGGAGTATTCTACGGCTCCGACTATTTCGGCAAGTGCTACGAATTTGCCGTTCAGCTTATCAAGCAGGGCGACGCTTACGTCTGCGATCTTTCCAAGGACGATCTCGCCGACTACAAAGGTACTGACCGCGCGGTAGCAGGTAAGGAATCTCCTTACAGAAACAGAAGTGTTGAAGAAAATCTTGATCTCTTTGAGAGAATGAAGAACGGTGAGTTCGAGGACGGCGCGCGTACTCTCCGTGCGAAGATCGACCCCTCAAACGACAACCCCTATCTCCGTGACCCTGTCATTTACAGAATCAAGCATATTCACCATCACCGTCAGGGAGACGAGTGGTGCGTTTATCCTATGTACGACTTTGCCCATCCCATTCAGGACGCTCTTGAAGGTATTACTCACTCTCTCTGTTCCAGCGAGTTCAGAAACCACCGTCCTCTCTACGACTGGGTCGTTGAGAAGATAGGTTTCGCGCAGAAGCCTCATCAGTGGGAGTTCGGTCGCATGAACATAACCTACACCGTTATGTCAAAGAGATACCTCCGTCAGCTTGTTGAGGAGGGTCATGTGGACGGTTGGGACGATCCCCGTCTTCCTACCCTTTGCGGTCTGCGCCGCCGCGGCTATACGCCTAACGCCCTCTTTACCTTTGTCAGAGAGGCAGGCGTTACCAATACCGACCACACCGTTGACGTTCGTCAGCTTGAAGCTTGCGTACGCGACGATCTTAACGAGAACGCGCTCCGCCGCATAGGTATCGCAAGTCCTATTAAGGTAATTATCGACAACTATCCCGAAGACCGTGAAGAAATGATCACGGTTTCCAACCATCCTCAGAAGCCCGAGCTTGGCACAAGAGAAGTACCTATGACACGCGAGATCTACATCGACGCAGACGATTTCGCTGAGGTTCCCCCTCCCAAGTTCTTCCGTCTCAAACCCGACGGCGAGGTTCGTCTTATGGGTGGATACATCATCAAGTATGCGGGAATAGAAAAGAACGATGACGGCAGTATCAAGTGCATTCACGCCACCGCCGATCTTGAAACGGGCAACGGAATGCCCCCCGACGGCAGAAAGATCAAGGGTACTATTCACTGGCTCTCCGCAAAGTATGCGCAGCCCGTTACCTTTATGCTCTACGACCGTCTCTTTAACATCGAAAACACCGCTGACGTTCCCGAGGGACAGACCTATCTTGACTTCCTCAACCCCGACTCCCTAACAAAGCTTGACGGCGCTATGGTTGAGCCTTGTCTCGCCGACGCAAAGGCAGGCGACAAGTTCCAGTTCGTCCGCGTGGGATACTTCTGCAAGGACTCCAAGAACGAAAACACCTTTAACCGCGTTGTTGGCTTGAAAGACAGCTTCCCTAAGAAGTGATATGGAATGATTGTGGGGGAAGAAAACTTTTTTCAAAAAGTTTTCTTCCCACACACCCCCAACTTTCAAAAACTTTCCTAAAATAAGGAGAATAATCATGCCCGAGTTTATTCAGAACAATCCTGTTTTATCGATTCTTATTGTTTATACGTTGATAATTTCTCTCATTTCAATTATCGTCTGCGTTTACGACAAGAAGATCTCGAAAAAGAACCGAGTGGAGCTTCGCACGCCCGAAAAAACTCTGCTCATTCTCTCGGCGCTTGGCGGAAGTGTAGCGATGTTTATTACGATGTTGCTTATCCGTCACAAGACAAAGCATCTGAAATTTATGCTGGGCATACCTGCCATAATTGTAATTCAAGTGGCGGCAATATTTGCGCTTTTCTATTTTAAAGTCTTTTGATTTGTGCAAAATGCATCAAAAAGCCCATTTCAAGCGGCGTTATTTTTGCAAAAAGCACACTTGCGAAAATTTTATAATAATGATATAATATATAAGATGTATAAAGTTAAAGGCTATGATGAAGTCAGCCCTTTTTCAGGTCATATTTCAGAGAGTCCGCGGTCGGTGTGAGCGGATATATGCGAAAATGCGGCATTTCCCTTCGGAGCTTGCTCGGTCAAAGTCGGATTTCGACTAATAGCCAAGCACGGCAGACACCGTTATCTGTCAACAAAGTGTTGGCTTTGTTATTTTTCAGAGCCAAAATGCGGGTGGTACCGCGGAAATTATGTTTTTCCGTCCCAATTCTCTTTCGAGAATTGGGACTTTATTTTTGTTTAAAATTAAACTCTATATATTTGAAAGGAATTTCAAAATGAAAGAAACACTTAATCGCATAAAGGTTGAGGCTCTTGAAGCAATCGCCTCTCCCGAGACCGATGACGCGGCTCTTGAAGCCCTCAGAATCAAGTATCTCGGCAAAAAGGGCGAGCTTACCGCGGTTCTTCGCGGTATGGGTCAGCTCTCTGCTGAGGAAAGACCCGTAGTAGGTCAGATCGCTAACGAGGTAAGAGCCGAGATCGAGTCGGCTATCACCGAAAAGAAGTCTGTTCTTGCAGACGCCGCTCTTGACGCAAAGCTTGCCGCTGAAAAGCTTGACGTTACCGTTCCCGGCAAAAAGGCAAAGGTCGGTCACCGTCACCCCCTCACTCTCGTACAGAGAGATATGGAGGAGATCTTTATCGGCATGGGATTCTCTATTGCCGAGGGTCCCGAGGTCGAGTACGACTACTACAATTTCCAGGCTCTGAATATTCCCGAGAATCACCCCGCGCGCGACACGCAGGACACCTTCTACATCACCGACAAGATCCTCCTTCGTTCGCAGACCTCTCCCGTTCAGGCGAGAACTATGGAGGTGCAGAAGCCCCCGATCCGTATAATCTCCCCCGGTCGCGTTTACAGAAGCGACGCTATGGACGCAACGCACTCCCCTCTTTTCCACCAGATGGAAGGACTTGTAGTTGACAAGGGCATCACTATGGCAGACCTTAAGGGTATGCTTGAGACCTTTGCGAAACAGGAGTTCGGCGAGGAGACCAGAGTTCGTTTCCGTCCTCACCACTTCCCCTTCACCGAGCCTTCCGCAGAGGTTGATATCTCCTGCTTTATGTGCGGCGGTAAAGGTTGCCGTCTTTGCAAGGGCGAGGGTTGGATAGAGATCCTCGGCGCGGGTATGGTTCACCCCAATGTGCTTCGCAACTGCGGAATTGACCCCGAGGTCTACAGCGGCTTTGCTTTCGGTATGGGCGTTGAGCGTATCGCCATGCTCAAATACCACATCGGTGACATTCGTCATTTCTATGAGAATGACGTACGCTTCATCGAGCAGTTTTGATAGGAGGTAGAGTTATGAATCTTTCACTTAAATGGCTTCACGATTTCACGAATACAGACGGTATTTCGACTAAGGAATACTGCGACAGAATGACCGACACGGGTTCTAAGGTCGAGGGATTTGAGATCTTAGGCGAGGACATTCAGAACGTAAAGGTTGCAAAGGTGGTTTCCATGGAGCGCCACCCCGACTCCGACCACCTTTGGATCTGCCAGGTCGACATCGGCAGCGAGGTAACGCAGATCGTTACAGGCGCGCAGAACGTCAAGGCAGGCGACATCGTTCCCGCGGCTATTCCCGTCGCTCATCTCCCCGGTGATATTACCATTAAAGCAGGCAAGCTCCGCGGCGTTGAATCCTTCGGTATGCTCTGCTCTATCGCAGAATTGAATCTCACCCTCCACGATATGCCCGACGCGATCGAGGACGGAATCCTCATTCTCGGCAAGGATTTTGAGGACAAGGTGGGAATGGACATAAAGGACGCTCTCATGCTTGACGATACTGTTGTTGAGTTCGAGATCACCTCCAACCGCCCTGACTGTCTCTCTGTAATCGGTCTTGCACGCGAGACCGCGATCAGCTTTGATAAGCCCTTGAACATCCCTGCTCCCGTAGTCAAGGAGCTTGGCGACGGCGACAAGATCGAGAATTATCTTTCGGTAAAGATCAGCGACCCCGACCTCTGCTTCCGATATGCGGCAAAGGTCGTCAAGAACGTCAAGATCGCTCCCTCGCCCCTTTGGCTGAGAATGAGACTCCGCGCTGCAGGTGTTCGTCCCATCAACAACATCGTTGACATCACCAACTACGTTATGCTTGAATACGGTCAGCCTATGCACGCATTTGACTACGCTATGCTCGACGGTTCTGCTATCAACGTGCGCCGTGCCGCTGACGGCGAGCTTTTCAAGTCTCTTGACGACAAGGATCATGTGCTTGACTCCACCATGCTCGCTATCTGCGACGAAAAGAAGCCCTGCGCTCTCGCGGGCGTTATGGGTGGCGCTAACAGCGAGATCAAGGACAGCACCGCAACGGTCGTATTCGAGTCTGCTTGCTTCTCGGGTCCCTCTGTTCGCGTTACCGCGAAGAAGAACGGCATGAGAACCGAGTCCTCGGCTCGTTTCGAAAAGGGTCTTGATCCCGAAAACTGCATGGCGGGACTTCTCCGCGCTTGCGAGCTTGTTCAGCTTCTCGGAGCAGGCGAAGTAGTTGACGGCATTATCGACGTTTACCCCACCAAGCCCGAGGCAGTCAAGCTTCCTCTTGACGTAGAAAAGATAAACAAGTTCCTTGGTGTTGAGCTTGATTACGACTATATGAAGAACATTCTTGAGCGACTTGAATGTACGGTTGACGGCAACGAGATCACGGTTCCTACCTTCCGCGCAGACCTTACCTGCATGCAGGATATTGCCGAGGAAATTATCCGTATCTACGGCTACAACAAGATCAAGTCCACCTGCATTTACGCAGAGACCACCCAGGGTGGCAGAACTCCCAAGCAGCAGTACGAGGTTGATTGTGAGCATCTCCTTTACGGCATGGGCTTTGACCAGATCCAGACTTTCTCATTTATTTCTCCCAAGTACTACGACAACATTCGTATGGCTGAGGACAGCAAGCTCCGCAAGAGCGTTGTTATCAGCAATCCTCTCGGTGAGGATACAAGCGTAATGAGAACCACCGCGCTTCCCTCTATGATGGAGGTCGTGGCAAGAAACATTAACTTCTCCAACGAGGACGTCCGTCTCTTTGAGATGGCGACCACATATATCCCTAACGAGGGCGACAACGTTCTCCCAGACGAGAATAAGGTCATCACTCTCGCCGCTTACGGCAAGGAGGAGGACTTCTACTCACTCAAGGGCGTTATCGAGAACATTCTCGAATCCGCGGGAATTGAAAAAGCTAAGTTTGTAGCTTTCTCCGAGGACAAGGCATATCATCCCGGCAGATGCGCGAAGATCTTCACCGCTGACGGCAAGGAGCTGGGTATTTTCGGTCAGATCCACCCCCTCACCGCAAAGAATTACGACGTAAATACCCCCGTTTACGCCGCTGAACTTTCCTTCGACGCTATTTTCGCGGCTTCCGATATGACTATCGACTACAAGCCCCTGCCCAAGTTCCCTGCGGTTTACCGTGACTTCTCCTTCGTCTGCGACGAGGATATTGAGGTCGGAACTATCGAGGAGGTTATGGCAAAGGCGGCAGGTAAGCTCTGTGAGGACGTTAAGCTCTTCGACATCTTCCGCGGCGAAAAGCTTGGCACCGGCAAAAAGAGCGTTGCCTTCCGCGTAACCCTCCGCGCAAGCGACAGAACATTGACCGTTGAGGAAGTAGATAAGGTATCGGGCAAGATACTCAAAGATCTGTCCTTCAAGCTTGGTCTTAATATCAGAGGTTAAGGTATGTCAGAAGCAGTATCCGAAAGAACTAAAAAGCTCAACGAGTACGCCAGACGCATCAAGGCGGGCGAGGCCCTCTCCCCTGAGGAGTTAGCCGAAAGAGACAAGCTCCGCGCCGAGTATATCGCTGAATTTCGTAAGAATTTCCGTCAGCAACTGGACAGTACAGTTATCCAGTACCCCGATGGAACTAAAAAGTCTTTGAAAAAGGATTGATCGTTATGCATAACGAAAAAGAACGCTACAAGATAATAACGAAGACCGAGATCGGGCAAAAGCTAAAAAAGAACGTACTTAAGAGTATTCCCGCAACTATTGTCTTCATGCTGTTGTTTATCGGTATAGCATTATTACTTTATCTGATAGGCCTTCTGATCGCTGATATCATCGCAACTTGCTTGCTTGTAACTTTTATGTCTATATTGATTTATTACGTGGTCGATTCCTTAATTTTAATCGTTTCGATCAACAAAGGTCAATTAGAGGTATGCGAGGACACGATGAAATCCATTCGACAAGTGCGAAAAAGAGGAACACTCTATTACGTTTTTTCCTTTGAAAGCGGAAAAAGTTATTGGGAAACGGTTAAACAAATCAATAATCTCTACGCTATCGGCAAAGACGATACCAGGCTCATCTTTTCGTTAAATCACTCCAACGGGGGAGACGTTTTCTATCTTGTCAGTCTTAAAAAAAGTCCCAATAAGCTTTTAAAAATTTACCATAGCGCTATCTTCAAATACGAAGAAAGATAAAACATAACCGACCCTGCAGAGGCAGGGTCGGTTATGTTTATTTAAATAGTTTTGCGCCAATTTTGATTTCGCTGTCGAGGTCCGCTTTGAGAAACACTCTCGCCTTGCCGTAGACGCAAGCGCCTTCCTTCGCTTGGCAAAAAAGAACACGCCGATAAGGAGATTTCGCTGCGTGTGCGCGACGACCAACGCTCCGCGCGTTGGATTGGCGGTCGCTTTTGAAAAAGCAAAGCAAAACTTTCAATAGGCTTCGCCACAAAGTCCCTCGATAAACCGCAATTTATCACTCCGCCGCATTTTCATCTTGACTTTTAAATCAATTTAGTATATAATTAAAATGTATTATTTTGCGCTATTGGAGGACCTTGATGGAAAGCAAAAGATTTACAAAAAACGACAACGGATTTACTTGCGCTCACTGCGGGCGCGAAGTGGAGCCTTTAGGCTATACCTCGCGCAATCACTGCCCGTTCTGCCTCTGGTCGCTTCATGTGGACATAAACCCCGGCGACCGCGCCTGCGAGTGCCGCGCACCCATGGAGCCTGTCAAGGTCGTGACCGACCCAAAAAAGGGCTATATAATCATTCACAAATGCACGAAATGCGGCGAGCTTCACAGAAATAAGGCCGCCCACGAAGCAAAGGTTCAGCCTGACAGTATGAAGATGCTTATCAAGCTGACCAGCGTGGATTTCAAAATTTAACTTACGGAGACAATAATGCAAAGACTACTTAACACAAAGGGCAGACTCCTTGGCATCGATTTTGGCGATAAGCGCACGGGACTTGCCACCTGCGACAAAAATCGCATAGTTGCTTCGGGTCTTTATCAGATAAGCGTTGGCGGTATGCAAAAGACCGCCGCCCGTATCTGCGAGATAGTCAAGGAAGAAAATATCAGCGGCGGAATAGTCGTAGGACTTCCCATCAATATGGACGGCTCTCACGGTCCTCGCGCCGATCATGCAGAAAAATTCGTTCGAATACTCCGCGAGCATCTGTCCGCGGACGAAAGCACCGCAGACTTGCCTATCGTTATGCTGGACGAGCGAATGACCACAATGGCGGCATCCCGCTATCTCAACGAGACAGACACCAGAGGACAAAAAAGAAAGCAGGTCATCGACACCCTCTCGGCGCAGATAATCCTGCAAAACGCACTTGACAGACTGAAAAATATGCAATAACCGTTTCGAAATCGGCAAAACCCGAAATCAGAAAGGAATAAATAATGCCACAGAAAAAATACGGATTAAGGATCGCGGGCTTTGTTTTTAAAGGTCTACTTGCCCTCTTGATCATTACCATCGTCGGGATACTGGCTTTCAGAATAATTGACAGCAAGATAGTTCCCTCAAACATCAAAACGCTGACTCCCAACGAAAAGCTTATCGAGGCTTACAAGGAATACGGAAACGACCTTACGCTTTATTATCAGGAGCAGGGCAAGTACACCCGCGAAGAAAAAAACTACGGTTATTTTGCCAACGAGGGCGCAGTGTTTATCAAGGAAGCAGAACAGCTTCAAGTTATTCTCAGCTACAACAACAGCACTCTTGAACATACCAAGGACGATTACAAATTACCCATAGTTCCCGCTCGCGACGAGCAGGTCTACTCTGTATCCCTGCGAATTATGTACGACCTCACCCCCGAGAACAAGGACGACAATGACGGCAAGACCGAATCCGCGGTGTGCTACGAGCGTATTATGCCCACGGGCGATCCTATCTCCCACCAAAAGACGCTTTATAATTATAGAAAATTCATATTTGACGACATCCAAATAGATGATACCGTTATCGCGGTGATACTCGACGTTCATTACATCGGAGACGTTAATTATGAAAAAGATGCCTACGGCTCGCTTCTTCTCTATCATTTTGAGGAAGAAAATCTTGCCTACAAGATGTCGAATGCCGATAAAAATGCTCTTAAATGACAAAAAAGAACCGCAAAATGGCTGGTTCTCATAAGGATGTTACCATTCTCCTTGTAGGGACCGGCGTCCTCGACGGTCCGTTGGCACAAGATTTGATATGCAGAAAACAAATAGATAACCCCGACAGATTTCAATGTCTGTCGGGGTTGTATTTAATCTGTTCGACAAATTGGAATCTGTCTCTCTGTATTAGTCCTCCGTCATTATTCTCCAAAACAACTTTTCAGCAATTACATAAGTACAGTATTTTCCGTTAGCGGAAAGCGGTTTTTCTTCCGAATAATTTATGGGATCAAATCCATCCCAAGCCGCCCATACTATCAGCTTGTCATCACGAGTTTTACCAAGTAGGTCACTATGAAAATTCAAATATGCACCAAAAATGTCGCAGAAATAATTATCCTCCCAGCCAACAATATTACATTTTCTTACTCCTGTAAAACGCAGTTCAATAGGTTTATTCCACTGACTATGTAATATCATTTCAATGCTATGCTCAAGCAATTCTCCGTTTGCCATAGCACCATCATCATCAACAAATGCTCCGCTATGATAGTTTATTGATACTATACAGCTATCGTGAAAACCGCTATATTCGTTCATCAAGTTCTCGATATCAATTTCATTTTTTATTTCATTCCACATATAGTGCCAAAACTCCTTTTTTATTCCCATGATAGTTCTTCATCAAATTCTTATTTATCGTTCTGTTTTATCGCCAGTTTCGCCTTTGTTATACAAAGGCATCGGGCAAAGCCCATACCCCTAAAGATGCATAGGCGCATCCAAAGGCTCTCCCTTTGGGAGAGGCGAAACTTGCGCGATAAAGCAGCGCAATGGATAAGAACACTTATTATTGGCGGAGGTATAATTCTTGGATAAAAAAATATTAGGAAACCTGTTGACAGTTTCTTTGACAAAATACAATTTTGAAAATTACGGCTCAAAACTTTTTTATTTGGAGTTGAAAGATTCTATTATTATCTTGGAACAAACCGTGTACAACGGTGGGGCGGAAATATATCTACGTATTATCATAAAAGAATGTCATCCCGAAATCAGCAAAATTACAAAGAATATTATAAAAGATAATTTATTGATAGATACACATACTTGTAACAAATTATATTATAAAACTTCCGACGGCTACCATTGGGACTTCTTTGCAATAGATGAAGAAGACTTTGAAAATACGATAGACGAATTTTATAAGGAAAATATTAAGCCTTTTGAAACAGGATATCTTAACGGGATAAAGCATTACAATGATTTATTTTACGATAAAATTTTCTATGGACAGCCAATCAAATTGTATAAAGATTCTGCCCAAAAAATAAACCATCCCGAACTTGCTTCACACATAGGACACGAATGGTTTTTATCGGATTATTATTATCTTGTATATAGATGTAACATTGATTCAAGATTTGTTAATTCCAATACCGAAAAGTACATCATTAAAAATGTTATAGAACAATCCCCCGAAGAATTAAAGGGCAAGGATTTAACGAAATGGCGTAATGAGCGTTGCAAGGAGATATTTGTCGCTAAAAGAATGTGGCGCAGATTTGGTTATGGAATTACATTTCCTTTCATTGACGGAAAGCCTTTGAAATTCTTCGATACTGATATACAAAATGGGAAAGCAATACAAGTATACAAAAACGAAGACACCGGAGAGATGTATCATTGCAGAATTACAGACAAATCTGATCCAAATGATGTAAAATATGAACTTTCCAAAGCTTAATGGAATGTATTGAATCACGTTTCCAAATAACAACCCCGACAGAGTTTCTGTCGGGGTTATCTTTGTCTTCTGCATAGCAATTATGCTTTATTGCTTGTCAAATTATTACATAAAAAAAGA
>JAZSRA010000055.1:0-70244 GCA_045538195.1 Eubacteriales bacterium | reverse complement strand
CCTTGCAGGCAAGGAGGTACGAGAAAAACCTCGTCCTTTTTGAGTTGAATATAAAACTGCTTTACGGTAGGTACACCAATGGGTGTTGTCCTTAGCGGAGAAATTAAATAAGGGTATGGGCAAAGACCTGTGCATTTGTTAAACGAATGCGAAACTGGCGATAAATAACAAAGAGAGAACGAAATGGAAATCCATTCTGTTCTCTCTTTTTCTGCTGTCTATAAGTGATATTCTTTGCTTTCGCAAAGAGTGATATTGCCCTTGCGGGCAGTGATATTGTTCGGCTACGCCTCACAGTGATATTCTATTCGCCCATAAACTCGCGAAGCGAATACCACTCGGCGTAAGCCGAATATCACTGCGTAGCAATATCACTCGCCAAAGGCGAATAGAACTGGCGTGATACTCCGTTAAGAGTATCACGCCAAACCGCGATTGCATTTTTTAGTCGCCTTATTGACAAAAAATCAAAATTATGGTAAAATAATTAGGTAATACTTCGGTTTGACTTACATAAAAAATACGATTGGAGAATTTTTATGGAACAGAAAATCATCGAAATCATCGCAGAATATCAGGGAAGGCCCGTATCGAGCTACAATCCCGACCAGAAATTTACCGAAATGGGACTTGACTCCCTCGACCTCGCCGAGCTTTTGATACAGCTTGAGGAAGCGGGAATCGTAGTTGACATTACCCCCAAGATCAACACCCCCGCAAAGCTGGCGCAGGCTATCAAGGACAAGGAATAAGACAAAATCAATACAGGCTTTCCGAATACCGTTTGAGGTTTGGAAAGCCTGTTTTTTATGCGGTTTATTTATTTGATACTCTCATTAATATAAAATCGATCCGTTTTCGATCAAAAGTATGATCTCCCTGCCACAGACCGCTCCCGTCCTGCAATAGGATACAGGCTTGACGATCACGCAAAATCTGCCCTTGGCGGGAAGATTCACATCTCGAACAAACTCGCTTTTGTCGCCGTTTTGGTTTATCACGCCAACGGCACAGACCCTTTCCACGTCGAGGCTTGACAGATCGGCTATGCACAACTCAACCCCTGCCGCAAAAGAGCGTTCGGGAGCAGTTCCCGAAACCGAAAAAACTGCCGAGTCCCCCGAGACCGAGATCTCTACCGAGTTTAACGTGGGGGTGTCTTTGTCGGCGGTCTGTTTCGGTGAAACCGCGATCGCGCTCGGCTCGCAGGTTGACAGCTCAACGAGAGCATCGCCCTCCCACGCGTATGCCGACAAAAGCGCCAGAGAAAATGACGTTTCGGCGTCTTTGGGATCGGCAAACGCAAAAACAAGCTCAGCCATGTCCCCGCTAAAGCAGTTATGACAGCAATCCAGCGCCAACGTAAGCCTTCCGTCAGCCTCAGTGTATGAAAGATTGCCGCCCCGCTCAGAGATCTCCGCGTGAATATCCGCCGATGCAAAACTCACCTTGCTTGCGTCATAAGTAATCTCTGCCAAAAGACCGCACAAGCTCACGCCGCCAAGAAAAATCTCCAGCGTCACGGTTGCGTCCGAGATCTCCGCGCACACAAGTCTTGCCGACGCCGACTTCTCTACCGCGGATAAAGATGAGCAGTAATCCGCCGACACCGACCTCTCTTCTGCCGGCAAGGGGGGCGAAGAGGTCGGTGCCGCCGTAGCAAAAGGAGTCGGAAATACAGCTTGTATAACGGAAAGACCCAAAACACAAAATACCAATAAACGTCTTACAATGCATCTTAGAATATTCCGTAAATTTTTATGAGAATTTTCGACTTCGAAGCCGTATTTATTTGAAATATCGGTAAAAAATGCCATCATAGCTGATTCCTCCCTCCAAACATTTTATTCTGACGAAAACCGTTTGATTACAGAATATTTGCCTGATTTTTCTGCGGTTTTTTAGTCTCAAAACGGAAAAACTAATTATGCGCGGGGCATATTTGCAAGCAACGTGAAAATATATTTACAAGAAACGCGAAAAATATGCTACTGCGAGAAATTTATTATAAACGGAGTTCCGGTATGCTTAATAAAAAGATTTTGATAGCAGCTTTGACTCTTGCGCTGTGCGCGACTGCATTCACCTCCTGTGGCAGAAACACCGAGGACGAAAGCGGCAGCGGCTCCACCGACAGCATCACCGAAAGCACCGCTTCCGAGACCGAAAGCGGAAACAAGGAAACTACCGGGGAGAGCAACACCGAAAGCTCGGGAACCGGTACTAACGGCACTACAGGTACCACAGGTACCGAGGGTACGGGTACTAACGGTACAACAGGCACCGAAGGTACAGGTACTAACGGTACAACAGGCACCGAGGGTGCTGGCGGCATCGTCGGCAGGATCGGCAACGACGTCCAAAACGGCATGAACAACGTCAAGAGAGGCGTTGAAGATATTTTCGGCGGCGAGGGCGCGGCACAGGGAGAAAGAGGACACCGTCCTCCCGTTCCCTACGGCAAGTAAGGCTGAAAACGGCGTAAGGATCAGACACTGCGATAGGTCAGAAAGAAAAATTTTTATCGATTTTTCAGTTGTTTTTTTGGGAGACGTTCCTTGGGGGCGTCTCCCGTTTTCATACAGTTGAATATAAACCCCCGAGTAAATATTTGCATAAATTCTTGGCTAAATTTATTGCATTTTTTCTCAATCCGAGGCGATTTATCCATTTTTGGTTTATTTTTCAATCTTTGGTTGTGTGTTTTCTACTCAAACCGTCGCATTTGCTATAGAAGAGCGACAGTTTTCCGAATCAAAAACAAAACAATTTTTCCAAAAAGCTATTGACAAAGCAATTTGTTTGTGATATGATGTATGTTGTAAAGTTATATTCATGCTGACAATGGCATGTTAAACGTCGCAATATTTATTCTGTATGACGGAGTATTTTCAAGGAGAAAAGCATTATGAAAAAGCTTACTTACGAGATGCCCATTTTTTATATCGCTCTTACCGAGAACGATATAAAGGCAAACGACCCTTACAACTACAGCGGAGACGAAAACGGAGACGCAAACTGGGGCGGTGGGGATATTGGTGCTGAAGTCCCCGAAGAAACTTAACAAAACGTTGTTTATACAAAAAACCGCTTCGGCGGTTTTTTTGTATTTCAAAAGCATTTTGCTTGAGAAAAGCACACTTTTTCGTTCGTCAAATCGCCAAATTCAAGTCTTAGTTTTTGTTCAAATGGCCCAATTTTTGTCGTTTTCTACATTTTATTATTATTTCACTTGACAAATACGGGCAGTTTTGGTATAATGTGTAATGGAATAATGGCTAAGTGTCCCCCGCTTTTCAGAGCAAAAAAACGCGGTGTCATAAAGCTTAACCAAAAAAGCGGCCCTCACGGGTCGTAAATCATAAAGGAGAAGATCATATGAAAATGACTTCAATTTTCAAGAAAGCATCAGTTATCGCTATTGCGATCACGCTGATACTGTTTACGGTAGTCTCTATTCTTCCCGCAGCTTTGGCGGAAGACAGCAGCACTTCCGAACAGTCAACAACGGATCACGGCGAAAAGCTGAGTGCATCCAACGTCTCCCTTTCGGGAAGCATCACTATGATGTTTTACTTCACGGGTCTGGACGAGTGGAAGGATAGCGACTATATCCAGATCACCGTTCCCAAAGAGGATGGCAGCACCGTCACCACAGAGAAATTCAAAAATCAGCTGTCTTATGACGAAACCAAGAATAGATGGCTCGTCGAGGTTCCAGTCGCTTACGCGCAGCAGAACGACGTGGTAAAGATGCAGTGGTTCAAAGACGGCGTCGGCGGCAAAATTCGCACCAAAACCGTAAGAAACTATTACGACAAGGTAGTCGAGCAGGCTAACAAAGGCAGCCAGACGCACGCCAATCTCGTAGCTCCTTTGAAGAGCATGCTGAACTGCGGAGCTATGGCTCAGACCATGTTCGAGCATAACGACTCAAACCTTGCGAACGATGGTCTTTACGCAAGCGGCTCCAACCCCGTCAACGATATGACGGTGGAGCATTTCTACGATGTTACCACAAGAAAAGATTACACCGAAGACAATAACGGCACCGGCGTAGAATTCTTGGGCGGCTCTGCGCTTCTTCAGAACACAGTCAGCATAAAAATCTATTTCAATTGCCCTGATAACGTCGAAACCGCCAAGATATACAAGGGTGACATGAGCAAGAACGACACCAGGACCATCAAGATAAAAGTAGATGAAGACGGCAGAAAATTCGTTACCATCACCAATATCATTCCTACTGAATTCGACGTTCGTTTCACCGTCTTGGTAAATGGTGCTAAATTCGAATACAGCGTTCTCGACTATGCGCTCGATACTCTCGAATACTATCTCGCAACAGACGCGCAGAAGAACACTGCAAGGGCGTTGTATCTCTTCTACACCAATATGAAGGATTACACCGATGCCAGCTACACCCCCGGTCCTAAGGAAAAGGACCAAAACGGCAACATTGTAACCGACGAATCAGGCAAGCCTGTGGTTATAGAATGTTCCTGCGAGCGTTCTCACTTTGAGGGCGAGAGCATCATCTGCTCCGACTGTGGAAAAACACTTTCGGCTACGGCTACTACCAAGATCACGGTTACAGCCGTCACAACAGGAACTATACAGGCAGGCACTCCCGCAAATATAGTAGTTACCTACGCTATAACTAATGCGGCAGATCTTGAAGCTCTTTCTCTGACGTCCAAGTTTGACGATGTTACGGTTGGTTTGAAATACGTTGATAAATCGGTCGTTAACGGCAAAGAAGGCTACCAATGCACGGTTGACAAAAACGTTGTGATCGAAGCGACCAAAGGAACCTTCTCGGACGACATCCTGGCAACAGTTACCTATACCGTAACCGCTAACGTGCCCGGCATTTACAAGCTCAGCACCGTTATCCGCGAGGCTGCAAACGCTGGCGGATCGGTTGACGTTTCTAACTTTATCACCAATACTCCCTCTATTGAGGTAAAGTCTGCAGGGTGTGAAACTCACAAGCTCGAGTACGTTAACAAAGGCGATACCCATACCGTTCACTGTCCCGAGTGCGAGCAGATAATCAAATACAGTGAAGAACACTCATACACCGAGCATTACTCCGACAATGGTAACATCCGTACCTACACTAACGAATGTATATGTGGATGCAATAGCTATGAATACACTATAAAGCTTGCTACCGACGCAGAGGGTAACGTAATTGCTCCTAACGTTATAATAACCGCCGCTGATCTTGTTCAGATGAGAGATCCCGTCAGGATGGGTGGTGCTGATCTTGCAGCAGACGGTTCATACGTAACCTTCAAAAACGATACCACTGCTACTTTAGATGGTTACTTTATGGCAGTTAAGGACGGTGATATTACCGAGCCTAGCGGTCAGTATATGATGATCAAGTACAGAACCACCTATAATAAAGGTTGGGAAGTATTTATCGGCGCTAATAACGGCAACACCGGTGCAACGGGCGGTATTGATAACTTCACTATTTCGGCTCAGACCAATGGCTTTAACGGTGGCGTTATTGCTGACGGAGAGTGGCACGTTGTAATTATTGACCTTGCTACCATTAACACCTGGAACGGTATCAAGCCCGAGGACGACGGTACCTATCTCATAGACTATATGAGATTCGATATCTTCAATACCGCGTCCACCGATGCTCAGACCGTAGATGTTGCTTACATCGCGTTTGCTGACAGCAAGGAGAAGCTGACCGGCGTTGATGACATGAACGATTACGTTTACTCCGATAAATATTCCGGAGGCACCGTAGGCTATCCTATGAACGCTATTACCGACAACCCCTATTTTGATCCCACCATTATTGCTAAGAAGGGTGCTTCCTACAGCGGAACCGTTATCAAGGATACGGTTAACAACAATATGCCCTTCGCACGCCTTACCCTTTCCTCCAGCGCTCCCAAGTACTTCTACCTCTGGAGTTCCGCTAGCAACAAGATTGTCGACAGTGGTTCTTACATCGGTATTCTTTACAGAGAAAACGGCAGAGACAAAAACGACTGGTTCAAGTTCTACATAAACTCCACCTCGAATGATGCTGTGACTGGCTTCTCCGCGAATCTTAATACCGCTTACTGCGACGGCAACTGGAGATTCGGCCTCATCGACCTGTCGGCGGTTATTGAAGAGGCAGACATCACTGAAACTAACTATTACGATCCCGCGACAGGTATCGCTTCGCTCCGTTTCGACTTAGGCAACGTTATAGATGGCGTTACCGTTGACATTGCGTTCGTTGCTATGTTTGACAGCGAGGATCAGGCTTACGAATACATGGGTTCCTACGCTACCAACTACCTTAACGTTGAAGGCGGTCAGGGATGTAAGCATGACGCGACCGCAAAGAGCGCGGACGACTGTTGCACCTACTGTCGCTACTGCGGTGCAAAGACAGCCGAGGCTGATCACACCGCCGATACAAAGTGGTCTCCTGTTATCGAGAATGACGGCAACGCAGACGGAAAGCTTTATGAAGCAAAGCTCTGCACCGTATGCGGCGGTCAGGTAGATGTAAGAGAAGCTCAGGTTCGCTACTCCCTTAATAGTAAAACCTCTGAAACAAGCGCGTATAAAGTCTATGTCAAGGGATGGGCAGCTGTTAACGGCGGTATTGATCGATACGTTTACAGAGTTATCGACGAAAACGACAACGTCAGCGCATGGAAACCTGTTACGGAGGGCTCTCCTATTGCCAATCTCACAGACGAAGACACCGCTTACATAGACGCAATTGAGGGATCACAACTCGGATTAGCCGATTACTACGCGAACGTATTTTTCACTGGCGGAATCTACGCTTATATTGATGAATATGCTGGCCAGAGCGTCAAGGTCGAATTCGGCGCAGTTCCCGCAAACAACCCCGGTACTGAAGATGCACCCAACGTTATTTCTATATATACTTCTTCTACAGCGATCACCGCTATAAATAATACAAATTTCAGAGCTCAATTCCAGGGAATTAAAGTAGGCACCACCAGCCTCACATCCTCAAGTGTTGCAAACGTAGTAAACCATTTTGACCTTTCGGCTACACCTCTTACGAGTGCTAACTCTATCAATTTCTACGGTTGGTTTATCGCAGAGAGCGGAACCAAGAACTACAAGATCTGCGTTATCGATGAGGATGGCAAACAGACATACGTAGAGTTCCCCGCCGACGATGGTATGCTTGACAACACCGGTCTTGAAAGTATTGCAAGGGGTGCTGCTCTTGATCTTAATACGTCAGGAGATGCCAACTGCCGTAAGGGCGCCAAGTTCGATTGCTCTGCAGGTATTGATCTCTCTGATTATGCAGGTCAGACTGTTACCGTTGAGTTCTACGCTGAAACCAATAACGGCAAAACTATTCTGATTGCCGACTTCACTAACGTTCAAGTTGCTTGTGACCATGCAAAGAACACTAACAGTAACTACGTAACTTTGACAAACGATCCTCAGCATGAGCATCTTATTTGCTCAATCTGCGAAGAAAAGATTGACACAAGATTCGTAAGCACTGTTAAAGAGGGCTTGACATTCTTTAACCCCTCTACTCTTAATAGTTGTGTAATCAACCATGTAACCGCGTCGTCAGGTGCGGAGAACGGCCTTGATTACTTTAGAGTTACCCTTACAAGAAATGGAGAAGGCTACATTTTTCTTACTAATGGTCCCGTGCTTACGGGCGTAAGTAATTACGTAGCTATGATGGTAAGAAGACCCCAAGCTGCCACCTACTCAGTGGAGATCTTTGTAACTCCCGCAGGCACAGAGGAAATCTCTAGTTTCACGAGCAACTCCCAAAACTTAATCCAGTCTTCTGATTGGCAGTTGGTTATCTTCGACGCTAACGTATTGTCAAGCGTTATTAACAAGGAGACCGGAATAGGTTGTACGAGACTTGATATCTTTAACACCAATACAGCAGCAATAGGCGACATAGCCGATGTAGCATGGGTAGGATTCTTTGACAGTGCCGCTGATGCTTACGCACTCTTTAACGCGTACTCCGTAAGCTACAATAACGCTTCGGACTGCACCCACGATACAACCGCAAAGAGCGCGTATGACTGCTGCACCTACTGTCTCGCTTGCGGCAAAAAGACAGTTGAGGCTGCTCACACCACCGAGTGGACTACTACTGCCGACGGAAAATACGAGGAACTTACCTGTAGCGACTGTGGTGTCGTGGTTAGCAGGATCGAAATAATCACTGAACTCGGTTCCTTGACCGCTTCGGTTGAGGAAGGCGATACCGACGGCTCTTTCTACAAGTACACCGCCACTACAACGGGTATATTCACCGTCAAATACCCCAAGGTCAACGGCATTAATTACCAGATCGTTATCAACAATAGCACCACAAGTCAGAGCGTAACCTCTGCAAGTGCAGTAAACGGCTATTTGTCTGTCGCCGTCAGCGCAGGAGATGAGCTTCTCGTTCAGGTAGTTGCTATTCCCGACAACACTGATCCCTCGAATCCCGTATATCCCGCATTCGAAGCCGCGATCGATCCTACCTTGTTCTGGGGAGCATATGGCGAAGATCTTATAGTACGTGATAAAACCGCCGCGGCTATTACTTCTCGCGACAGCGAAGGATATCTCGTTGTTACGAATACGGCAGGTGGCGACGTAAACATTAGAGTTATTAATGGCGTAAGCACTCCCGGAAGATATGTAGCCGTCACCTACAAGACCACGGATACCGATATCAATAATATTTACATGTCGGGTACTACGGCAGACGGCACTGCTATCGATTATGCGAACGCAGGAGAATTCGTCACCATAAAGGACAATGAATGGCACACTGTTGTTGTGGATATATACGCGGTTCTCGGAGAGGGAGCTACACTTAATTTGCTCCGTTTCGACGTTTGTGAAGACACCGGTACTTCTCAGACCATAACCTTCAAGGGTGTTGAGTTCCACGACGATCTTAACGAACTCTGCAAAAAGCTGAACACTCCTGTATGGGGTCTTTCCGGAACGGCACTTGTACCTGCCTCCAAAGCGAATGCTACGTATAGTCATGATGAAAACGGAGAGCTTGTAGTTAAGAACGGAGTAGTCCCCAGCGATAACAAAGATAACTACGTAACCTTTATCAACGATTCTGTAACACTCGGTAGATACATAGTTCTTACCGTTAAGGCGAACACAGACAAATCGCTGATCAATACTATTCATTTGAAAGACAGTGTGTATAAGAGCTTCATAAACTGCGGCGGTGCAGATATTCAAACTTATGCGGGCGAATGGTGTACTGTTATAGTTGACACCGAAGCCTTTATGACTGCAGGGTCAAACATATACATGCTTCGTGTTGACTGCTGTAAGAATGGCTCTGCCGTAGGAGATAGTTCGATTAACTTTAAGAGTGTAGAGATCTATACAGACCTTGATATGGCACTTGCTTCCGCAGGAGAAAATACCCTTTTCACAATGGGATTCACTGTTGATAATTGATTAAGTGCAGACAACGCTTAATTACAGTTGTCAAAACACAAAAATTCCCCACGGGAGAGATCCCGTGGGGTGAAAGAAAGACGAATTGTGATGAATTGAAAAGGGGCTGAGTCATTTAGATGCAGAAGGCGTGGTTTGGTTCTCATAGGCGTACGGGGGTACGCCGGAGAGCCAAAACGCGACTAAAAAGCCACATAAAATGGGGAAATCCGCCGAGAAATCGGCGGATTTCGACATATAAAAGTTAAAAGCTATATTTTTAAACCAAATTTTTTCCTTGCTTTTTTAAAGTGGCTTTTGTTCTGCGCTAAATGAAGCAGCCCCTTTTTTGCGCGGACGCCTGTTATATATATTATTGAAGGATTCTGACTCTGATAATGCCCTCGATGGCTTTCAGCTTGTCGAGAGAGGCGGCATCCGCCTTACCCGTCAGGTCGATGATGGTATATGCCACCTCGCCGCGGGATTTATTAGTCATATTCTCGATGTTAAGTCCCTGCTCCGAGCAGATCGTAGTAATGCTCGAAATGACCGCGGGGATATTTTTATGAAGCACGCAGATTCTTGCGTCGCCGCTTCTTGCCATACTTATTGCGGGGAAATTCACGCTGTTGCGGATGTTTCCGTTCGCCAGATAGTCGGCAAGTTCCTGCGCCGCCATTACCGCGCAGTTGTCCTCGCTCTCCTCGGTAGATGCTCCGAGGTGCGGGATGGCAACGATTCCCTTTGTGTTAAGCACTTCCTCGGTGGGGAAATCGGTTACGTAAGCCGCAACCTTGCCGCTTTCAAGGGCTTCTTTGAGGTCAGATGCGTTGACGAGATCGGCTCTGGAGAAATTGAGGATTCTTACGCCGTCCTTCATCTTGGCGATAGTCTCTTTATTGATCATTCCCTTGGTCTGAGGGGTTGACGGAACGTGGAGTGTGATGTAATCGGACACCGCGTATATATCGTCGTAGGTTGCCGCCTTTGTGACGTGGTGGTTGAGGTTCCAAGCCGCCTCAATGGACATATATGGGTCGCATCCCACAACGTCCATACGAAGATGAACCGCCGTGTTCGCTACCATGCCGCCTATCGCGCCAAGTCCGATAACACCGAGAGTTTTGCCTGCGACCTCAACGCCCGCAAACTTGCTCTTGCCCTTCTCGACCTGCTTCGCTACGTCCTCGGTGAGCGTTCCTGCCCAAGCAACGCCGCCGACAACGTCTCTCGACGCAAGCATAAGCCCCGCGATAACAAGCTCCTTGACCGCATTTGCGTTAGCACCGGGGGTGTTGAAAACTACAACGCCCTGCTCTGTGCAACGGTCGATCGGGATATTGTTAACGCCCGCGCCCGCTCTCGCGATAGCGCGCAATTCACTGTTAAATTCCATGTCCAGCATGTTTGCCGAACGTACCATAATGCCGTAGGGGGCGTCTACGTCCTCTCCTACGTTGAAAAGCGTACGGTCAAGCTTATCCGTGCCTATCTTGGCTATTTTATTAAGCAGTTTTATATTCTTTATCATAATATCTCCTTGGTAGTTAGTGTATGTGACGAGATTCTTACTTTTCTTGAAAGAAAAGTAAGCAAAAGAACTTTCCCGAATAGGGGTCCTTTTAGGGTGTCGGTGGATTTTTCACTTCGCTACGCTCGTTAAAAAAATCCCTCACTGTCGTTTTTGTATTGGTAAGGTATTGAACCTAAGACACATTATCTAACTTTAACTTAAAGTTACTTTAAAACTAGGTTGAAATATATCGGCTGGGTTCTAAACTGTTGCAACACGAAAGCGGATAGCAGGCTGAAATTTTGTATGCAAAATTTCAGCGTCACTTCACGGCGGCTAGAACCCCCATTCGGGAAAGCTTTTTGCCAAGCTTTTTCTCGAAAAAGCGGGAATCGCGCCTCCTCCGCATCCTCGCACCCTCACGCTTTGGGGTTTTCCTCTGCAAATTTCTTCATAAACGCGACGAGAGCTTCGACGCCTTCGTAAGGCATAGCGTTATATATCGACGCTCTCATACCGCCCACGCTTCTGTGACCCTTAAGATTCTTAAGTCCTGCCTTTGCGGCTTCGGAGGCAAACTTCTTATCAAGGTCAGCGTCTCCTGTAACGAAGGTAACATTCATAATCGAACGGGACTCCTTCTTGACGGGGGCAATATAGTAGCTCTGGCTATCAAGATAGTCGTAAAGCAGAGCCGCCTTCTTTACGTTCATTTCCTGCATAACGGTAAGACCGCCAAGCTGCTCTATCCACTTATAGACAAGTCCTGCCATATAGATAGCGTAGCAAGGAGGAGTGTTATACATAGAGTCGTTGTCTGCCATGGTCTTCCAATCGAGCATGGTGGGTATCGTCTCATCCGCAAAGCCCAAAAGATCCTCGCGAACGATAACAAGGGTCACGCCTGCGGGCGCCATGTTCTTTTGCGCTCCCGCGTAGATAACGCCGAATTTCGTTACGTCAACGGGTTCGGAAATAATGCAAGAGGAAAGGTCTGCGACCAGCGGCACGTCGCCCGTGTCGGGGATATAGGAGTATTTCGTGCCGTATATAGTGTTATTGAAGCAAATGTGAAGGTAGGACGCGTCCTGATCCACCATATCCTTGGTAATTACGGGAACGTGATCGAAATTATCGTCCTTTGTGGTAGCGATGCACTTGACGTCATAGCCCATCTTCTGTGCTTCCTTATACGCCTTGCCTGAAAACTGTCCCGAGACCGCATAAAGCGCCTTTTTGGCAGGCTTCAGATTTATAAGGTTCATGGGAACCGACGCAAACTGTGTGGAAGCACCTCCCTGAAGGAAAAGAACCTTGTAGTTGTCGGGAATATTCATTATCTTGCGAAGATCTGCCTCCGCAGCCTGAATAATCGCCTCATAGTCGGGAGAACGGTGGCTCATCTCCATTACCGACATTCCGGACGTCCCGTAGCAGACCAGCTCATTTGCTGCTTGCTCAAGGACGGGCATAGGAAGCATGGAAGGGCCTGCTGAAAAGTTGTAAACTCTATTCATGATACGATCTCCTTTTTATGAAAGAAATTATTATAATTATATTACAAAACGCTTTATCTGTCAAGACATTTTAGTGAATTAAAGCAGTAAAATGTCAACTTTGTATAAATCAACACAAATATTCTTTCCATGAAAGCTTTTTTGTTAAATTTGTATTATCACGAAAAATCACCGCTCGGACGCAAAAGTCTCGGGCGGTGATCTTTATTATAAATGCTTATTTTTCAGTGTCGTTTGTACCTACGCTTGCGGATATGTTTTCAGCCGTCTCGTCGGCTTCCTCGTTTATAACAAGATCCTCCTCGACCTCTTTGTTCGCGTTTTCGTCGATATTAAGTACCGCCGCAGCTTTCTTCTTGGCTTTTCTCCAAAGAACGACTGCGGTCGCGCCCACCGCGATAACTATACCGCTTATGGACGTTGCCAGGACCGTTGCGCTGGTGGGGTCGATATAAAGCGAGTTTATTTCAAATAATCCGTGTGCGATCTCAAAAAGAAACATAACAAAAACCTCCTTTTTGCCTCGATATGCGAGACCTTGCTCTTATCATCGGATATTATATCACAACTTTCGGTTTTTGTCAACTCTTTGTTTTCGTCAGATCTTTCTTCGATTTAAAGCTTTTTTCAGCTTTTCTTTTTTCTGGCAGCGATGCTACCAAGGATATACTTTGCGCCGACCTTTGCTCCCGAGCCTACATTGTAGACCGCCTTGTGGAGAGCCGCGTCTATTTTCTCCTCAAACTCGCCCGAGCGGCCGAGCATATCGGAGACGTACTTGTCAACGTCCCCAACGTCGCTCTTTTCAATAGAAATACCGATCTCGTCGCGGAGAGTGATCTCGATAGGCTCGCAGCCGATCTTCTCCCAGTTGGGATTCAGAACCTTCATTTTGGTATTGACGAACAGTACGGGACGCTTTGTAGCAAAGCTGTATTCAAAGGATATACCCGACCAGTCGGTTATCATAAGGTCGGAGGAATAGATCGAGGAATTGCCCGAAAAATCAAGCTCGAAGGTAAGACCGTCGCCCACTTTGTCCTGCCATTTATCAACGATCGCCTGCATACGAGGTCCGTATCTCTTTACGTACTCGGGGTGAGGACGCACGGTGATATGATACTCGTCCGAGAGCAGCTTTTCAAGCATTTCGTCGATGCAGGAGTCGAGAATATTGTCCTCGTTCCAGGTGGGAGCGATAAGGATCTCGCGTCTGCCGTCCTTCTTGTGCGTCGCTCTCTCGCTCTCGCCTATGGCGATAAGATCATCAGCGAGAGGATAACCGAACTCAACGAGGGTCTTTTCTTTCAGACCGTAACACTTGACCGTCGCCGCCACTTCCCTCTTTATATGCTCTCCCGCACAGAACACGGTATCAAAGGCATCAAGAGACCCCTCCTTCATTCCCATGTGCATACTCATAAGCGCGTGAGGAACGTAGACGTACTCGATGTCCTTTTTCATTATCGACTTTTTGAGATAATACTTGTCAAGATCGGGTGTGGTCATGACAACCATATCGGCTTCCATTTTCATCATAAGCGGAATCGTCTTTTTAAGTCCGATATAGTAGGGCTTTATCTGTGGATTGGTCTTTGCCACCTCAAAAATTACGTCCTTGGGGTCATTTGTAACGTAGTGGACTGTGATATTTGAGCGAGAGGTCAGCTCTTCGATAAGGCTCTTATAGTACTTGTAAAATCCGCTCTTTTCCGAGTAGATAACAAGGTGCTTGTTGACTATTTTGAAAAATTTCTTATAATCCTGACGCTCTCTCTTGCGGTTTTCCTTCCAATCGGCGTCCTTTTTCTTGGCAGGTTCAAGAGCCTCTATCTTTTTCAGCTCCTCGCGGCTACGTTCAAGCGCCTCGTAGTCGACGTATCTTTTGGGATTTATGATGGCATTAAGAATATACATCTGCGCCACCGAGAAAAGGTTTCCGAGTATCCAGTAGAATGCCGTACCCGTGGGAACGATGCAACCGAGTACTACCGAAAGCGAGATAGAAAAAGCCATTACGCCGTATTTGTTAAAATTGCTCTGCTCGCTCTGAAGCACGTTGGAAATATTCTGCGTAAAGCAAAGAACGAAGGATGAAAGTCCCGCCGCCACGGGAACGAGAGTATACCAGCCCCAAGTCGCCGTAGGAATTACCGAGAGGTCGATGCCAAAGAAGGAAAGATCAAACGCCTGCACGCTTTCAACTATTCCCGCAAGAGTGGCACCGTCAACTCCCGCAACAGATGCTGACGCGGTAAGCGTTCCGTTCTTTATCGCCTCGACGATCCCAAGCTGAAACGCCGAATCCTCGGTGTTGAGTCCGAGATGTGCCGCGAGAGCCAACACGTTTCCGTCACTGACCGAGAACAAGTAGCTGAGTGGGTGATTGATGATAAACACCACGCCAAGCAGCAAAATTATCTGCAAAGCAAGCGGAACGAGCGAGAGCATAGGGTGATACTTTGCCTGCTTGAAAAGCCTTGCCTGCTCGTCGGCAATAGTGTCACTGTCTCCGTAGTGCTTGACTTTTATCATGTTGATCTCGGGTTGTATCTTTACCATCTGTATAGAGTTTTTGTGTATCCATACCGATACGGGAAGCAACACAAGCTTTGTGGCAAGGGTGAACAGGATTATAGCAAATCCGTAGTCACCCACCGTCTGCCAGAGCCATTTCATAAGCATTCCGAGAGGAATACATATATAATACAAGATCTGATCCATTTTTCTCTCCTATTTATTTATAAAGATCGCCGACGTCGGTTCTCTTTACTATTTCCCAGTTTTCGGGATCAAGAGCGGTGCCTGTAATCTTATATTCCACTATCTGATCCTCGTCAAGCTGATTTACAAGGGCATTGGCGGTGATCTGAAGCAGATATCTTCGCTCTCTGTCCTCTCCCTCGGGAATATCAAAGAACGAAAGCCCGTTCTTGGCATCAAGAAGTCCCTCTGAGTCAAATATGGTGTTCCAAAGCTCGTCCTGTGAGATCTGTGCCGTGGATGTGCGTATCTCTTGCCCCGCGTCTCCGCTCTTTTTGAAGAACATCGCCGTAACTCTGATTCCGCGGTCCTTTTCGTTTCCGTTCTCTCCGTCGCCGCTCGGCTCACGGTCTCCGTCGCCGCCCTGATCGGTCTCAGCTTCGGTTTCGACTTCGGTGGACTCCTCATCCTCTCTGTCGCCGTCACCCTCGCCGATAAGACTGTAATCGTCTACCGCGTAGGGGTGGTCTCCCGTGATCACGATCGTAGCGTCCTCGTAAACACCGAGCTGCTTCATTTCTTCAATATATTTATATATGATGGTAAAATTCAGTTTAATCGCCACGTCGGAATCGTAGCTTATGGCTGGCTCCCAGTTTTCGTCGTAGGAGATCGGCGTATGGCACCCGTCAAGATGTATAAAGGTGAACTTACCTCTTTGCTCCACGGCAGAAAATTTTGAATTTTCAACCTGACCGGAAACCGTTTTAAGATCCGAGTCATAAGGAATTATATCCTTCTCGCCGTCCTTGCCCTCCAGCTCGTAAACGGTATGGGCGTTAAAATCGGGCGTACTCATATATCCCATAGACCCCTTGGCAATAAAGGGCAGGTAGCTCGAAAAGGACAGTCTTATCATGTCAAAGGACAGAAGAAACGGCTCCTTGACGTAATAGCCCGAGACCGAGGTCACGTTATCTACGTACTCGCCCATAATCGAGGCGTTTTCGTACGCGTAGTATTCCTTGGTGTAAAGGTTTATGTCGTAGCCATGCTCCTTAAGCGTCCTCAGGTGTCCGCCGTCAGAGTACACCTTGTCGAAATACTCGGTCCTGCTGGTTGAAAAATCGTTGTCTATTCCTGTCAGCATAGACGTCACGGCAGGATAGGTGCGGCAATAAAGGCTGGTATAATCGTTAAAATAGGTGAAGCCGTCAAGCTCCTTAAAAAACTCGGGATCGCTCTCAAGCATCTTATCGTAGTACGCCGCGTCAAATCTGTCAACGATAAACACCACCACGTTCTTCTCGCTCGAAAGCTCCGCAAAGCCGTCAAAAGTCAGGACGTCGGTCTTTCCCGCCTCGGCGTTGCTGAGCTGCTTGCGCTCGTCAACACGTGTCCAGACGTCGCTTGTAAGCGAAAACACCAGCATACTGACGCCCTGCATGCCTATCAGGGTTATCATGGCTATTACGGTCACGGTCTCTATAAGCTCTGTATGCTTTTTGGAAAGCAACACGACCGCAACCACCGCTCCGCCGATAATCGCCGCCCATATAAGAGTGTTGAATATCAACGGCACAAGCTCGACTCCGTGAGTTCCCACTCCGTCGCCCACAAGAGCGTCAACGCCCATATTCATAAAGCTTCTCTGTGCAAAAAGCAGAATAGAAACCGCGAAAATAACTCCGCTTGTTATACGGTAAGCCCTGCCGCGAAGAAGCATAAGGACGGTAAAGATGACCGCCGCTATGATGAACGCCCCAAGAGCGCAGAGCGGCAAAAAGTCGGTAAGAGAATATCGGAATTCATCCATATTCCCGTAATAAATATCGAACGGGCCGAAAACACAGACTGTCAGCGGCATAGCCAATGACAAAAGCACCGCGGGCAGAAGCTTTTGTTTTAAAGCTATCCTCTCCGTCTTGCTTTTCCCGCGGCTTTCACAAGACCCGTTATTTGTGCTTGAATACATTCTTTTTGTAATTCCTCCGAAATATCAACCGATATATCCTCGCTGTTAGGTTAATGGATAATATCCGTCTCATGAACGACACTCCAGCTGTCGCCGTCGTTGGCGTTGCCGATAATCTTGTATTCGTAAAGACGGTTATATTTAAGTCCGTTTTTCTTTGAGCTTCTGTATACCTCAAAGATATAGCGTCTTTCTCTGTCGATGCCCTCAGGGATGTCAAAAAAGCTCTCTCCGCGCTTTTCTTCTGTCAAACCTTCGGACTCCCATATAGTTGCCCAAAGCTCGTCCTGCGAGATCTGTGACGCCGAGGAGGCAAGCGGCGTGCCGCCGTCTCCGCTCCGCTTAAAGAGCATAGCGGTAACTCTCGTTCCGTCGTCCTGCTCACTGGCGTCGCCCAGCACCTTGTAGTCGTCAATCGCCGCCGCATGGTCGCCCGTTATGATTATCGTTGCGTCCTCGTATACGCCCAGCGCCTTCATCTGATCGATATAATAATAGATAAGATTAAAGGTATGCTCGATATTCTGCGTTGAGGTCTTTGACATGTTGTGGCAGCCGTAAAGGTGGATAAAGGTAAAGCGTCCTTCTCCGTCCACAGTCTGCATACCGCTCTCCTCAAGACGCTGCAAAAGATCGGCAGTCGCCTTGGAGTTGACCGCAAACATTTCGTCTTCGGTCGACTCGTACAGAGCGTGATCGTTAAAGGTGGGCGTGCTTAGATAGCTCGACCATCCTCTCGCCGCAACGGGAAGATATTGGCTAAGAGACAAAAGAACCATATCCCTCGCAAGAGTGAAATTGTTGTCTATCGAATACCTTTCGAGGCCCTTGGTATTGTCTACGTAATCATCCATGACCGAGGCGTCGTTATACGCATATTTCTTTTCGGTATAGAGATTTATACTGTATCCGTTTTCCTTGAGGACGCCCAGCATTCCGCCGCCGTCACCGTAAAAACGCTCAAACGCGGCAGATGTTGAACCCCCGAAATAATCGTGGTCCTTGCCCGTCAGTATCGACGCGACGGCAGGATAGGTACGGGCGTAAAGGCTGGTGTAATCCGAAAAGTGAGTAAATCCGTCAAGCGCCGAGAAAAAGTCAGGATCCTTTTTGACCATATCCTCGTAATAATTCGCGTCAAAGCGGTCTACGAGGAAAAAGACTATATTGTTGCCGTACGAGAGCTTGTCTATATTATCGTAGGTCAGTATCTTCTGCCCTTCCTGTCTGTCAAGCACGGGAACGAACACGTCCGACGTGAGCGAGGTTATTCCAAACGTCACCGCCTGCATACCGATAAGGGCGATCATGGCGATAGTCACCACAGTACTCACGATCTCCCCGCTCTTTTTGCGAAGAAATATCGCGCCCACGATCAAACCCGCTCCCACGGCTAACCATATTACCGTATTGAGGACTATTGCTCCTTCGCCGAGGGTGAGAGTGTTGTTTCCGTCTCCTTCAAGGAAAGACCCTCCTAAAAGGGGGTTGAGATAATTTCTCTGGACGAAAAGCATCAGAGAGATCCATGTGACGGTGGCGCAGCCTATATCAAAGGCTATGCCTCTCAAAAAGATCAAGGACAGGAAGATCACCGCCGCCGCTACAAGGGCAAATGGCAACGTATAGGGCAAAAAATCGCCAAGAGAAAACAAAAATTCCTGCAAATTTCCGCTATATATATCAAAGGGTCCGAAAATGCAGACGGTAAAGGGCGCCGCCAAGGATAAAAGTATCGCGGGCAAAAGCTTTTGAGGGAACGTCTTTTTCCGTTCATTACCATGCTGTCTTGTTTCCTCGGTTTTGATGACGTCAGAGTTCATCAAGCGTACCTCCCAAAATTATATTAATATTAAAATAAACACTTATCTATATATAATACATCAAAACCGCAAAAAAGTCAAGTAAGACGAGGTTAATTTTGTTCTCAGCCTCGTCTTACCCGGTGCTTTCAATGACACGGCTGTCCATTTCGGCATAAACTGTAAACAGAGGGGCGTTTTGTGTCGATATACCGCTCCTCAAAAAAAGCAGGATATTTCCCTTTTTATGATTAAAAGCCCGCTATCTGCGGCAAGAATATTCCTAACGACATAGGTAGGCTCCAAAAAGCGCCGCGGAAGCGCAATTAAAGCGAAAGGAATATTTGAAAATGCTGACAAATATCAGACGAGGAGATATATTTTACGCAGATCTGAGTCCTGTGGTAGGGAGCGAGCAGGGTGGACTCCGTCCGGTACTTATCATACAAAACGACGTAGGCAACCGTTACAGTCCAACGGTCATCGCCGCCGCCATCACCTCCCGTATGGGTAAGACCAGACTCCCGACCCACATCGACATCCACGCCGACAAGGTCGGACTTGCAAAGGACTCGGTAATTCTGCTTGAACAGATACGAACACTGGACAAACGTCGCCTAAAGGAGAAAATGGGTCATCTTGACGGCGCGGTAATGACACAAGTCAACAATGCCATAGCGGTAAGCTTCGGTCTTGGCGTCGAGCATCCCGGCATCGGTGTGTCTCCCGATGCAACCCACGGTGCAGTGGCGTCTGTTGCAGATAACTACAACCGCGACCAGAGTAGCGACAACGGTGTTTTAGGCTGATAAACCGAGGGGAGATCGGCGTCTTTGCGGATGCTGACCTCTCCTCATTCTTATTTTTCCCGAAAATCGCCCCTTTTGCGGATTTTGTCGAAAAAAAATGACCATCACCTATTGATTTTCCTTCAATGTTATGGTAAAATATATTAGAAGAATAAAATACAATTTCGTCTGTCTTATTTATCGTCAGACAAGAAAGGTACGAAAAATGGCACTTGTAAACACTAAAGAAATGTTCAAAAAGGCATACGAGGGCGGTTACGCTATCGGTGCTTTTAACATCAACAACATGGAGATAGTTCAGGCTATCACCGAGGCGGCAGGTGAGCTTCGTTCCCCAGTAATCCTTCAGGTATCAGCGGGCGCTCGCAAATACGCAAAGCAGGAGTACCTTATGGCTCTCG
Source organism: Eubacteriales bacterium (assembly GCA_045538195.1). Lineage (GTDB taxonomy): Bacteria > Bacillota > Clostridia > Oscillospirales > CAG-272 > SVTX01. Next base: position 50,065 of record JAZSRA010000055.1, on the reverse strand, counting down.
CTAATGCGGCTATTAAGGATAGCGGCGTAGATCTCGCTCTCCACCTTGACCACGGTGCGGATTTCGAGATCTGCAAGGCTTGTATCGACGGTGGATTCACCTCCGTAATGATCGACGGCTCTCACCACTCCTTTGAGGACAATATCGCCCTCACCAGAAAGGTAGTTGAATACGCTCACGAGCGCGGCGTAGTCGTTGAGGGTGAGCTTGGCGTACTTGCCGGCGTTGAGGATGACGTTGTTGCGGAAAAGTCCTCCTACACCCGTCCCGAGGAGGTTGAGGAGTTTGTTACCAAGACAGGCGTTGACTCTCTCGCTATCTCTATCGGTACATCCCACGGAGCATACAAGTTCACTCCCAAGCAGTGTACCAGAAACGAACAGGGCATTCTCGTCCCTCCCCCTCTCCGCTTCGATATTCTTGAGGAGATCGAAAAGAGACTCCCCCAGTTCCCCATCGTTCTCCACGGTGCATCCAGCGTTCCTCAGGAGTACGTTCAGGAGATCAACTCGATCGGCGGCAAGCTCCCCGACGCAGTAGGCATCCCCGAGGAGCAGCTCCGCAAGGCGGCTTCTATGGCTGTTTGTAAGATCAATATCGACTCGGATATCCGTCTCGCTATGACCGCAGGCATCCGCCGCGTTCTTACCGAAAAGCCCGACGTATTTGACCCCAGAACCTACCTCACCGTTGCCCGTGCCGAGGTCAAGAAGATGGTTGCTCATAAGATAGAGAACGTTCTTGGATCGGCAGGAAAGCTTTAATTATAATATCATCAAGTACGGGCGACCAATGGTCGCCCCTACAAGTTTTAAAAGGTAAGTAAGGGTTAGAACAGCCCGAATTTATTATAATAATGAAATTTTCTTATAACATAAAAACCAACTGGCACGACACCGACGCCAACCGCTGCGTCCGTCCCTCAAAGATCGTAGAATATATGCAGGAGACCGCAAACCGTCAGTGCGAAAGCTCGGGGCTACCTCTTGAATGGTTGCGCGACGAAAAAGGGCTTGCGTTTATCCTCGGCGCGCTTTCGCTGAACATTTATAGGCCTCTCCACGCCTACGAGGAGATCGAGGTCCGAACCTGGTGCAAGGAAGCCAAAAGCTACATTTTTATGCGTTATTTTGAGATTCTGCGAGGCGGCGAGAAGATCGCCGAGGCGGCGTCAACATGGGTGCTTATCGATCTTAACACGAAAAATATGGTAAGAGCAAGTGCATACGACTTTTTGAGCGAAAAATTCTATTATGACGATCCCGTCGACCCCGCCGTTCTTCTCCCCAAGGCGAAAATCGCCAAGGAAGCGTGCCTCTTTGAGGTCGGCAAACGCAAGATCAGCTACTCCGACATCGACTACAATATGCACATGAACAACACTCGCTATCCCGATATGATCTGCGATTTCCTTGATGAAATGAGTAATGAGGGCAAAGCCTACACCGTCAGCTCGCTCTCGCTCTCCTACTTGAAGGAGTCCCACCTGGGAGCGACACTTACAGTCACTCGAAGCGAGATGAACGACGACAGCAAGATCGAAATTCGCACGCTCAACGAAGCAGGCGAGACCTGCCTTGAAGCTATCGTCGGGTTGATGGTTATATGATTTTGCAGGGGGAGTAGAAAACTTTTTGGAAAAAGTTTTCTACTCCCCCTGCACCCCCTCCTCTTTCAAAAACTTTCAAAATAAGAGGAAATATTATATTGTTTTGCTACACAACGCTTCGATAAGATATTTTGTGGCGAATCGTATTCCTTTAACAAAGGCCTCTTTTTCCGAAATCTCACTCATTTGAAAAATAATATCGTGACACTCTTCGCAAATTTTAAAAATTTCGGAATCTAAATTGTCTTTCAAATAATCTTGTTTTTTCACTAATTCCATCAGTAATTCCTTACTCTGATTTTTTACCTCAATGGGATTTTCCATTTGATAAGAATACCATAATTCTTCTAACGCAGTTTTCATATATTGCCTCCTTTCGCACTCTAAAGAGTGCTTTAAAAATATTATAGCACCTTTTAAGGTGCTTGTCAAGCGCATCTTTTAAAGTGCATGATATAATAATAAAAAAAGGATAGAGGACTGCCATGAATCATTATGCAAGATTGAAAGATCTTCGAGAAGATCACGATTTAACACAGGCCGATATAGCGCTTCTTTTGAAAACTACAAGACAGCAAGTAGGCAAGTGGGAAACGGGCGTACAAATGATGGGCGTAGACAAATATATTATTTTAGCCAAACATTATAATGTTTCAGTGGATTATTTGCTCGGTCTAATTGATACGCCAAGAAAACTTAATTGATATACCAAAACCCATAAATTCAAATTAGAATCTATGGGTTTTGCTTTTTTTAGAGTTTTTTGGAAAGAGGTGGTGCAGGGGGAGAAAACCTATTTTGCAAAAATGGTTTTCTCCCCCTGTATAATATTTACATAAACTCCGCGAAAAGTTCGCCGAGTTTGATAGTGCTGGTAACGTCATAGTGAGCGGTGTCGGGGTTTTCCTCAGGCTCGTTGCGGGTTGTAAGTCCTGCCGCGATCGTATCGATAAAACGGTGACCGTTTTTCTCGGCGTACTCACGCTTGCGAGCGTTCATCTGCTCATAATTACCCCATTCTTCCGAAATTCCAGCATCAATATAGACGCAGTTGTCAAATGCAGGCGCGAAGCTCTCCCTAAGATCGCGAAGCATGCAATCGTAACGGTCAATGTAAGGCTCGGCACAAAGAGGAATACCCGAATCGCTCTCGCCCTGCATCCAGCAAAAAGCGATTATCTCGGGAGTATATCCCGCCTCCATAAGTTCTGCCAATCCGTCACCTAAAACCGATATTATCTGGTGATAACACCAGCCACCGGATCTATATGCAGACGAGGCAATAGCCTTTGCCGGATCAACCACCGTTTCGGGGTCATAAGGCACTCCGCTTGAGGGTGAACGCCATCCGTTATTCATATCAGAGCCGCCGAAGGCACACTTTATGATAAAAAACTGCTCCTCGGGGTACTTTTCGGTCAGTTTTTTCGCAATTCCCACCTCGGGACCCAAGGTATCCTTGTTTTTTTCGGTCTGATTGACCGCAACTTTTACGAAAGAATCTTTGCGGATATCGTGGGATATGTAACGAATGAGAATATTGTCAAAGCCCGCTTTGAATCTTGAAATCGTTTCATCATCGTAGAATTTAGGCAGATATTTGACGTGTCCCACGCCAACGGCGTTAGACTGTCCTGCCAAAACTATAACCTTTGCTCTTTTCATACCTACACCTTCTAAAACTCTTTTTGAAAACTTCTTTTAGCGCGCCAACGCCCAAGGCATTGTTGCCACATCTGCTTGTTTTCATTGTATCATAAATCATGTCAAAATTCAAGAAAGAATGTAAAAAAATGAAAATATATTGCAAAACCGCTTCAAAAGTGATATAATGGAAACGTGGTTATAGACATAATCCATCTTTAATGGAAAAAGGCTTTATAAAATCAAGACAAAATTATTTTTGGAGCGTTTATGAATATAGTATCGATAATAATGGCTGTCTTTGCCGCCGTTGCCGCAGTTGACCTGATAATAGGCAATAAGCTGGGGATCGGCAAGGAATTTGAAAAAGGTATATACATGCTTGGCAATCTGGCGCTTTCGATGGTGGGAATGATCGTTCTCGCACCCGTTATAACCCAGCTTTTGACCACCCCACTTGCCGCTTTCGCGGAGATAATACCTATCGACCCCTCCTCCTTTATCGGTCTGATCCTTGCCAACGACATGGGCGGCGCGCAGATCTCCTCGGATCTTGCGCTATCGACCGAGGTTGGGCTTTTCAACGGACTTGTTGTCGGCTCGATGATGGGCGCTACCTTCTCCTTTACTCTCCCCTTCGTTATGGGTGCGGTAGACAAAGCTCAAAGAAAGAGCGTGCTTCTGGGTCTCCTTTGCGGTATATGCACTATCCCCGTAGGCTGCTTTGTGTCGGGACTTATGCGCGGGATCGGAGTTCTTACTCTGCTCGTAAATCTGCTTCCTCTCATTCTTCTCTCGGCAATACTTGCGGTGGGACTTTTGGTTCTGCCCAATATATCGGTCAAGATCTTCAATGTTTTCGGCATCGTTATCCGAGTTGTCGTTATCGCGGGACTTGTGATCGGCATTTTTGAGTATCTTACAGGCTTTGATATAGTTCCCTACACCGACCCCTCGGTCACCATGGGCGGTGTTGAGATAGTATTCAATATCGCCTGCGTAATGGCGGGAGCCTTTCCTCTGCTCTATATTATCTCAAAGCTTATCGGAAAGCCCCTCCGCGCCCTCGGCAGAAAGACGGGACTCAACGAAAAGAGCGTCCTTGGATTTATTTCCACACTTGCAACCAGCGTCACCACGTTCGGCATGATGAAGGATATGGACGAGCGAGGCGTAGTCCTCAATTCGGCATTCGCCGTCAGCGCGGCATTCACTCTTGCCGACCATCTGGCGTTCACTATGTCATATAAATCCGAGTATCTCCCTGCTGTCATCGCAGGCAAGCTGATCTCGGGAATACTTGCGGTGGTTCTCGCGGCAATAATATACAAAAAGACCGCCAAAACCGCTAAAAATATCGTAGAATAAATTTCAAAAAATATATTGACAAAGCTTCCTTTTTTTGATATACTCTTTCCTTGGTTTGTGTTTGAGTATATTAAATAAAAGGAAGCTTTTTTATGAACAGATCAACTGCAGTACGCCATCATAAGCATCACCATCATCACAACGTAAATATTATCGAGCTTTTGCACCGCGTAGGTCTTCTCGTCAAGGATTTTGCAGCGAAAAATACGGTTCTAGTTATCGCCTCCACCCTAGCGGTCATTTCCTGCTTTTTCGTCAAGCCCGACGCAGAATATCTGGGGTATTTCGATTTCAAAACGCTGACCTGCCTTTTCTGCACGCTGGCGGTAATATGCGCGCTGAAAAACATCAGATTTTTCACTATCACCGCGCGCAAGATAGTAAAATGCGCGGGTAATACGAGGACGCTGGCTCTATCTCTCGTCTACATCACCTTTATCGGCTCGATGTTCCTCGCAAACGATATGGCGCTCCTCACCTTTCTCCCCTTGGGATATATCTCCCTTACCTCTACGGGCAAGGAAAAATATATGGCGCCTATCTTCATTTTCCAGAACATCGCCGCAAATCTCGGCGGTATGCTGACCCCTTTCGGCAATCCCCAGAACCTTTACATATATACCAAGTTCAACATTCCCACTATGGAATTTATGGGCGTTATGCTTCTGCCTTTCGTCCTTTCTATCGTGCTTTTCACGGTCTGCTGCTTCTTTATCCCTAAAGAATCGCTGGCTTTGACCGACGGTGAGAACGAAAGCTTCTCCAAGGGTCGCACCGTCTTTTATCTTATACTTTTCGCACTTACCATACTTACAGTGTTCAGACTTATACCCTATTACGTCTGTCTGCCCATCATTTTCATAGCAATACTTGTTTCGGACAGACGGGCGCTTGCCAAGGTAGACTATCCCCTGCTTCTGACCTTCGTGTCGTTCTTCCTCCTTGCGGGCAACGTATCGCGCATCGGTGTCGTCAGCGACTTCTTCTCGTATCTGCTTGAAAAGAATACACTGCTCACAAGCGTGCTTTCGTGTCAGGTGATAAGTAACGTACCCTCGGCAATTCTTTTGTCGGAATTCACGGACAACTGGAGAGAGCTTTTGGTCGGCGTAAACATCGGTGGAGTTGGAACTCTGATCTCCTCTCTGGCAAGCCTTATCACTTTCCGCGAGTACACCTCGCACGTCAAGGGAAAGACCCTCAAATATATCGGTCTTTTCTCGGCGTTTAATTTCGGATTTTTAATAATTCTGACGGTTACTATGATGATCGTATTATAAACAAAAAGCTGCGAGGTCTCGCAGCTTTTTGTTTTGATATTCTCTTGTAGGTACCATACGAGGCATAAAAACTTATCAGATAAGTTTTTCGTAAGCAACTCTCTCGTCGCCACTTTCAAGATAGATTACTCCGCAATACCGAAAACCGTTCTTTTCAAGCATACGACGCATAACGAGATTTCCTCGGTGGGTGTCGATCCGCAGACTTTTTCTACCAATGTTTTTGGCAAAGTCGGCGGCATAAGAAATGATTTTCCCCGAAAGTCCGCTACCGCGGCTGGAGACCGAAATGGCAACGCGGTGGATGGCAACATAATTTTGGCTCTCGTCGCCGGTCAGCCAGTGACCGTCATAGATATTATCGTAGGTCGGCTCACCGCAAGACAGCATAGCAAACGTACCGCAGATATTTCCGTCAAGCTCACAGAGGTAAGACTGCTCCAGTTCAATATCGGATAAAATTATCTCCTCGGACGGGTATCCGTTCTGCCATTGATCGATACCGAGCGCGGCAATAGTCTTCCTTGCCTCGTCAAATATGGGCATTATCGAAATAATATCCGTCTCGGTTGATTTTCTGATTAACATATTAACTCCGTTTTTTATTCAAATTTAATGTTACAAGTAATCTGCCAACAAATTTGGGGAATAAAAATATAAGCAGTAAACTTAAAACAAAACTGACACCGCAATCTATCGAAAGCGATGTCAGTTGTTAACTAATTTAATATATTCTACCTTGGTAGATTGCCTGTCTATTACGAACAGTGAAATCGTTAGCCCTGTTCAGAAATCAAATTATTTCTTTTTTTTGAAAACAAACCAGTAAAGGCAGAAGCCACCGCCAGCAAGTACAACGACGGTTACGATTACAACAATCCATACCCATGCGTCGTTACTTTCAATCTTAGGAATGCTTTCGGTAATTTGGTGACCGCAAGCGGTACAAGTCTTTGCCTGAACGCCTTCCTCTTTAGTAGTTGCTTCTTTTACGACCTCCCAGTCACCGTAAGTATGACCCTTCGCAGAAGCGAGCTCAGTGTCGCAAGCAGTACATACCTGAGCGGCTGTACAGGTTGCTTCATCTCCGGGAGTGTGTCCCTTTGCGGGAGCAAGCTCAGCGTCACAAACAGTACATACCTGAGCGGTTGTGCAGGTTGCCTCGTCGCCGGGGGTATGTCCCTTTGCAGGAGCAAGCTCGGCATTACAAACAGTACATACCTGAGCAGTTGTGCAGGTTGCCTCGTCGCCGGGAGTGTGTCCCTTTGCAGGAATTACCTGTTCCTCTAACGTTTCGTTGCAGACTGTGCATACAGTTTTTCCTGTAAGACCGTCTTCGGTACAAGTTGCTTCTTTTTCAGGAGCATCCTCGGGGGAATGTCCCTTTGCGGGTGCAATCTCGAAACCACACTCAGTACAAACCTGAGGGTCTGTGCAGGTTGCTTCAGCACCGGGGGTGTGAGGCAACACATCGGAAGTTTTAACAACAACCTTTTCATCACAAGTGGTGCAAGGATAAGTAATAGTACCTTCAGTTGTGCAGGTAGCTTCCTGAACTATAGGCTCACCATACTCATGAACATAGATGGTAGCGCCATCATAATCGGGAGTGTTGGAGTCCTTGATAACAACGTTTGTGCCTTCGTTTGCATTTCCTTCTTCATCGTAGGCATGTGAACCGTCTGCAAAAACTATGTTATTCTGATAACCGTCAACGGTAATATTGATTGTTCCTTCAAAAGCCTCCTTAACGATAAACTTCAGAGTAACGAGTTTACCAGTAGGCTTAATAGTGGAATCAACACCACCGGTTCTGTAAGCAACTACTCCGGGAGCTTTAACGTAAACGTTTTCAGCGGTTCTCTCTCCCAAGAGCTTGTAGGTGGTAAAATCTACGTCGCCCTCTTCCGTCAATACGAGCTCGAGAGCTTCAGCATCATACTTGATGTCAAATCCGAAAACTCTACTAAGTCCGGTATTTTCGGTGATCATCACACTGACTTCAACGCCATTACCCGGCTTCAAAATGCAGAGCTCCTCTGACATAGCAGTGGAGGATTTAACCTCCACTGCCATCTGGAAGGAGTTAGCATCGTCTTGAGCGGCTACACTCATAGCCCCACAAACAATAGTCAGAGCAACAACCAAAAGTATTGTTAATATTCTTTTGGTTCGCATCGCTGCCTCCTAAATTATTTATCGCAGAGTTCGTAGTAATCAATTGCCTTTACGATGTAATCACAGATGTAATCGTAATCGTAAGAATCAAGCTCGCCGTTCTTATTGATGTCGGCAGCTGCGAGATACTCGCCGGAGAGGTAGAGATCCTCCCAGTTAAGAGCATCAAAGTCGTCGATTCTTGCATCCTGATTCTGGTTCTCAACTACACCCTTGGTAACGTTACCGAGCATGTAGATATCGAAGCTCTCGGAAAGGATAGAGTTAAGGTTAACGTTGGGTTTTGCAGGAGCAACAGCCTCATCAGCAACGGTGATAAGATTACCGTTTGCATCGAGAACGCTGATGTCGTTAAGAGCCACAGCGGAGCCGGTCTTGCCGGTGCCGGTAGCGTTAACTGCCTTAACGTCGAATACGAGAGTTACTACTGCCAACTGCTCTCCGTAGAGATCGAAGGGAATGTTGGAGAGTTTCTCGCCGTAGTTAGCGAGGTAAACGTGAGCTTCGCCAACATTGGTCAAAGAATCTACAGTAGCGTATGCGTCAAGTCCGCTCTCGCCGAAGGGAGAACCATCGGGAAGCTTAGCCTCAACGAATTCGAGGTGATTTGCATTGTATGCAAGGTCGAAGTAAATGCTGTAAGCGTATACTTCGTAAGCGTTTACAAGAACGTCAACCTCAATTCTGCCGGAGTCAACGATGTCTGCGCCTGCATAGATAGCACTGTCAACCTTGAGATCAAATCCAATCTCTTCGTTGGGGTACTCTCTGGTAGCAACGATCTGTTCGCATCCTTCGCAAGAACAGATTGCCGCCTTTACACCAGCCTCAGTAAAGGTTGCAGGAGTAATGATCTTGGTAAACGAGCTATGAGGAATTCTCTTAGCATCAGCTGCCTTGTATTCCTTATTACCAGCTATTACATGATGCTCCTTGCAAGGAGCCTCTTCTCTAACGGTGAAGTGACCACCCTTGGTGTCGTCCTCACAGTCAGGACATACGTAAACGATGTAGCTCCACTGAGTGCAATCTCTGGAGTAGTCAAGCTCGGTTGCGTACATACCGCCCATAGGGGAGTGGACTCCGTTAGCAAGCACAGCTGCCTTCCAATCCTCAGCAGCGGTGTTGTGGGACTCGTAGTGAGGAAGCTTGGTATTACCGCTGGGGATCATCTTGGGGTTAGTTTCGCTTTCCTCAGCATTTTCATCAAATGCAGGGTTAGGAATAAACTCGGGGTTACAAACTGCGCACCAGAAATCCTCGGCTACGCAGATAATGGGATCGCCATTTTCATCAACGTGACCCTCAGACCAGATTACCTCGTAGGTGGGGTTAGTTGTATTGAGAACGAGATTGCCAAGAGCATCTCTGTGCTGGCACCAAGCGTTTGTACAAACGTAGTAACCGTTTACAGTACACTCAGGCTCGGTCTTTTCGATATTGTGATCGGTATCCTGTGCGTAGTATCTCCACTCCCAAGCGTCGCAGTTGGTACAAGCATAGAGTTTGTAGCCGTACTCAGCGCAAGTGCGGGTCTGGAACGTAGCAGCACCCTCATATTTGTGATTAAGAACAAGAGTGTCGGTGTTTGCCCAAGCATGGGAAACAGTGAGTTCAACAGACAGAGCGCTGGAGCCGGTAAGCTTAGCCTCGTCGCCTGCCTTAACCATGGGATTGCCATTTGCATCAACGGTGATGCCGTCATAAGTTGCTACTGCATCACAGTTATCATTCTTACAGTGCCACTGTGCGGTCTGTCCGGGAGTACCGCAAACAGGAGCCTTGTATTCCTTATCAATAACGATATCACAACCGGTCTTTGCGATAACAACAGCCTTGGGCATATCGGAGTTCTCAACAAGCTCGGGAGTAGTTGCACCCTCAGCGTTAGGAATTACAACGAGAGCGCCCTCTGCATCATAGTAGCAGTATGCCTTGCAGTCATCCTTAGCACAAATGAACCATGCATAGTTGCCGTCCTGAGTACAGGTGGGATCGTTAGCATTGTCTACCCAACCTGCAGGAACAGTGTGGCTAGCAGTTACGATAACGAGAATCGCTTCGTTACAGTGATCACAAGTGTAGTTGTAAATAGCAGGCTTGCCGCAACCGTTGTCAACGTTTACTGCGATTGTGCCATTCCAAACACCATTATCGATCCAATCGTAGTGGTGAGTGTAATCATTCTTGTTGAAGCCCTCAATAGCCTCACTCTTAACGTCGCCGCAAGTAGCGCAGGTGTAGTCGTTCATACCAGTGCCACAGTTGTAAACAGGATCACCGTAATCATGTCCGAGAGCAGGAACATCCATAAGTGCCATTTCATTGCCACAACCGTTAGCGCAAACCTTATAGCAGTATCCCTTCTCTGTGCAAGTGGGAGCATAAGTTCCGTCGAGGGGAAGGCTAGGATAATTCGCAGCATCCTCGCTGCCCTCGTAGATGTAGACAACCTTGTGTGCATCCGCAACAGGCTCACCCTTAGCAGACTCTACAGCTGCGCAAGCGGTGGAGTGAGTACAAGTGTAAACAGTGTATGCACCGGTCGTGCAGGTAGCTGCAACAGGGGTAGAGGTGTAGGTGTGATTAACAGTCTCGGTAACAGTAGCGTTATTGCCGCACTGATTACAGATTCCGGTTGTAACAGTCTTACCGGGAACGAAAACGCCGTCTACGATCGCGCAAGCAGTAGTAGTAACAGTTGCGTTTGCGGGCATCTCGTGTCCAAGAGCAGGAGCATTAGGATCTACTTCCATAGTTGCGTATCCACAGCCCTCAACAGTACAAACATACATAGTGTAGCCGGGAGTTACGCAGGTAGCAGCAATATAAGTCTCAGTGGTTTCGTGAGAAGCAGGAACAACCTCGTACTTGGAAGCAACGGTTACCTGAACAGGGTTGCCTTCTTCGTCAACGGTATTGATAACGTCGCCAACCTCAGCAACAGCGTCGCAGCCCTCGTTATCACAAACGTAACCAGCGGTGTTACCGTCGGTAGTACAGGTCTTCGCAACAGCCTCTACGAACACCCACTTGTGTCCGCCAACCTCAGCGGTTTCACAGTCGATTGCAACTTCCTTCTCGTAGCCACAAACGTTACATGTGTAAATTGCAAGGCCGTCTTTACCACAGATGGGCTCTTCTTTTACAACGATCTTCCAGTCGTGCTCGCCGGTGACCTCAACCTCACGGGTCTCGCCACAGTTGGAGCAGGTCTGAGTGATCTTCTCACCGGGCTCGCCGCAGATGTTTGCGGAGGGAGTCCAAGCGTGTTCAAGAGCAGTGATCGGTTGCTCGTCGCCACACTTTGTACACTTCTCGGAACCAGCCTCGCCACAAGTGGGGGCCGTAGTTACCTGATAGTCGTGCTGTTCAAGATTCTGAGTGAAATCATCAGCAAAATACTTGCCACAGCCATTACACTGGTATACAGTGTAACCTCTCTCACCGCACTTAGGAGCATATGTATCAACATACGTATAAGTGCAGTTGGTCTTAAAGTGATCCTTATTCACATTGCCGGGGCATTCGGGTTCTGCTGCAAAAATAGGAAGTGCAACAGAAACACACATTGCCAAAACAAGTGCGAACGAAAGAATCTTCTTCATCGTTTTTTTCATTGTTTTTCTCCTTTGAAAAAATTTTTATAAAGTTTGATAGAAATGAATGTTTTTGACAAAACCAAGATCGGCGGCCGCAACTTGCCCTATTCAGACAGATCACATCCGCTTTTCCTTTATTTTGCCAACTTTTTGGGTCACTTTTCCATTACATTTATTCGGGGTGGCCATACCCGACATCGTGAAATAGAGACAGTTATCCCATTAAAGCCTCATTGCTTTCTACATTATAGCACCTTTCAAAATGGATGTCAAGCCTTTTTTTGAAGTTTTAGGAAAAATTTTTTGTGATTTTTAAAAAAAAGAAGTGGATAATAAGCAAATTTTACTACAACAAGTAAAACATACGTTTTTATCCAATTTTTGTAATTTATGTTATTTGTTGCCTTTGGGCTTTTTGAGTTTCATTCATTTTTATTATATTACATATATGCGGGGAGCTTGTCGCAGATTTCAGACATTACTGCGACCGTTTTTTCGCCGATTTCGCGGGCGTATATTGTTTTTCTGCACATCCACGTATTCTTTTCGCTTTTGTTGACGATTTTATCTCTTTTGCGGGCTAAATCCTACCATGTATTTTATAGCATAGTATGCAGTTTTTCGCCAAGGGGTTTAGCTTTTTTTCATGTTGATACGTTATTCGTTTTTTGCTGCCTTCTTTAACTATACAATAATCGACCCGCGGCTCAGTGGCAAAAAGGCTCGGAACACTGTTTTACGGCCAAGCTTCGCCATTTTGGATTTTCAAACCGAATAAATAAAAGCTTTTTTGCCATACGCATAAAAATAATTTCAAAAAGTGCAAATATTTTTCAAAAACCTATTGAAATTTCAAAAAAACTGTGATATAATATTTAAGCTGTGTAAAAAACGGCGTAAAATACAGGGGTATAGCTCAGTTGGTAGAGTACCGGTCTCCAAAACCGTGGGTCGTGGGTTCGAGCCCTTCTGCCCCTGCCAAAAAATCCGCATTCGAGAGAATGCGGATTTTTTTATCCAAGCCGCAGGCTTGGTATATCATCGCCGCGCGAAGCGTGGTGTATATCATCTGCCCCTTCGGGGCTGTATCTCATCACGCACAAGCGTGCATCTCCCTGCGGCTTGATGATATACAATGCTTCGCATTGATGATATACCGCAACAAGCTGCGGATGATATACACGCCTTTGGCGTGATCAGGGCGCATTACGTCCCTAACTTTTTTCGAATTTCCATAGATCCATTTTATGTTTTTTTGAGTCGAAGGATTTGAACCCACGTGACAACAAATCCATTATCAATAATGATACTTTTTCCTTTTCGCCACAAGGAAAATCGCGCCAAGCACAAGAGACATAAACTCCGCCACTACCACGGATATCCAAACGCCGTCAAGCTCCCAGATCACAGGCAGGATCATGATTGCGGCGGTTTGGAAAACGATAGTTCGCAAAAATGCGATCAGTGCAGAGGTAAGTCCGTCGTTAAGTGCGGTGAAAAATCCCGAAACGAAAATACCAAAGCCCAAAAACGCAAAGCAAAGAGCAAAAATTCGGAAGCCGTAAACCGTCATCTCCAGCAGATTCTGATCATATCCGACAAACATTTTTGATATCGGGAAGGCAAGAAGCTCCGCCAACGCTACCATAGCCATACCGAAGACAGCGACAAGATACAGACTTTTACGAAGCAGACCCTTCAGCTCGTCGTGATTGCCCGCGCCGTGGTGAAAGCTGATAACCGGCGTCGCACCTATGGTGAAGCCGAGAAATGCCGCCGAAAAGATCATACTGACATACATCATCACGCCGTACGCCGCAACGCCGTCTTCTTTGGCGTAGCTCATAAGCTGAAAATTATACAGAATACCCACCAAATTCATCGCGATATTGCTCATAAATTCCGACGAACCGTTGGTGCAGGCTTTAATGAGCGCTTTACCGTTATATTTAGTCTTGCCAAGGCGCAAAAGACTGCCGTTTTCTCTGAAAAAGTAGAAAAGAGGCACGATGCCGCCAACCGCCTGCGCCAACGCGGTCGCTATAGCCGCCCCCGCAAGCTTATACTCCCGGGGCAGAAGCGTCACAAGCACTGCGTCAAGTATAATATTGGTCATGCCTGCCAAAAAGGTTATCAGAAGTCCAAGTCCCGGCTTTTCAGCAGCCGAGAAAAAGCTTTGAAATATTACCTGCAATATGGACAACGGCAAAGCTACAAGAATGATGCGAGAATACAGGACGCAGTTATCAAGCAACGATCCCTCCGCGCCAAGCAGAGATGCAATAGGACCGATAAACACAATCCCAACCACGGCAAGAACCGAACCAAGCGCAAATGCCACGTAAACTAAAAGGGAAAAATAGCTATTTGCCCTTTCTCTATCGCCCTCACCCAAGGTCTTGGCTACCAGTGCCGTGCCTCCCGTGCCGAACATAAATCCCACCGTACTGAGGATCATCAGAACGGGCATGATAAGATTGACCGCCGCAAATGGGGTCTTGCCCGCAAAATTGGACACGAAAAAGCCGTCTACCACAAGATAGATCGACGTAAATATCATCATAGCGATAGATGGAAGAGTAAATTTTATCAGTTTTCCGTAAGTAAAATGGTCTGAAAGCTGTATCTTCATAGACACCTCAAAAATCAAAAACACTTGGTGACGCAAAAAAGAGTATAACACAAAACAGTTTTATTGTCAAGCGTTTACGCGGAACGCAAAAACATTGGTCTTAAAATTGTCCAAGCGCTTTGATTTAGTTTATCGATTGCTTGTGTTTTCGCTTTTTATCGTTGACTTTTCCACGAAAGAATGATATAATTAAGCAAGTAGCTACGCTTAAGGAGAAATTATATGCGTATAAATGACGTTGAGACCTCCGCGCTCACACTTGACAAAAACATTTTACCGGAGAACATCGAGACTAAGGAGAGCTTGCCGATAAGTACAAGGGGATTCGGAAAATGATATCAAATCTTCATACACATTGTACCTTTTGCGACGGCAAGGACTCTGCTGAGGAGATCGTTTTAGCCGCGCTTGAAAAAAACTTCTGCTCGATTGGGTTTTCGTCCCACGGCTACACGTCCTTTGACCTTCGATACTGCATGAAGGACACCGAGGGATATATTGCCGAGATCACTCGCCTCAAAGAAAAATACAAGGGAGAGATCGAGATATATCTGGGAATTGAGGAGGACGCTCACGAGCTATGCGACCGCTCGCGCTTCGATTATATCATCGGCTCTTCTCACTATTCGCTCATGGACGGCAGATATACTCCCATAGATTCAAGCCGCGACTATTTCAACTCCTGTCTTGAGGCTTGGAATTACGATCACATGGCGTTTGCCGAGGACTATTTCTCATTTTTCTGCAATTATATCGAGAAAAGGAGACCCGACGTTATAGGTCACTACGATCTCATAACGAAATTTGACGAAAAATACCCACCGCTTTTTCTCGGAGATCCCAAATATCACGCTATGGCGAGGGATTTCACCGAAGGAATAGCAGATCTCGGCTTGATCTTCGAGCTTAACACCGGCGCTATTTCCCGCGGATTTCGCACTACTCCCTACCCTTACGTCGATCTGCTGCACCTTATCAAAAAGCAGGGCGGCAGGCTTACTCTGTCGTCCGACAGTCACACAAAGGAAACACTTGACTACGGGTTCGACGACGCGAGAGCGCTTTTGCGCGACATCGGCTTTACCGAGACACATGTGCTTTATCATGGGAAATTCGTATCGGTAGCTCTGTAAGGGTCGATAGGACAAGCTATCTATCATCACACGGAAATAACACTTCATACGGAGAAAACATATATGTCACGCATGAGAACAAAGTACGTTTTAAAGCTTGTTTTCCGATGCCTCGTTTTTATTTTCGGCATCGTCCTCCTTGTGGGAAAGGACAGCTTTCTGCAGGGTACGTTTTTGGAACACAGCTTTAATGTTCTTGACGGATTTAACTTCTTCAAGGAATTTTCAATTTTTCATATACTTTGGGTGATTTGGGTGATCAGCATGCTTCAGCAGATCATTCCCATCAAAAACAGACTGCCCTTAGGCTCGGCAAAGAATTTTGCCAACAGATTTAAGACAAGCAATCACGATATTAACTGGCAGGGTCTCCGCAATTACATAAAAACCGTGACCCGAAAAGCCTATCTTCGTGTGTTCCTCGTCTGGGCGATCGTCACGGCTATTATCGGCGTCCTCTACTATTTTGGACCCATCGACAACTCGTGGATAATACTGATCTCCATATTCTTCTACCTTTGCGACCTTATCTGCGTGGTGATCTGGTGTCCCTTCCGTCTCCTGCTTGGAAACAGATGCTGCACCACCTGCCGTATCTTCAACTGGGATCACCTTATGATGTTCTCCCCTATGATCTTCGTAGGCGGATTTTTCGGAACCTCGCTTTTCCTGCTGGCGGTCGCCGCGTTTATGGTCTGGGAGGTCTACATTATGATCTATCCCGAACGCTTCTGGGCGCAGAGCAACACCTGTCTCAAATGCTCCGAATGTACTGACAAGCTCTGCACGCAGTACTGCGGCAGAAAGAAAAAGCACAAGACCTCGAAAGCCCAATCAGAAATCAAATGATTTATAAACAACCCCGTGATTTTTCACGGGGTTGTTTAGTTCGCCGCTGCTTTTCGTAAAATTTAACAAAATATATTTTTCTGTGACAGAATTTTTCGTAACGGTCAATTTTTTTCAAATTGTTGACAAATAATATATCAAGTGCTATAATTCACAATGTAAAAACGAGAAATCGCAATTTTTTGCAAATTTTTTAAAAAAATTGCGGTTGTTCAAAAAATATACATTGAAATGCCGCTTTAAATCTGTTATAATATAATGTAAATTTGTTTTTTGGAAGTCGTAATTAAAAAAACCATTCTTCCGTCGCAGACTCTGTAACAGACGAAAATGGCAAAAGCTTCCGCGACATCTTGGCTGATACACCGTCAAAATCATTGTTAATTATAAATTCATATAAACGAGGCCTCAAAGAGGCACAAGAAAGGAACAAACCTATGAAAGAACGTAAAGTCGGAACAGTTTCAAGGGGTATTCGTTGCCCTATCTTCCGCGAGGGCGATGACCTTGCGGCAATCGTTACCGATACCGTTATTGATGCAGCGGAGTGCGAAGGCTTTGAGCTTCGCGACAAGGACGTTATCTCGATCACCGAGTCGGTTGTAGCCCGCGTTCAAGGCAACTACGTCTCTGTTGACGCTATCGCCGAGGACGTCAAAGCAAAGCTTGGCGGAGGAACCGTTGGCGTTATCTTCCCCATTCTCTCCAGAAACAGATTCGCCATCTGCCTGCGCGGAATAGCAAAGGGCTGCAAGAAGGTAGTCCTTATGCTCAGCTATCCCTCCGACGAGGTTGGAAACCATCTCGTAAGCATGGATATGATCGACGAGTCGGGTGTTAACCCTTACAGCGACGTTCTTTCTCTTGAAAAGTACCGCGAGCTTTTCGGTTACGAGAAGCACGAGTTTACAGGCGTTGACTACGTTGAGTACTACGGCGACCTTATCAAGGAGTGCGGTGCGGAGGTAGAGATCGTTTTCGCTAATCAGGCAAAGGCTATTCTCAACTACGCGGATCACATCATCAACTGCGACATTCACACTCGTGCGCGCACCAAGAGAATACTTCTTGACAACGGCGCAAAGGTGGTTTGCTCTCTCGACGATATTATGACCGCTCCCGTGAACGGCAGCGGATACAACGAAAAGTACGGTCTTCTCGGCTCCAACAAGTCGACAGAGGACGCAGTTAAGCTCTTCCCCCGCGAATGCCGCGATCTCGTTCTCGATATTCAGGCGAGAGTGCTTGCAAAAACAGGCAAAAAGGTAGAGGTAATGGTCTACGGCGACGGCGCGTTCAAGGATCCCCAGGGTAAGATCTGGGAGCTTGCTGACCCCGTTGTCTCCCCCGCCTATACCGACGGTCTTATCGGTACTCCCAACGAGTTGAAGCTCAAATATCTTGCTGATAACGATTTCAAAGATCTTTCCGGCGAGGAGCTTAAGGCGGCTATCTCCGCATCTATCAAGGCAAAGGACGGCTCCAGCCTTGTTGGTAATATGGCTTCTCAGGGTACTACTCCCCGTCAGCTCACCGACCTTATCGGCTCGCTCTG
Source organism: Eubacteriales bacterium (assembly GCA_045538195.1). GTDB lineage: Bacteria > Bacillota > Clostridia > Oscillospirales > CAG-272 > SVTX01. The sequence continues at coordinate 32,215 of JAZSRA010000055.1, read as the reverse complement.
CGACCTGACAAGCGGCTCGGGCGACAAGGGTACTCCCGTCGTTCTCGTTCAGGGTTATTTCGATAACTATACTAATTAATAGGATGCGATTGGGATGCGCGCGGGTAACTTTTGAAAAAGTTCCCCACACCCCTCAAAACTTACCCAAAAAATTATATTGCATTTTATAATAAAACCAATTTTTCGAAGGTTTTAGGAAGGGGCGCGGGGAAACCCTTTTGCCCAAAAGGGTTTCCCCGCTCGCATCCTTCAGAAAGGAAAACATATGAGCAACGTTCGTCCCGAAACAATGGAAAGAATTACAAATTTTGAGCTTGCCAATGCGTTCATTGACGAGCAGGTAAAAGAGATCCGCGCGCAGGTTGGCGACAAGAAGGTGCTTCTTGCCCTCTCCGGAGGAGTTGACTCCTCGGTCGTTGCGGCACTTCTTATAAAGGCAATCGGCAAGCAGCTGGTTTGCGTACACGTAAACCACGGACTTATGAGAAAAGGCGAAAGCGAGGCTGTTATCGACATATTCGGCAAGAACCTTGACGCAAACCTTATCTACATCGACGCAACCGACCGTTATCTTGATCTTCTGGCAGGTGTTTCCGACCCCGAGACCAAGAGAAAGATCATCGGTAAAGAATTTATTGAAATATTCGCTGAAGAAGCAAGAAAGCTCGAAGGCATCGAATTTCTGGCGCAGGGTACTATCTACCCCGACATTCTTGAGAGCGTAAAGGCGGCAGAGGGCAAGAAGGCGGTCAAGTCTCATCACAATGTTGGCGGACTTCCCGAGGACCTTCAGTTTGAGCTTTGCGAACCCATAAAGCTCCTTTTCAAGGACGAGGTAAGAGTAGTCGGCGAGGCTCTGGGACTTCCCCACGCTATGGTTTACCGTCAGCCCTTCCCCGGTCCCGGACTTGGAGTAAGATGTCTTGGCGCTATCACCCGTGACCGTCTCCACGCTCTCCGCGAGGCAGACGCAATTTTGCGCGAGGAGTTCGACGTCTGCGGTCTTGCCGAGAAGGTATGGCAGTATTTCGTAGTCATTCCCGACATCAAGAGCGTCGGCGTTAAGGACGATAGCCGTTATGAGGGCTGGCCCGCGATCATCCGCGCCGTCAACACCAAGGACGCTATGACCGCAACCATCGAGGAGATACCCTACGCGGTTCTTAACAAGATCTGCGCTCGTATCACCTCCGAGGTCGAGGGTATCAATAGAGTTCTCTATGATATTACGCCTAAGCCCACAGGCACTATCGAGTGGGAATAATACAATAAGGCTTATAAGTGGCTTGGAAGCCTTATCCCAAGCCACTTTTTGCACATTTTATAAATTTGTGTGACAACACTTTTGACAACGGTTTGATATATTTCTGTATAATGTGAGTTGTGTCTCTACGGAAGAGAATCGCATTTCTCGGTACATTTTCGTTATAAAAAACACCTTTGAATTATGGAGGTAACACCATGCATATAAAAAAGTCTTTATTGATTATTGTGATCCTGATGTTGTCGATTTCCTTTTTTCTGTGCTTCACAGCATGTGACGATAATGGCAACAATGATAATGGAAGTGAAAATACTAACATCAGCGAAAACGAAACAGGCAACGGAGAACACTCGCATTCGTTTTTAACATGGAGTGTAACGACTCTGCCCTCTTGCACTGCTCAAGGAATGCAAACGAGAACTTGTAGTTCGTGTGGCTTTTCGGAATATTCGCAAATTCCAGCATTAGGACATACAGAAGAGGTTGATGATGCCGTTCCCGCCACTTGTCTGGTTGATGGTAAAACAGCAGGAAGCCATTGTAGTACCTGTAACATAGTAATCGTCGCCCAAACTACGATTGCCGCAAGTGGACATAGTTCTGTCATCGACGTCGCAGTTCCTCCAACTTGTACTACAGATGGCAAGACGGAAGGAACACATTGTAGCGTTTGCCAAGAGATTATTCAAGAACAAATCGTTATACCCCCAAGCCACAAATATGTCAAAGGGGTGTGTGAAGTATGTAATGAGCGAGATGCAATTTCCGATAATGATGTTCATTATATTTGGTACGATGCAGATATGTCTGTAATATTTGAAGAATATATAGAGGAAGGCCAGAAACCAACAAGCATTACTCTTCCCGATGACACCGAAAAATGGGATTACATAGAGTGGATAGATGGAGATGCTGATAATATTTATTGTGCGTATCGTATCCCTCAAGAAACATATTTTTTAGGGAATGTTTTTCAAATTATCGTAATGGATTTAGGAGAAGTACCGATTGCTACGGGAAGTGCATTTGTATTTAATGACCAAGGATGGTTTATAACAAATGCACACGTAATGGAAGATGCATATTATGCCCAAGCAATATTCAATATTCCTAACAATGCTACCGGTGAATCATTCACATATTTGAATATTAATGAGGGAACATATTACCACATAGACAAAGATATTTATATAGGCAAAATCGATAATTACAGTACAATTTCTTCATATTACAATGATATTTCCATCGATTTAACTTATGAGATCGGCGAGATCACCTACTCTATCGGTTATCCTCATTCTTCCACGGAATTAGTCATTGAAGAAGGTGTGGTAACAGAGAGATGGAGCGATTTGTACGAAAAGCTATACAGCGGAAACTCTTATATTTGTTCGTCGAGTTATATTGCGCCTGGTAGTAGTGGTGGCATTTTAACAAACGAAAATCTCGAGGTGATAGGTATCACCACTCTTGGTTGGACAGATAAAAATGACAACTTTATTAGCGGTGCTGCAATAAGTGCATTTAACTTTAACAATCTTTTGCAAAACACAAACGAAAAAGATTTAATATCCTTACAAGACCGGTTTCATCAGCACGAGAAGGTATACATTGGCTATTTTAACGAGGCAAAAGCAGATGAAGCGAATGGACTAACAGAGAAATTCTTTTTCGAAGATGGTACATTTGCTTATATGTATGAGTGGGAAGATGAAGGCGTTAATATTAACGATAAAGCCTTCAGTTCAACTCAAACCCTTTTGGTCGGAACAGACGGGTGGATGAGTTACAACGGAGAGCATTATTGGTCTGACGGAGGAAGACGTACAATTTCGTTTTATGGTTACTACGATCATCAAAAGGGTTTTGACAATTTCAAGTTTGAATTTAAGTATGAATGGAGTGACGGAAGCTATTATACAGTTGAATGTTCCAACATAAACTATTCGCCAACAATCGCTTTAACATTAAATCGCTGTGTAGTAAATCATTCATATTCATACACGCCATCTGAAGAGAATATTACATATGCCAAAAAACAGTTTAATTATATATATGAATGGTTAACCGAAGATATGGCAAGATTTGAATGATTATCAATCCAACATATTTTATTCTTAATTTGCAAAAGCTTCGCAAACCTCTTGTATTTATTCTGATTTTATGGTATAATGGATACCGTAGGAAAGCCGTGTTTTCCGGGTGGTATCATTGATACCATTTTGATACCGTTTTTTCGTAGACTCCATAGATAAAGCGGAAAATGGCAGTCAAATCCCCCGAAAAACCGCGCGGAAAGACCTGAATTCACTCAATATAATGCTAATTTAAGCGAGTGGGAATAACAAGCATATATAATAAAAACCAAGCCGTTACGGAGTGAACCTCATTTAGTTCATTATCGGCTTGGTTTTTATTGTTTGGCAGTCAAAGACCGCTTGAAAATCAAGTGGTTTTATGATAGTAGATCATTTTATAAAAAATTCAACAGACAGCACTACTACTCCGAGAGCGATAAGCACCGCACCCGTCACTCGGTTAAGGGTCTTGGTTTGCGCGCGGTTGGCGATGATAGCGGCTATGCGCGCCCAAGCAAAGGTAAAGACGATACAGAGTATCAGCACCGTAAGGTCGGGAATTCCGTCGAAGGCGAAGTGGCTGACCGATCCCGTGAGAGCTGTAAATGACATTATGAAAACGCTGGTACCGACGGCGGTCTTCAATTCGTAGCCAAGGACGCTTGTAAGCACCAGAAGCATCATCATTCCTCCGCCCGCGCCGACAAATCCGCAGATAAATCCTATAAACGTGCCGCAGATGACCGACTGAATGATCCTTTTCTTTTTGGACACGCCGAGCATTGCCTCCTTGGTGGTCATGACCGGCTTCACAATAAATTTTATTCCCAGTATCATAGTCATAAAGACCGAGAATGTTCCCATGGTAGCGTTGGGAAGAAAGCTTGCCGCAAAGCTGCCCACGGCGGTAAACATAAGCACGCACGCCATCATTATCAGCCCATTTTTGATGTCAAGATTGTTGTTTTTCTTATAGGTATAGGCACTGACCGCGCTTGCCAGCACGTCGCTTGCAAGTCCTACTCCTACCGCTGCGTATGCGGGCATATCAAGAAAGGTGATAAGCATAGGACCTATGACCGCCGCCGCGCTCATCCCCGCAAATCCCGTTCCTATACCCGCGCCCGCGCCCGCAATAAAGCAGACTATGATCTTTAAAAGTAACGGATGCATTTTCCCTCCTCTACCTTGATCGCTTTAGTATAGAACACGCTAAGGGCGCGGATCAGATATTTCGTGTCCTTCTTGCCTGCCGTCTCAAAGGACGAGTGCATAGCAAGCTGGGGCAGACCAATATCCACGGTGTTGAGAGAGACCTGAGTGTTCGCGATGTTACCGAGGGTTGAGCCGCCTGCCATATCGGCGCGGTTTGCGTAATACTGGACGGGAGCTTTCGCTTCATCGCAGATAAGCTTAAAGAGCGCCGCCGACACCGCGTCGCTGGTGTATTTTTGATTTGCGTTATATTTGATGACGATACCCTCGTTCATATAAACGGTGTGGTTTTTGTCGGAGTACTCGGGGTGATTGGGGTGAGATGCGTGGGCGTTGTCGCAGGAGACCATAAAGCTATTTGCCACAAGGCAGGAGAAATCCTTGCCGAGGGCGGTCGCCGCTCTTGAAAGAACCTCGTAAAGGAAAGTGGACGCCGCGCCCTGCTTGGTCTGACTTCCCACCTCCTCGTTGTCGAAAAGGGCGTATACGGGGATCGACGAGCTGACTACAAGCGCGTCTGCCGACTCAACGAAGGCGGTCAGAGCGCTGAAGGCGCATTGAAGGTCGTCAAGTCTGGGGGCGCTGACGTAGCCGCCCCACTCGTAACCCTTTTGGGGATTGTAAAGAAAAAGGTCTGTTGTGACAATATCCTCAACTCCCGCTCCCGCCAAGGACGCGATGCGGCTCTTAAAGCTGTCTTTTTCTCCGCCGTAAAGAGGGAGCATATCGACCGCCGCGTTGTAGTTCATACCGCTGTTGACTTGACGGTTCATGTGGATCGCCACGTTGGGAATCAGAGCCACGGGGTCTTTGGTGTCAACGAGTCTTACTTCAATTCCTTTTTCGGTCTTGACGGTCACTCTGCCCGCAACGGCAAGGGGACGGTCAAGCCAAGAAGAATATATCATTCCGCCGTAGGTCTCGGTGGAAAGCTTGACGTAATACTTGTCCGCGATCTCGGGGTTTTCCTTGATCTTGAGGCAGGGACTGTCAGAGTGTGACGCGGTGATCATAAAGCCTGTCGCGTCTGCGCTGGGGGTACGGAAAGCGATGATAGACGAGCAGTTTCGTCTGACGAAATATCCGCGTCCCGCCTTTATTTTCCAAATCTCAGCTTCAAAAAGCTCCTTGTATCCCGCGTTCTTCAAGATCTCGGCAGTGTGAGCGCAAGCGTGATACGCCGTGGGGCAGCTTGCGATATAATCGATCAGATTTTTATTCATATAAGTCTCCGTTTCTTAAAACAGGTGTTTTTTACATTTTTATTATACTTCATTTCGTATCCTTTTGTCAACTGCAATTTTTAACGATATGACACGAACTTTCCTTTTTTGATATGCTTTTTTTTGCAAAAAATCTAATAATTATTCATTTTTGTCGCATTTTGCCCTACCAACCAATAAAAAGTTCGAATTTTTGTTAATAAAATATCGGTTTTTTTCTAAAATCTATTTACTTTTGGAGCAAAATGTGATATTATTAATGGTGGATTACTGCGCCCTTTTTGATTTTGGACGTAGGATCCGCTCAATTTTTTGTTTTTAAAAAATTTTAATAAACTTTCAGGAGGTATTGCAAACATGGCAATCGAAAGAAAAAAGCTTTCCATGGACGGTAACCAGGCTGCCGCCCACGTAAGCTACGCTTTCACAGAAGTTGCGGGTATCTACCCCATCACACCTTCCAGCCCTATGGCTGACTACACCGATCAGTGGGCAGCTCAGGGTCTCAAAAACGTTTTTGGAACTACCGTTAACGTTATTGAAATGGAGTCCGAGGCAGGCGCGGCAGGTACCGTTCACGGTTCTCTCGCATCCGGCGCTCTCACCACCACTTATACCGCTTCTCAGGGTCTTCTTCTGATGACCCCCAACATGTATAAGATCGCCGGTGAGCTTCTTCCCGGTGTATTCCACGTTTCCGCTCGTTGCGTAGCGTCCCACGCGCTGAACATCTTCGGCGACCACTCCGACGTTTACGCTTGCCGTCAGACAGGTTTCGCTATGCTGGCTGACACCAACCCCCAGGAGGTTATGGACCTCGGTGCGGTTGCTCACCTTTCTGCTATCAAGGGCAGAGTTCCCTTCCTTAACTTCTTCGACGGCTTCCGTACTTCTCACGAGATCCAGAAGATCGAGGCTTGGGACTACGCTGACCTCGAGGAGATGCTTGACAAGGACGCTGTTGCAGCTTTCCGCGCTCACGCTCTCAATCCTAACAAGCCCGCTCTCCGCGGTACCGCTCAGAACGGCGATATCTTCTTCCAGAACAGAGAGGCTTGTAACAAGTACTACGATGCTCTTCCCGCTATCGTTGAGGAATACATGGGTAAGGTAAACGAGAAGATCGGTACCAACTACCAGCTCTTCAACTACTACGGCGCTCCCGACGCAGAGAGAGTAATCGTTGCTATGGGTTCTGTTTGCGACGTTATTGAGGAAGTTATCGACTACATGAACGCAAACGGTGAAAAGGTCGGTCTCGTTAAGTTTAGACTTTACCGTCCTTTCTGCGCGGACAAGCTCGCTGCTGCTATCCCCGCAACAGTTAAGAAGATCACGGTTCTCGACAGATCCAAGGAACCCGGCTCTCTCGGTGAGCCTCTCTACCTCGACGTTGTTACCTCTCTCGCTACTCAGAACAGAGGCGACATCAAGGTCGTTGGCGGCCGTTACGGACTTGGTTCCAAGGACACCACTCCCGCATCCATTTTCGCAGTTTACGAGAATCTTGCGGCAGAGGCTCCCAAGGCTAACTTTACCATTGGTATCGTAGATGACGTTACCGGTCTTTCTCTCGACGAGAAGCCTGCTCCCGACACCGCTCCTGCCGGCACTATCGCTTGCAAGTTCTGGGGTCTCGGCGGAGACGGTACCGTTGGTGCTAACAAGAACTCCATCAAGATCATCGGTGACCACACCGACAAGTATATCCAGGCATATTTCCAGTATGACTCCAAGAAGACCGGCGGTATCACCATTTCTCACCTTCGTTTCGGTGACTCCCCCATCAAGTCTCCTTACTACATCAACAAGGCTGACTTCGTAGCTTGCCACAACCAGGCATACCTCAAGAAGTACGACATGGTTTCCGACGTTAAGCCCGGCGGTACATTCCTTCTTGACTGCCAGTGGAACGGCGTAGAGGAGCTTTCCGCTCACCTTCCCGCAGCTGTTAAGCAGTACCTTGCAAAGAACAACGTAAACTTCTACACCATCGACGCTACCAGCCTTGCTATCAAGCAGATCGGTAACGCTAAGGTTAAGAACACCATTCTTCAGTCCGCATTCTTCGCGCTTGCAAAGATCCTTCCCGCCAAGGAAGCTATCGAGTACATGAAGAAGATGGCATACAAGTCCTACATCAAGAAGGGACAGGCTATGGTTGACCTCAACTATGCCGCTATCGACGCAGGCGCTGACGCTTTCGTTAAGGTAGACGTTCCCGCTGATTGGGCTAACTGCGAAGCAGACGCTCCCGCAGCTCTCGTAACCGGTAATCGTGCTGACCTCGTTGATTTCGTTAACAACGTTGTTAACCCCACCAACTCTATGAAGGGTGACAGTCTCCCTGTTTCCGCATTCGAAGCATACGTTGACGGTCAGTTCCCTCAGGGTTCTGCCGCTTACGAAAAGAGAGGCGTTGCCGTTATGGTTCCCGAGTGGAATCCCGACAAGTGCATTCAGTGTAACAGCTGTGCTTTCGTATGTCCTCACGCAACTATCCGTCCCTTCGCTATGACCGAGGAGGAGGCTGCTCAGGCTCCCGAATCCACCAAGTTCTGCGCGAAGCCCGTTATCAAGACCAACTACAAGTTCACCATGGCTGTTTCTCCCCTTGACTGTATGGGTTGTACCCTCTGCGTAAAGGCTTGTCCCGTTAACGCAAATGCAGACAAGAAGGCTGCTGCCGCAGGTGAAAAGGCTGATGCTTCGGCTTACGCTCTCCGTATGGTTCCTCAGGCAACTCAGGCAGACCAGCAGGCAGCATTCGATTACGCTGTTGCTAACGTAGCAGAAAAGCCTGAGATCATCAACACCACTGTTAAGGGTTCGCAGTTCAAGCAGCCCCTGCTTGAATTCTCCGGCTCTTGCGCAGGTTGTGCCGAGACCTCTTACGCTCGTCTCGTAACACAGCTCTTCGGTGAGAGAATGTATATCTCCAACGCTACCGGTTGTTCTTCCATCTGGGGTGGCTCCGCTCCCTCTACTCCTTACACTGTAAACAAGGAGTCAGGCAGAGGTCCCGCTTGGGCTAACTCCCTCTTTGAGGACAACGCAGAACACGGTCTCGGTATGTACCTCGGTCAGAAGGCTATCCGCGAGAGACTTATCGCTCAGGTTAAGGAAATGGCTGCTTCCGACAAGGCAAGCGCTGAGTTCAAGGCTGCTGCTGACGAGTACCTCGCTACTCTCGACGACGGCGCCGCTAACGAGAAGGCTACCAAGGCTCTTATCGTTGAGCTTGAGAAGGCTGCAGAGGCAGGCTGCCCTGTTGCTCCCGCTGTTCTCGCTGAAAAGAACTACCTCAACAAGAAGTCCATGTGGATCTTCGGTGGTGACGGTTGGGCATACGATATCGGCTTCGGCGGTCTTGACCACGTACTTGCTTCCGGCGAGAACGTAAACATCTTCGTATTCGATACCGAGGTTTACTCCAACACCGGTGGACAGGCTTCCAAGGCTTCCAACATCGGTCAGGTTGCTCAGTTCGCAGCAGCAGGTAAGGCAATCGGCAAGAAGAATCTTGCAGAGATCGCTATGTCCTACGGCTACGTTTACACCGCTCAGGTTGCTATGGGCTACGATATGAACCAGCTCCTCAAGGCTCTTACCGAGGCTGAGGCATATAACGGTCCTTCTCTTATCATCGGTTACGCTCCTTGTGAGATGCACGGTGTTAAGGGCGGCATGCAGAACTGCCAGCTCGAAATGAAGAAGGCAGTTGAGGCAGGCTACTGGCAGACGTTCAGATACAACCCCACTCTCGAGTCTAACAAGCTGATCATCGACTCTAAGGAGCCTACCGGTAACTACGTAGACTTCATTAAGAGCGAGACCCGTTACGCTCGTCTTGCACAGTCCAACCCCGAAAGAGCTGCTGCTCTCTTCGCTAAGGCTGAAGCAAACGCTAAAGCTAAGTACGACAGACTCCAGAAAATGGGCAAGCTGTATGAGTGATTTTTGATAGAACTTCGGGGAGAACCTTTTTGAAAAAAAGGGTTCTCCCCGAACCCCTCTCCAAAAACTTTTTAAAAATAAGTTAGTATAAAAATGAAGTCCTTTCTTCTACGGAAAGGACTTTTTATAATGCAGCTATTTATTAATGTTTTTTTCTTTACCTTGTGGAACAAATTCGGGGAAACAAGACAAAAAGTAGTCGCACTCATCGCAACAACACTCAAAGCCCCTCTCTCCGTTGCCAAGGCAAGTGGCAGGATCTCCGGGCGTAAGTTCTACACCGGTAATATCAATTATATTTTTTTGAATATTCTTGCTCATATAAATTCCCCCGTTAGCATAAAAAAGGTGCGTAACCGAAGCTACGCACCGAAAAACGCCAACTCCGATTGCTGCTACACAAAACCAGATGAACGGGATAATGGTATCCGACATACGACCTGTTGGAATTGGCGCTTTTACCAAATTCAAAAGTCGCATGTCAAAAAAAGGTACAATATCCCCTCTATATTATAGAAAGACCGTCATCCCTCAAAGTTATTCGGTTTTGTGTAGCATATATATTATATCACAAAATTTACAAAACATCAAGCTCTTTGGCGAAAAAATAATATAATAAAAACACCTTCCGAAGAACGCAGTTATAAGCTATCATTTTTTGTTTAACAATACAACTCAAATATTAAACACCATTATCTAAACACCATCTCTCCGAAGCAATCGGGGCGGTGGAAGGTAAAGTTCTCTGTGGGAACTGCGCTCCATGAGAGGTAGTGGGGAGGCTCTGTCAGATCGGCGCACTTGAAGCAGTTCGCGCGGATCTTTTTACCCTCATAGACCATAAAATCGGGGAAAAATCTCTTTATAAAGGAATAGGGGAACTTGTAGCTGATCTGCCAGCCGCCGTCAAATTTCGTTACCTTTCGCTCAAAAATATCCTCGTCGGTATCGGGAACAAGGCGCACAAGATCTGAAAGTCCGCTTCCAAAACCGAGATAGCAACAACCGATAGCGTTGTTTTCAAAGTTGAAATATCTGGGGTCTCCTTCCATAGGGCAGAAGAAAAATTCAAGACAGCAGTCCTCGTACGGCGCGCCAACTGGGCCTGTTTCGGTCGCTCTGTGCTGATATTCCTCGGTCCAGAGACGAACCAGAAGCGCCTCGTTGTCGTAAGCTATCTGCGCCCAAGCCTTCACGGTGTCGGGAGTGTCAAGATAGGAAGTATCAATATTTATTATCGGCTTGTCCGACCAATCTGCAGGAGCGGTCATTTTCTTTATTTCGTAAGTTTTCATATTATACCTCGATTTTACTTTTATAATTTCTTTTTTATTTCAGTTCCGTCGGGCGGCAGCTTGCGAAGGAATATCAGCGTCACGGGCAGGGTTATCGCTGCAGTGATAACGTATGCCACGGGCTGAGCAATTTCAAGTCCGAGAAGCGGGCTTTCAAACAGCTTTTCGCAGACGAACGGCAGAATATAGATCGCGGGAATAAACGCAACTCCGTTTTGAAGTGCCGACAGAAGGATCGCAGGCACTCTTTTTCCGATGCTCTGGAACATCATATTTCCGACCACCGTAAACGGCAGTACCCAAAGCACCGAGCAATTTATGCGGAGAGCCACAGCTCCGATGTCTGTGATCAAGGGGTCTTTGGTGGAGTTGAAAAGTCCTATAATAGCGGGGGCAAAAATGAAACAGAGCGCCGAAAGAACGCCTATAAGCACGAGACCGAAGATCATGGTAACGTAGCTACCCTTTTTGACACGGCTATACTTTTTAGCGCCGTAATTAAATGCCGAGAGAGGCTGGAAGCCCTGACCTATGCCAAGTCCTACGCAGAAGATAAACTGAACCGTTTTGGAAACGTAGCCCATCGCCGTGACCGCCGCCGTATCCCCGATGGCTCTCGCCTGAGTGTTGAGCATTGCGGTGGATATGCTTCCAAGTCCCTGACGGATAAAGCTGGGGAATCCCGTCGATACGATATCCCAGATTATACGCCAGCCGATAAATCCGCGCGTAAATCTTATCTTGCTCTGAGTTTTTCCCGCCAAGAACGGTATCACAAGGATCACAAGGCCTATATACTGCGAGATAGCCGTAGCAAGTCCCGCTCCCGCGGTTCCTTTGCCAAGTTGCATTACGAACACGTAGTCAAGCAGTATGTTAAGAACTCCGCCAGACGTGAGACCTATCATCGCGAAGGTCGCCTTGCCCTCGTAACGCAGGACGTTATTGAAGACGCAGGACGCCGTCATTGCGGGCGCGGCTATAAAAATATACCTCGCGTATTCCACCGCGTGCGGCAATATATCTTTCGTGCTTCCGAGAAAATCCATAAGCGGCTCGTTGAATATAAGACCGAATATCATTATCAGAAGTCCGCAGGAGGTTGAGAGCAAGAGGCTCGTAGTAAGGAAATATCCCGCTTTCTTTTCGTCCTTTGCGCCAAGCAGTCGGCTGACGTGACTTCCCGCTCCGTGACCGAACATAAATCCAAAGGCTTGCAGTATCGCCATAACGCTGAACACTACTCCCGGCGCGCCGCCCTCCGCGGGGCCAAGCGTGCTGACGAAATAGGTGTCCGCCATATTGTATATGTTTGTGATTAGCATACTTATTGTGGTGGGTATGCCGAGAGAGATGACCAATAACCAGACCGGCGTTTCGGTCATTTTTTTATATTGTAACTCACTTTTAGTCGCAGACAAATCTTTTTACCTTCTTTTATTTTAATTTTGCATTTAAATCCTCGCAACTCCGGTTTCACGAGCGGCTTTAATGACCGCTTCGGCGACAACCGAGGCGACCCTTTTATCAAGTGCCGCGGGAATTATGTAGTCCTCGGAAAGCTCATCATCGGAGACGAGACTTGCCAAAGCATTTGACGTTGCTATCTTCATCTCCTCGTTGATGCACGAGGCGCGGCAATCAAGAGCGCCTCTGAATATTCCCGGAAAGGCAAGCACGTTGTTTATCTGATTTGGGTAATCCGAGCGACCAGTGCCGACCACTCTCGCGCCGCCTGCCTTTGCAAGATCGGGCATGATCTCGGGGGTGGGGTTCGCCATAGGGAAAACGATAGCGTTCTTTGCCATTGTCTTAACCATTTCGGCAGTCACAAGTCCGGGGGCGGAAACGCCGACGAACACGTCCGCACCTTTAAGTACGTCGGCAAGACTTCCCTTTTCGCCGCCACGGTTTGTGATCCTCGCCATATCCTCCTGTGCCTCGTTGTTTTCAGCTTTTCCCTCGTAGACAGCACCATATCGGTCGACCATAACGAGGTTTTTAACGCCCAAATTCATCAGGTGTCTGCCGATGGAAATGCCCGCCGCGCCGGCTCCGTTGATGACCACCTTGACCTGTGCAATATTCTTTTTAACCAGCTTTAAAGCGTTGATAAGTGCCGCGCCCACAACTATCGCCGTGCCGTGCTGATCATCGTGGAAAACGGGGATGTCGCAGATCTCCTTGAGCCTTTTTTCGATCTCAAAGCATCTTGGCGCGCTTATATCCTCAAGATTGATGCCGCCAAAGCTGCCCGAAAGCAGATAGACCGTTCTGACTATCTCGTCGACGTCCTTACTCTTGATGCAAAGCGGAAAGGCGTCTACGTCAGCAAAAGCCTTGAAAAGAGCGCATTTGCCCTCCATTACCGGCATTCCTGCCTCGGGTCCTATGTCTCCAAGGCCCAAGACCGCACTTCCGTCGGTGACTACGGCAACCATATTCGAGCGTCTCGTCAGCTCGTAGGATCTATTTACATCCTTCTGTATTTCAAGGCATGGCTGTGCCACTCCCGGAGTGTACGCCAGCGAAAGATCCTCCCTGTTTTCAATAGGGCATCGTGTCACTACTTCTATCTTGCCTTGCCATTCGTAATGCTTTTTTAACGATTCTTCTGAAATTGACATTTTATTTTCCCTCTTTACACCATATTCTCCGGCTTAAAAACCTCATCGAATTTTTCAGGTGTCAAAAATCCTAATTTCAAACACGCCTCGCGTAGTGTAATATCCTCGGCATACGCAAGCTTCGCCACTTTCGCCGCGTTCTCATATCCAATATAAGGATTAAGCGCCGTAACAAGCATCAGCGAGCGGTCAAGATTCTCTTTCATCTTCTCACCGTTGACCTTGATGCCGACGGCGCAATTTTTGTTGAACGATCTGATGCCGTCGGAAAGCAATCTGACCGACTGCAAAAAATTATAGATCAACACCGGCATAAAGACGTTCAGCTCAAAGTTCCCCTGTGACGCCGCCATACCAACCGCCGTATCGTTGGCAATTACCTGCACCGCCACCATCGTCAGAGCCTCGCACTGCGTCGGATTGACCTTTCCGGGCATGATCGACGACCCAGGCTCATTTTCGGGTATGATTATCTCGCCAAGACCGCACCGAGGACCCGACGCAAGCCAGCGAATATCGTTGGCGATCTTCATAAGGTTCGCCGCAAGACCTTTCAGCGCTCCGTGCGCGAAAACAAGCGCGTCCTTGCTTGTCAACGCGTGGAATTTGTTCTCCTCGGTAACAAACTCATATCCCGTAAGCTGACTGATATATTTTGCCGAAAGCTCACCAAAGCCTTGGGGTGCATTAATACCCGTTCCAACCGCCGTGCCTCCGAGGGCAAGGCGCGAAAGCGGCTTCAGAGACAGCTCTATCTGCTCCTTTGAACATTCAAGCATCGCTCTCCATCCGCTGACCTCTTGGGCGAATTTTATAGGCGTGGCATCCTGAAGATGCGTCCTTCCACTCTTGATCACGTCGCTGTTTTCGGCTTCAATGCGTGCGAAAGTTGCGGCAAGCTCGTCGATTTCGGGCAACAATCTTCTATTTATCTCCAACACCGCCGATATATGCATCGCTGTTGGGAATGTGTCGTTAGAGGACTGAGACATATTCACGTCGTCATTGGGGTGAAGCAGCTTTTTGCCCGCAAGCTCGTTTCCTCTGTTAGCTATGACCTCGTTTGCGTTCATATTGGACTGCGTTCCGCTTCCCGTCTGCCACACGACCAGAGGAAAGTGGTCGTCAAGACTTCCCGATATTATTTCATCGCAGACCTGCTCTATTGCCGAAAGCTTGTCCTCGGTCATTTTTTCGGGACAAAGCTCTCTGTTTGCCATCGTCGCAGCCTTTTTAAGTATTCCGAATGCGCGGGTGATCTCGCGCGGCATCACCTCGCCGCCGATCTTGAAGTTTTCAAGACTTCTTTGCGTCTGCGCTCCCCAATATTTGTCCGCGGGGACTAAAACTTCACCCATTGAATCGTATTCTGTTCTGAATTTTTCCATAATGATCTTTAATCAAAAATAATGTAATTTGTCCATGCCTTAAGACCGTTTGCATCTGTAACCTCCGCTCTCACGAAACGGTCTGTGGGAGACTTGGTATATTCGGCTTTTACAAGCCCGTCCTCACGGACGATCCTACCCGCCGCCCAGGTTGTATTGCCCTGAAAAGCGATCTTTTGAACGGGAGAGCAAACAACTCTGACCTTGTCGGGCGCGATCTTCTCGATATGCACCTCGGGGCCTTGGGTTGCGTAAAATCTGCCCGCTCTGATCGCGCGCAAAAGACTTTGAGTGTCCATATCCGTGGACTCGACCATTATCCAGCCGCGGCATTCGTCGCCTTTATAATAATGGGTATCGTCGGCGGCGATGAGATTTGTGAGCCTTCCCGCCGTCGCAAGCTGATCGAGAATGACGTCGGAATAGGCTCTGTCACTCATTCCGCACTCAGAAATCGAGTTGTATATCTCTGATGCGTCAAAATCGCCAAGCGTCATAAGCTGCTCGGGGGTATTGAGACTCCAAGCGGGATGAGCCGCGATAGCAAGACCGTTATGGAGCTTTATTCTCTTTATCACCTCTGCCGCCTTGGTGAAGGCGGTCTTTTGCATATTTTTCCAATCTACGGGGATCTCGGGGTCGCTGGTCATACCAACACCCACGATATGCACGACGTGGGCGCCGTCATGTCCGCCGATATCATACTCGCATCCCGACAGTATTTTAAGTCCTTCGATCTCCCTCTCCTCGCCGTATTTCCAGTGGTCGGTGATGGCGATAGCGTCGTATCCAGCCTCGCGGTATATTCTCGCCGCCTCCTCGGGAGTGGCGTGACCGTCAGAGAGTGTAGTGTGGGCATGAAGTCCAAGCTTTACTCTGGTTTTTCCAAGCATATCAACGTACATTTATATTTATCCTCCTGTGGCAAAAAACATATTCCTATTATATATTTTAACACTTATTCCCTCTCAAATCAAGACCTTTTATCCAAAAAAGCTGATTAATATTTGTGCAGATAACCGATTTTCGCGAAATTTTATTATGCTATTGAAAAATATGCAAAAAAACTGTATAATTGTAATAGTATGTTAGGTTGACACCCGACAGAAACTGCAAAATCGGGCATTTGAAAGAAGTAATAAAGCAAAAAGAAAGGTTGAAAAATTATGGAAAACACGAAAAAGCTGACTCCACTCAAAAAAGCTCTGATAATATTCGGAATAACTCTTGGCGCGATAGTCGCCCTGGTTCTGGCGATCCTTATCGCTATTCACGCCCTTACCCCCGTGGTATTCAACGGATTTTATTTCAACGCCGACGCCGAGTACGTGACCCCCGGAATATACGATGGTCTTGTCCCCCAAGGCTACGCATACGAGGAGGAAAACAAGCTCTATCTCCAGTGCGGATATATGGCTGACGGCGAGTCCGCAAGCCGCATCTACGTAACCGATGCGGAGGACGTTGACGACACCTTCTACGTCGAGCTTTACACCGCCGACGGCAAGCCCTACACGGGTCACACGGGCGGTATAACGTCGGCACTCGGCTTCGTTTGGCTTGCCAACGACGGAGACGGAGACGACAACTGCGTTTGGGTAATGTCTCTTTCAGAGCTGCTCTCCGCGAAAAACGGCGGCAAGATAACCCTTAAAACGAGCTTCAAACCCGAGAGCCGCTCGGCGTTCTGCTTTGCCGACGGAAATTATCTCTGGGTTGGAGAATTTCACGACGCCGAAAAATACCCTACCAAGGACACTCACAAATTTGAGGTTGCGGGCGGCACAAACTCCGCGCTTGTCTGCGCCTACAAGCTTGATGACGCTTCGAAATACGGAATTGCCTATCAGCAGATCAGTGAGGCTGACGTGTTCACTCCCGAGCTTTGTCTATCGGTGACCGATCAGGTTCAGGGCTTTACAAAAACTCCCGACGGCTTTGCTCTCTCCAGCTCCTACGGTGTCTCGCCCTCTCACCTGCGCTTTTACAGTGACGTTACCAAGGACACTCCCGACGCTGCTCTTTCGGTAAACGGAGAAGACGTTCCCGTCTATTTCCTTGACGCAGGCGCTCTGACAAAGGACGTTCAGGCAGCTCCCATGAGCGAGGAGATCTTCGTCAAAGATGGAAAGCTTTACGTTCTCTTTGAATCGGCTTGCAAAAAGTACATTTTCGGCATCCTGACCCACGGTATACACATTTACAGCTACGCGCTTGATTAACTAAAACTATAAAGAAATAAACAAAGAAAGGAGAGCGCCGATATGCAAAAGAAATATCCTGCGGACGTTATGACGATCGCAAAAATACTGTCTGATAACGGGTTTCGTGCTTTTGCCGTTGGCGGTTGTATACGTGACGTTATTATGGGTCGCGTTCCCAACGACTGGGATATGACTACCGATTGCTCTCCCGAAAAAATGCTTGAAATATTTGAAAATGCAGGCGTCCGTACTATACCCACGGGACTTAAACACGGCACCGTGTCGGTTCTGCTTGACGGCGAGATATACGAATGTACCACCTTCCGCATCGACGGCAGCTACACAGATTCACGTCACCCCGACAAGGTGACCTTTACCGACGAGCTTTCCGAGGATCTGCGCCGCCGCGATTTTACGGTCAACGCAATGGCGGGCGATCCTCTCTCCCCTACCTGTGAGATAGTCGACGTTTTCGGCGGCAAGGACGATATTAAAAATCGGATCATCCGAGCCGTGGGCGACCCCGAAAAGCGTTTTTGCGAGGACGCTTTGAGAATTTTGCGAGCGGTCAGATTTGCCACGGTTCTTGATTTTTGCATAGATGATGAAACGAAACAAGCCGCAGTGCGGCTTGGTAACCGTCTTGCCGACATTTCTGCCGAGAGAAAGAGCGTTGAGCTTCAAAAAATGCTGCTCTCTCCCCACGCCGACAGAGGAATTTCCCTGCTTCTTGAAATGAATCTTGCAAAATATATCCATCGAGATTTCGGAAAACCGAGGGTTGCCCTCGCGTCTCTCCCCGAAAAGTTTTCCACCCGACTTGCCGCGCTCTTTCGCTCTGTCCCCGACCTCTCTCCCATGAAGCTTTCGGGCGAGGTGACAAAGCAGGTAAAGCTGCTCTCTGACGACGCGCTTTACTCCGAAACTCTCTCAAAATTCTCAAATATCGACGCAACCGCCCGTCTGATGCTTTCAAAATACGGCTCTATCGCGTCTGACGCCGCTCTTTTGAGAGGGAACTCCACTCTTGCCGCAAAAATTGACGAGGAAATGACAAAATCTCCTCCTATCGCCATCCGTGATCTTGCGGTGGACGGAAACGACCTGATCTCGGCAGGCATCGAGAAAAAGCAGCTTGGACGGATACTCTCCTCGCTTCTGCTCTCGGTAATAGATGATCCTTCACTCAACCAAAAAGAAACCCTTATACAGATGGCTCTGTCGCACGATACATGAAAGGATAGAATATGTTCAAAAAAGTAATAAAGCATAGAAACACCTCGGCAAAGGTCTCTGCCCTGCTCTGTCTTGTCTGCGGCGCGGCGCTGTTTATCCTTGCGGGCAACGGATTTGTAGTTTATCCCGCCGCGGCTCAGCTGATCTCGATCGCCCTTATAGCCGCCTCTATCTACATCGCCTCGGCATATCTGCTCCGCGAATACACCTACGCGATCGAGCCAAACACCCACGTTGTCGACGACGACGATCTCTCCGCTCAGTACGATCTTATCATTACCGAGGCAAAGGGTAAAAAACAGGTTAAGGTCTGCCACATCGAGATGAGCGAGATCACGGGCTTCCGCGTGATCGACCCCAACAACAGAAAGCAGATACAGTCCGAGCGAAAAGACAAAAAGCGCTACACCTACGACACGTGTTTTGCCGCAAGTCGACAGATCGAGATACTCTCCACTATCGACGGCGAGGACTATTCAATTATCGTTTCCTACGATGAGGAATTTTTGCAGTCTCTCTCAAAGTTTGGAAAATAAGATTTATAAAAACACAGCATATCTTGAAAGGGGTATGCGGTGTTTTTTTATTTGTCTCAACAAATGCAGTACTTAGTATGACTTAATTAATTAAATATACCAAAACAATAATATTTTGTGTCAAATTTTCAAGCTTTATTGACAAATAGGCAGAAACGTGGTAAAATATACTCGTCACACGAATTGAATATTTTTATCCCCAATACGGGAAAATACTTTGGTAAAAAGTGTTTTCTCTCTTTTCTCATTCCGTTATTGGGGAGCAATTCGTGTGACAACAATTGAGAGGGAAGCATTTTTTCGGTGCGTTCCTTCTGGGGCGCACTTTTTTATATGCTGATAGGAGGATATATGAGCGAGAATATTCCAAGAAAGTTAATAGACGTTACCGATACAGAACTTATAAAGGACGGTTTTTAATAATACGTCATGTCTCGAAAGATCAATGCCGTATTTTTGCATTTAGTTTTTAAACTTTCTTGATTTTTTTCAAAATATGTGATATAATAAGTATGCTACACAAATTAAATATTAGAATTAGTGGTATTTTTGCCTTTATAGGGATATTTGTACCCTTTTTTCACCATAATCATTTTGAACTTGGTAAAATCGCAAGCTCTACTAAATGATTATGGTTAATGCCCTAATTCTAATTTAGTTTGTGTAGCAGCAATCGGGGTTTGCGGTTTTCGGTGCGTGACTTCGGTTGCGCACCTTTTTTTGTCCAATGAATTTTTATTATATGCTGATAGGAGGATATATGAGCAAGAATATTAAAAAAACAGTAATAGATATTACAGGTGTAGAACTTACACCCGGAGAGCCTGCCACATGCCTTGGCAACGGAGAGAAGGGCTTTGAGTGTTGTTGCGACGAGTGCAACTACGCTTTGCTTTGTTTCTCTGAATTTGATCCAAAAGGCAAAGAAGAAAATATTGCTATTGATAGCTAATTATAGAATTTAATACATACAGACAGGAAAAGGACAAAGAATGCCGCACATTCTCTGTCCTTTTCCATGTTCAAGTATTTTGTTAATAGGTAGGCGAATCGAGATACCAATTACCGTCCTCAAAGGTAAACGAAAGAGTAACCGTTTTTCTCTTGATCTCGCCCAGAGAATAGGTCTCAACTCTGACGTTTATATAGTCAGAGCTTGAAGGCGCGATTATCTCCATGGTGGAATAATCGTATATCCTCTCGTTGACCTTGAAATCGTGGAGATTGGTGTTCTGATAAAGGTTTTTTCCGTCGTCGTAAAAACGGAGATACGCTCCCGTGTTGCCCGTAAGGATCCCTTCAAACGCGCCCTCGTAGACCGCGGACAGATAATCCTCTGAATATATCTGCTCCGCCGCGTATTTCAGCGCGTCTATCGAGATATACTCCGAATTTTCGTTAAGGCGGTCATATCCGTTTATAGAATCGCTCGTATAGACGGTCTTTCGCTCGGCTATCGCGCTGTCGCGTCTGTAAACAGGCAGACCCTTACCGAAAAATATCACGTTAAGCTCTTTGGACTCCTCTATAAGATAGACAAGCCTTTCCTTTACGTCGTCAAGCTCGGGTGCGGAGCTTCCCTGACACGAAGTTAGGGAAAGCACCGTGCATACACCCAGAACCAAAGCAAGAATACCTGCTAAAACTCTTTTTTTCATTATTTTACTCCGATTTTTTGAGCTTTCGTCAAAATCAATTACTCGCCGTCGGTATTTTCTGCCGTCTCGTTCGTCTCGGCGTCTACGACTTGAACCGTTTCGGTGGTTTCACCCGCCTCAACTGCCTCGACGCTCTCGTCGGTCTCGTCCTCGGGCTTTTCCTCTTCCTTGGCGGTCTTGGTGACGTTGACCAGCTTCTGACCCTTGTCAAGTCTCATCATAATTACGCCCGACGCTGTTCTTGAATAGGTCGAAACGTCTGCGGCGGGAGTTCTGATGATTATACCCGAATCGGTGATCATCATAATATCGTCGTCCTCGTCAACCGAGATAATTCCTGCCATAAGACCCGTCTTGTCGGTGAGGTTGTGACAGATAACGCCTCCGCCTCCGCGGTTCTTCATAAGTCTGAAGTCCTCGAAGTCGGTTCTCTTACCGAATCCGTTTTCGGTGACCGTGAGCAGCTTCTTGCCTTCCTCAACGTTAACAACTCCGATAACGTAGTCGTCGCCTTTAAGTCTTATACCGCGGACACCACGAGCGCTTCTTCCCATAGGACGAACCTCGCTCTCGTCAAATCTGACCGCGTTACCCTGCTTGGTTGCGATAATAAGCTGATTTTCACCGTTTGTCTTTGTGACAAACAGCAATTCGTCGCCCTCGTCGAGATTAATGGCGATCTTACCGCCCTTTCTCTGATACTCGTACTCGGAGAGCAGTGTCTTTTTGATAACGCCCTGACGGGTGACCATGGTAAGATACTCGCCCTCTGTAAACTCGTTTACGCTGATAAGCGCCGTTATCTTCTCGCCGCTCTGCAATTCAAGCAGGTTGACGATATTTGAACCCTTTGCGGTTCTTGACGCCTCGGGGATCTGGAATGCACGCAGTGCCTGAACTCGTCCCGTATTTGTGAAAAACAGGAGAGTAGAGTGACTGTATACCGCCTCGATCCTCTCGATGAAGTCCTCATCGCGGGTAGTCATCGCGGTAATTCCCTTACCGCCTCTGTGCTGCGCCGAATACGTGTCGGAGGGCAGTCTCTTGATATATCCCGCCTGGGTCATCGTAATTACGCAGTTGTGCTTCTCTATAAGATCTTCAAGGTCGATGTCGTCGATAGCCTGCTCGATCCTTGTGCGTCTCTCGTCGGCGTATCTTCTCTTGATCTCAAGCATTTCTTCCTTGATGATAGCGATTATCTTGCCCTCGTCTGCAAGGATTCCTTCAAGCTCCGCGATAAGAGCGTGAAGTCTTTCCAGCTCGTCCTCGATCTTCTGTCTTTCCATGCCGGTAAGACGTCCGAGGGTCATTTCGACGATAGCCTGCGCCTGAATATCGGTAAGACCGAATCTCTCTATCAAGGTCGCCTTGGATGCGTTTATAGACTCGCTTGTCTTCATTATCTCGACTATCTCGTCGATATTGTCAAGAGCGATCTTGTATCCCTCGTAGATGTGCGCTCTCGCCTTTGCCTTTTCGAGATCAAACTCGGTACGGCGGCGAATGACCGACTTCTGGTGGTCGATATAGTAGTCGAGTATCTGCGCGAGATTAAGCACCTTAGGCTCCTGACCTACGACTGCCAAGAAGTTTGCCGAGCAGGTGTCTTGAAGCTGGGTGTATTTATAGAGCTGATTGAGAATTACCTCGCCGTTTGCGTCGCGGCGGTATTCTACAACGATCCTCATACCGTCTCTGCCACTTTCGTCGCGCAGGTCTGTAATTCCCTCAATTCTCTTTTCCTTGGCAAGGTTAGCGATAGACTCGCAGAGCATCGATTTGTTGACCATATAAGGTATCTCGGTGATAATGATGCGGTGGTTATCCTCCTGCACCTCAGCCTTTGCTCTTACAACGATCCTGCCCTTACCCGTGGTGTAGGCGTCCATAATACCCGTAGTGCCGTGGATAGTCGCGAAGGTCGGGAAATCGGGGCCCTTGATGAACTCCATAATTTCGGGGATCGTACATTCGGGGTTTTCCATACGGAAGATAGTGCCGTCGATGACCTCGCCCAGGTTGTGAGGAGGCACGTTTGTTGCCATACCGACAGCAATACCCACGCTTCCGTTTACCAGGAAGTTAGGAAAACGCGAAGGAAGAACGCTTGGCTCGCGAAGTCTGTTATCAAAGTTAGGGACGAACTCAACGACCTCTTTTTCAAGGTCTCTTGTCATTTCGTCGGCGATCTTATCAAGTCTCGCCTCGGTATAACGGTAAGCCGCAGGGGGGTCGCCGTCCACAGAACCGAAGTTACCGTGACCCTCTACAAGAGGATAGCGGAGAGAGAAGGGCTGCGCCATACGCACCATAGTACCGTAAACCGAGCTGTCGCCGTGAGGATGGTAGCGTCCAAGGACGTTACCGACGGTGGTAGCCGACTTACGGAAGGGCTTATCGTGGGTCAGATGGTCCTCGTACATCGCGTAGATAACACGGCGCTGACCCGGCTTCATGCCGTCTCTTACGTCGGGAAGCGCTCTCGACATAATTACCGACATAGAATACTCGATAAAGGACTTCTTGACCTCCTTCTCCATATTTATGTCAACTATCTTCTGATTTTCAAATAAGTACACGTCTCTTTCGTGATTATTCTTTTCGGTTGCCATTGAAAATTCCTTTCTTTAAGGGAAGACCGCGGCAGATTATCCCTGCCTTTCCCCATTGTCCTTTCCTTTGAATAAACTGAAAATTGCCAAAACCGCAAAATATGCGGGTAAAATACATAAAATATACGCAAGATATTCGGGCAGAACAACTTTCAAAAGTATTCCAACAGGGGAAAACTCCTTTGAAAAAAGTCCAAAATAGGCGAACGTGAATATTTCCTTAAATACGCCCGAAATAAGCGCGTAGGCTATAAAAGACGGAAGATTTTTTGATAAAAACCAACCTACAAACGCTCCGCAGCAATATCCGCAAAGCATATATACCACGGGAGAAAACGAAAATCCCGCGCCTCCGATAATGTCGGCGGCTATTCCTCCCAAAATTCCCCATATAGCGCCTGCCTTGTCTCCCATAATAAATCCGATAGCGCAGACCAGAGCAAAGGTCAGCGCGGGGGCTTTACCTAAAAACGAAAGACATGTGGTCTGTAAGACGGCGCAGGTGAATATGAGTACCGCGAAGCAAAGCGAATATACAACTATCCGCCAGGGCTTCATACCCTCTCGGCGAGAGGCACGTCCTATCCTGTTATTTACTGACATAATAAGCTCCTCAGACCGAAGTCATTCTTTCTCGGAGACTGCGAAATCGGTTATTATCAACACGTATTTCAAGTCCGTGAAATCGACCGCCAGAGAGACCGTAGCCTCCTTTGTGCGGAGACTGTCGTTAGGTTTAACCTCGGTGACCTTGCCGATAAGCAGACCCTCGGGATAAACGCTTCCGATACCGCTGGTATAGACCGTGTCGTCAACCTCAACGTCTGCATCTGCGGAAAGATAGCCGAGATAACACTCTCCTCTGTCCTTCAAGGCAATATCGCCGCTGACGATACCTATTTCTCCGCTTCTCTTGATACAAGCGCCGACCGAAGCCGATGCCTCGTGCAGGGCTCTTACCTTACACCAGTTGCTCCCGACCTCAAAGACAGAGCCGACAAGCCCCTCCTCAACAATGACAGCCATTCCCACGTCAACTCCGTGGTTCCTGCCCTTATTGAGTGTCATGACCGTCATATAATTCTCGGATTCAGACCCGATTATCAAAGCCTCTGTCAGTTCAAAATCGGGGTAAAGCTTTTTGATGCCGAGGTACTCTTTAAGCCGCTCGTTTTCTTCCCTTACGCCGTTGGCGTCGGCAAGCTCGCCTTCAAGTCTGTTTATCTCGTCTTTGAGCTTACTATTTTCCTCGTAAAGTTCATCGATAGCGGAAAAATATTTCTTAAATCCGTCTATCGAGTCGCCGATAGCGACGCCCACGTATCTGAACGGAACAGACAAGGTATTTATAACGTCTCGAACAGGATCCGTCACTCCCATTGCCGAGAGCGTTGCGGTGAGAATTACCGAGAAAACCGCTATCGACAAGGCTGCGATGAAAAATTTATTTTTAAAAAATTTCATATCGATCCCCAAGGTTCCGACAGAGTTTTCAACACAAGTTTCCACAGCCTGTGGAAAACTTTTTCTATGTGCAAAAGTTATGGATTTTTATGCCAAAATCTCGTCAGATCCTCAAATTAATTTTGTTTTTGCTTTTAAAATCAATAATTTCTGATTTTTGACTTTTTATTTTTGAAATTGTGGAAAACTCTGTTAATTATTTTAATTAAATAAAGTTTCAACACCCGAAAATTTTCAAAAATCTCAGATTGTGGAAAACCGATCAGATGTCAAGGTTCTCCGCCAAGCGTGCGTTCTGCTCGATAAATATACGTCTCGGCTCGACCTTATCGCCCATAAGCAGAGAGAACATTTCGTCACAGGCGATAGCGTCCTCGATCGTGACTTTAAGAATAGTTCTGGTCGCAGGGTCCATAGTGGTCTCCCAAAGCTGGTCTGCGTCCATCTCACCAAGACCCTTATATCTGTCGGCTTCGATGTTGGACGTATTTCCGCTCTCGCCCGCAAGCTCTGCTATATATTTATCTCTTTCGGCGTCCGAGAATGCGTATCTCTCGTTGCCCTGCTTTGCGCCTCTCTTATAGACCTTGTAGAGAGGGGGCTGAGCCAAAAATACGTGGCCGTCGTCAATAAGCTGACGCATGTGTCTGAAAAGGAAGGTAAGAAGCAGGATTCGGATGTGCGAGCCGTCGACGTCCGCATCCGCCATTATGATGATCTTACCGTAACGGAGCTTGGCAATATCAAACTCCTCTCCGATACCGCAACCAAGCGCCTGAATGATCGGAATAAGCGACAGGTTTCCGTATACCTTGTCAACTCTCGTCTTTTCGACGTTAAGAACTTTACCGCGAAGGGGCAAAATAGCCTGGAATTTTGAGTTTCTTCCCTGCTTTGCGCTTCCTCCCGCCGAGTCTCCCTCGACGAGATAAAGCTCGGTGAGCGTCGCGTCCTTTTCCTGACAGTCTGCAAGCTTACCGGGAAGCGAGCTTCCCTCAAAGAGACCCTTACGTCTCGTTGCCTCTCTTGCCTTTCTTGCCGCCTCTCTCGCGCGTGACGCCGCAAGCGCCTTATCAAGAATAGCTCTGCCCGTTGCGGGATTTTCTTCAAGATAATCTGCAAGCTTCTGGGATACCGTATTATCAACGAGCGTTCTGATCTCACTGTTACCAAGCTTTGCCTTGGTCTGGCTCTCAAACTGCGCGTCTTCAAGTTTGACGCTGACGATAGCGCAAAGTCCCTCTCTTACGTCCTCGCCCGAAAGGTTCTTGTCGCTGTCTTTGAGTATTCCGGCTTTTCTTCCGTAATCGTTGAGAACTCTCGTAAGAGCAGACTTGAATCCCGTCTCGTGAGTACCGCCCTCGATAGTATTCATGTTATTAGCGAAGGTCATAACGCACTCGTTATAGCCGTCATTATATTGGAGCGCTACCTCGCAGACGCTGGTATTCTTTTCGCCCTTCATATAGACCACGTCGGGATGAACAGGCTCGTTATGTCTGGTCTCGGTCAGATACTCAACGAAGCTCTTGATACCGCCCTCAAATTGAAGCTCGTTGACCACAGGCTCGTTTCCTCTGTCGTCGATAAGAACGATCTTGATGCCCGCATTAAGGAAGCTCTGCTCTCTCATACGGTTGAGCAGGGTTTCGTAGTCAAAGACGGTCTCCTCAAATATATCGGGATCGGGCTTAAATGTAACTCTTACGCCGTGAGGACGCTCGGGGGAATCTCCCTCACAGACGAATTTTCTCGCTACAACGCCGCGTTCGAATCTTTCGGTATATCTCTTGCCCTCGTAGCAGTCGTCAAGCTCTACCCACAGAGAAAGGGCGTTTACGACCGACGCGCCGACGCCGTGGAGACCGCCCGCGATCTTATATCCGCCGCCGCCGAATTTTCCGCCCGCGTGAAGAATGGTATAAACTACCTCGGGCGTAGGGATACCCTCCTTGGGGTGTATTCCCGCGGGGATTCCTCGACCGTTATCCTCAACGGTGACACTGTTATCGTAGTTGAGCGTTACCGTGATCTGGTCGCAATATCCTGCCAGAGCCTCGTCGATAGAGTTGTCAACTATCTCGTAAACGAGATGATGAAGTCCGCGGATAGAGGTAGTACCGATATACATACCAGGTCTCTTTCTTACCGCTTCAAGTCCTTCAAGCACCTGTATCTCGTTTTCGCCGTAGTGCTGTTCACTCATTTCTTCCTGTCTTTTGATCTCTTCAGACATTTCTATACCTACCTTTTCAAAATTGACCTTGCTTAAAAATTATAGATTATTCTCTGTTCTTCCCAAAAGCGCCTGAGTGGATATCTGGGAAAAGCAGATCATATATTTTCCGTTTTCTTTATAGAGAATAAAGGATTTCGGTATCTCGTCCTTTGCCGACACGACTAACGACGCTCTCTCGGCATCGGAAAGAAATTTTCTTGTAATACCCGACACGGTGCATCTGTCCATATCGAATATCCCTAAAATATCCTTTTCTCTGATGTTTTTGTTATTTCCCGCGTGAAGATACATTTTTTTACCTCACATTAGTTCAAATCTGCCGCCCTTGACCGATATAAGTCTGTCGGCTTCGATAGAGCTGCTCTCGCAACAGGTCAATATCACCTGCTTGTCCGCAAGATTAGACAAGAGATACTGACGTCTGCCAAAGTCAAGCTCGCTCAGAACGTCGTCAAACAGAAATACGGGATAGTCGCCGCCGCACTCGTCTCTGACGATCTCACCCTCGGCAAGCTTCAAGGCAAGGGATAGTGACCTCTGTTGACCCTGCGAGGCGAAAATTCGCGCTCTGTTGCCGTTTAAATTTATTTCTATGTCATCCTTGTGAATTCCCCACAAGGTGGCTCCTGCGCCGATCTCGCGGTCGTGGTGACTGAAACAAAGGCTTCTGTATGCCTCTCTGCACCTGTCAAAGTCGAGACATTCTTCCTCGGAGAGCTTGCAGGACGATATATATTCAAGCTCGGGCAGCTCTCTCTCTCCCGTCATCTCTGCAAAGCATTTTGCAACGTATTTTTTTAACTTTTCGACGTATTTTACTCTATATCCCGTAATTATCGCCGCCTCGTACGCCAGCTGCTCGGAAAACAGATCGACGGTCGAATCAAAAGCCTCTCTGTTTTCCTCGGCATCGCGTATCAGCGCGTTTCGCTCCTTCAATATCGTCGCGTACCTTTGAAGCGACTTCATATAAAGCGGACGTATCTGCGAAATCGCTACGTCAAGAAAGTTTCTTCTGAGTGCAGGACCCTCTTTTATGATTGACAGATGCTCGGGACAGAAAAGCACTACCTTAAAGCTTCCTACCATGTCCGATGTCCTTGCGACCTTTAGTCCGTTCTGCTCTACCCTCTTTGCCCGTCTGTCCGAAAATACCCGCATGGTTATATCCATGTCTCTCGTATCGTCGGTGTATCGGTTCTTGATCAGACAAAATTCCTCGCCAAACCGTATAGTGTCTTTATCTGTTCCCTGCCTGAAGCTCTTACCCAAAGCCGTCATATATATAGCCTCAAGTAAATTCGTCTTTCCCTGCGCGTTCTCACCGATCAGCACATTTGTACCCGGACAAAACTCAACGTTCGCCGATTCTATATTTCTGAAATTTTCAACGCATATATTTCGGCAAAACATTGCTTTTTTCCTTTCTTTTGAGATGCGAGGGATGCGGGGGATGCGTGCCTCCGGCGGATTACTTTCTTTTCAAAGAAAGTAAGCAAAGAAACTTCCCGAAAAAGGGGTCCTTTTAGGGTGTCGGTGGATTTTTCACTTCGCTTCGCTCGTTAAAAAAATCCCTCACTGTCGTTTCCTTATTGCAAGGGTATTGAACCCAAGACATTTTGTCTAACTTTAACTTAAAGTATCTTTAAGTTTAGTTGAACTTTATCGGCTGGGTTCTAAACTATTGCAACGCGAAAGCGGATAGCAGGCTGAAATTTTGTATACAAAATTTCAGCGTCACCTCACGGCAGTTAGAACCCAAATTCGGGAAGTTTTTTGGCTCCACCTTTTTTTCAAAAAAGGTGGAAACCCGAAACATTCGCTAACTTTTAATCCCTCGTTCTGACAGGAAGAAGCATAAACAGCTCGCTGCCGGACTCGTCGTCGCAGGGCTCGACGTTGATACCCATAAGGGGTGATGACATAGAGAGCTTGACCTTTTCGCTTCTGCAAGCTCTGATACTGTCGATAAGGAATCTGTTATTGAAAGCGATAGAAATATCGTCGCCGACGTGTTCAACGTTTATCTCGTCGTAAATACTGCCTGCGGAGGAGACTGCGGAAACCTTAAGTATATCTTCGCAGACCTGGACTCTTACGTGAGATCGAACGCTGCCCGCAATTCTCTCCTCGGTAATAAGAGAAGCCTTTTCAAGAGCGGCAAGTAGCTCCTGCTTTGACGCAACGACCTCTATCTTGTGATTCTTGATAATAATGCTGTTGTAGTTGACGAACTCACCGACGATAAGTCTTGTAAAGAAGGTGAGATCATCAAAAGCGACGACCATGTTCTTGTGGCTCATATAGACGGTAACTACGTCCTCATCGTCGTCGGAAAGCAGCTTCGTCAGCTCGTTTACAGACTTAACGGGAACGATAAAGGAGAAATCAACTCCTCTTTCGGAATTTTCAAGCTTTTTAAGCTCGGACTCGGCATTACAAACCGCAAGTTTAAATCCGTCGCAAGCGACTACGTTGATCTCGCCCTCAGCGGTCTTGATAAAGCAACCGTTGAGAACTGGTCTGGGTTCGTTTACACCCATAGCGTAAGAGATCTTGGCAAGCATCTTCTTAAGCTGAGCCTGATTTATAACAAATCCCTTTTCAGAGATCAGATCGGGGATCTCGGGGAAATCCTCTGCCTTCAGCGCTCCCGTTCTGTGAGAACTCTTTCCGCACTCAAAGAGAACGCCAAGCTTATCATCAACGGTCAGAGTTATCTCCTCACCGTCCATTACCTTCAAGGTCTGATTGAATTTCTGCGCGTTAATGATGTAAGAGCCTTGCTCTTGTACGTCGCAATCCACTGTGATCTTCATTCCCTTTTCAAGGTCAAATGCGGTCATAGTGCAGCTGTCGGACGAATTTGCCTCGATAAGTATACCCTCGACTGCGGTAAGAGTACTCTTTCCCGAAACTACGCTCATAAGAGGAGCGATCTTGTTGCTTATTTCCTGTCTGTTAAATGTTATTTTCATAAAAACCTCCTGTTTAGCCGACCGTCTCTATCCTTATGACGCGCACGCGCGATAGAAAGAACGATTGACTGATTTATTGAAAGAATATAGTATCAGTAATATAGGTCGCCAAATTGTGGAAAACTATTGTTTTCTCATACTCCGTAAAGGATATATCTCCACAAACAAATGTCGAATAAAATACAATAATTCGGGATAAATTTCTTAAAAAATCAGAAGAATATCGTTTTTTTTGCTAAAAAAAGCAATATTTTATATTTTTTAGAATTTAAACCTATAATTTAAAGTTTTCCACATTTGTAAAACACTGTTGAAAAGTGGAAAATGATGATCTTTACTTGATTTTAAAAGGATATACGAAATTAAAACCTGTTGAAAAGAAAATTTAATCCTTGATCTCCTTGATAAGATCGTTTATTTCTATCTCAATAGCGGGAGACGAGGCTATTTTTTTCTCTATGGCATCGATCGAAGAAATAACGGTCGAATGGTCTCTGTTGAAAAGCTTTCCGATGTTCGGGAGTGACATCTCGGTTATCGTTCTTATAAGATAAATAGCAATATGTCTCGCCTGCGCTACGTCCTTAACTCTCGACTTGCCTACAAGCTCCGCCTTGCTGACGTCATATTTTTTCTCGATAGCGGCAAATATCTTGTCGACAGTAACTCCAACCGGCTCAGCGCCGCCGAGCAGCTCGGTCATGATGTTCTTTGCTCTCTCAAGGGTTATTTCGTTGCCCTCAAGGAATTTGATCGCCACAAGCTTTTTGACCGCACCCTCGATCTGACGGATATGGGAACGGAGATTTTCAGCAAGATAGGTGATTATCTCGTCGGACACCGTAATTCCTGCCTGGGAGATCTTATTCTTGAATATCGCTATACGAAGCTCAAGATCGGGCGGCTGAATATCTGCGATAAGTCCCCACTCAAATCTTGTCTTAAGCCTGTCCTCAAGAGTTTTGATGTCCTTGGGAGGACGGTCGGAGGTTAGAATTATCTGCTTGCCCTCCTCGTAAAGTGCGTTGAATGTATGGAAGAACTCCTCTTGGGTCGATTCCTTACCCGCGATAAACTGAATATCGTCGATAAGCAGAACGTCGCAGGTTCTGTATTTATCTCTGAATTTTTTCATCGACTTTTTAGCCAGACTTTCGATCATCTGATTGGTAAAATCCTCACCCTTTATGTAAATGATGTTAGCGAAAGGATTTTTGATCTTTATCTCGTTGGTTACCGCGTAAAGCAAGTGAGTTTTACCAAGCCCGCTGGGTCCGTAGATAAATAGAGGGTTGTAATCCTGAGCGGGACGGTCGGCAACGGCAATACAAGCTGCGTGGGCAAATTTATTTGAGCTTCCTACGATAAAATTATCGAAGGTGTATTCAAAGTTGACCGTCGGCATAGTAGAGCCGATCACCGGCGGAATAAATCTATCAAATATCGATGATATTACATCATTGGACTCTCTTTCGGGCATAAGATCCTCGTTTGCGATCTGTCTGCGGATCTTTTCTATATTTACCGAAGGATTTTTTGACTCAACTACTATCTTTATATCGAATCCCATTAATTCGGTGAATACTTCTTCAAGCTGAGAAACGTATTTATCCTTGATTATCTTCATTTTGAACTCGGACGTGGTTTGCATCGTAAGAGTATTTCCTGAAAAAGAAACTATTTCCAGGTCGCCGAACCAAAGATTCATAGCTGTGGTACTGAGCTGAAGTTTCAGACTATCCTGAACCATGGACCATATTTCATTTATTTCTTTTAAATAATCCATAAAAAGATCCTTTCTTTATTATTTTACAATACCCTTTTGTATTACTATTAAATAATTATTATTAATTATAATATATACCATAATTATATCACAATTTTTTGTTTTTTTCAACCCTGAATGTCGTTGTTGATAACTGTTTTTGTTTTATTTTATAAGGATTTTGAAAAATTTACAATTTATTTACATATAAAATTAAAAAAACAAATAAAATGGGATTATTGAAAGAAAAATCAGATTTTTAAGTTTTTTATTTATTCAACATCTGATGAAATAAAAAAATAGGATATTGGTTAGCATATTTGTTACTTTCCTGCCACCAGCTGCAAGAAAAGTACGAAAAGAACGCGATTAGGTGTTCATTTTCTGCCCACGTCGGCAGAAAACGAACCAAAAGAACGCCGCACGGGTGATAGGGGCGGGTCTCACGAATAAAAAAGCAGCAAGCCGCGTTT
>JAZSRA010000119.1:0-31306 GCA_045538195.1 Eubacteriales bacterium | reverse complement strand
GGCTACAAATCGAAAATAAAAGAAGGATTTCACTTCTTTAAAATCAATAAACCCATTTCGTCGGCATAGCCGACAGAAGAGAGGGGTACATAGGGGAGAGAGGATGTCGCAGGGCGAGAAAATGCGGCATGTTCGCTTTTTCTCGAACAAGACCCTCTTTCCCCTATGCGGCGTTTCTTTGGTTCGTTTCTTTTCGCCGAAGAAAAGAAATGAACATAAATAAAACCCATAGACAAATCAAAATTTGAAATATAGAAGATATTAAAAATGAAGAACCCTTGGCGTGATACTCTTATCGGAGTATCACGCCAGTTTTATTCGCCTGCAGCGAGTTCTATTGCTTCGCAGTGATATTCGGCTTACGCCGAGTGATATTTGCTTCGCAAGGTTTAAGGCGAATAAAATATCACTGAAGCCGCAAGGCTTCAATATCACTGTCGCTATGCGACAATATCACTCCGACGCAAGTCGGAATATCACTCTTGCTTTCTCTGCCGATTTGTGGTATAATAATTGTAGAGACCGTAGGGCGGGGGCTTTGCCCTATGCCTTTGTTAAACAAAGGCGAAACTGGCGATAAACAGAACGATAAATAAGAATTTGACGAGGTGATTACGATGATAGATATTACTGTTTGGATGCAAAACTTCTTGCAGATATTAAATGACACTTTCGCAAACCGTGTATGGTTTATTGGGTTGCAAGGTAGCTATGGTCGAGGTGAAGCTCGTGATACAAGCGATATTGACATCGTCGTAATACTCGATCAACTATCCGTCACAGACATTCAAAAATACAATGCAATGTTAGATACCCTTCCAAACAGAAAACTGATTTGCGGCTTTGTTTCGGGCAAGGATGAGCTTTTGAATTGGGAGCCTTCCGACCTTTTTCAGTTTTGCCATGACACTACACCAATCAAGGGAAGCCTTGACGAGGTGATGGCAGTTATTGATGAAAGTGCTGTTAACAGAGCAATCAAAATCGGCGCTTGCAACATCTACCACGGATGCGTTCACAATATGCTTCACGAGAAGAGTGAGGATATTTTGAAAGGACTATATAAATCCGCCTCTTTTGTTGTGCAAGCTATCGCTTTTATGCAAACAGGCAAATACGTAAAACATCAACGTGAATTGCGAGATGTTGTTTCAACCGAAGAAATGGTTATCGTTGACACCTTCTTAAATCTAAAAAATGGCGGAACGGCAGATTTCAATTTGATGTCCGAAGCATTGTTTGCTTGGTCAAAAAAATGGATTTCAGAAAACAGGTAAACAAATTCCAATTTATAAATAGAGTAAAATGAACCCCGACAGACCTTGAAAAATCTATCGGGGTTCATTATTTGTTTTCTGCGGATCAAATAATTTCAGTTAATTTGCAATTTCTCCGTTAAGAACATCACGCATTTCGGCTTCTTCCCTTTAAATATGGTTGATCTAATTATTCCTCTGTGGGAGTAATGTCGTCCTCGTCAACGATGCAACCAAGCTCACTGCCGCATGCAGGACAAACAAGGTCATCTGCGTTTACGCTGTCGTCAAAGCAAACTGTCTCGCCGCAAGAGGGGCAAACGATCTCAAAATAGTCCTCGTCGTCGCAGAACTCGCAGTCGCCGCAAAGCTCGCACTCGTCGCACTCGCCGTCGCACTCGTCATCCCACTCGTCCTCGTCGTATTCGTCGTCCTCGTCGTCGAGAAGGATCTCCTCAACGTCGCCAAGATCCTCGTCAAGCTCCTCACAGTAGTCGATAAGATCCTCAACGTCGCTACCGAGCGCGTCGATCTCCTCTGCCATGTCCTGGCAAAGATCAAGGAGAGCCTTGATCACCTTTGCCTCGGCAGAGTCCTTCTTGTCAAGCTCAAGACCTTCGCAAAGGCCCTTTATGTATGCGGTTTTTTCAAGAATTGTCATTTTATTATCCTCCTAAATTTTGTGTTTTGCTGTATGTATAAAACGGGAGGTCAAGCACATTTTTGCACGAAAGCCTCCCGTTTTATTGTCAGAAATTAAGCACGGGACAGATATTCACCCGTACGAGTGTCGATCTTAAGAACGTCGCCAACGTTGATGAAGAGCGGAACCTTGATAACAGCACCTGTTTCAAGAGTTGCGGGCTTCAGAGTGTTGGTTGCGGTGTTACCTGCGAAACCGGGGTCTGTCTCGGTAACTTCAAGCTCAACGAACGTAGGAGCCTCAACTCCGAATACGTTGCCCTTGTAGGAAATGATCTTGCACATCATTTCTTCCTTAACGAACTTGAATGCGTCGCCAAGCTTGTCTCTGTTAAGAGGAAGCATGTCAAAGCTCTCCATGTCCATGAAGTAATAAAGATCGCCGTCGTTGTAGGAATACTGCATATCCTTTCTTTCGATATAAGCATTCTCATACTTGTCCGTAGGGCTGAAAGTCTTTTCGATAACTGCTCCGGAAATAACGTTCTTGAGCTTTGTACGAACGAAAGCTGCGCCCTTGCCGGGTTTTACGTGCTGGAACTCGATAACCTGATAAACGTTACCTTCCATTTCGAAAGTAATACCGTTTTTAAAATCACCGGCTACTACCATACTGTTGTACCTCCAAATAAGCACTGAATTTTATTGTGTGCATAGTTTACATTTCATTATATAACATAATCTCATTTTTTGCAAGAGGGGGCAGAACGATTTTTGTAAATTTTCTGTTACAATAACCGTTTTTTCCTCCCGTTGATCAGAAATTATAGATTTCCACCGAGTTTCCGTCAAAATCCTTGATCTCGATCCTGCCGCACTCGTAGGTTGCGTAGGTCTTGGGGTTGCCGCCCTTGGGGAGACTCACAGAACCCGGATTTACACAGGGGATCCCGCCCTTTTCGCATTTGCCGAGCAGATGGGTGTGTCCGTAAAGGAATATGGCCTTACCCGAAAGGGGTGGCAGGTTGTCGGGGGAATATTTGTGTCCGTGGGACATAAATAGCGTCAGACCGATCTCACCGTCGTAGACAAAGGCAGTGTCGGACAGTACGGGGAAGGAAAGCACCATCTGGTCGACCTCGGTGTCGCAGTTTCCTCTGACGCAAAGCAGCTTGTCCGCCACGCCGTTCAGCATTTCAATGACCTTTTTGGGAGCGTAGCCCATCGGAAGATCGTTCCTCGGTCCGTGATAGAGAATATCACCGAGTATCAGAATCTTTTCGGCATTTTCTTTCTCTGCCGCGTCAAGCATGGCACGACAGCAATCGGAATCGCCGTGTATGTCGGATGCTATAATCAGCTTCATCGAGTTTGTCCCTCACCTCTGATAAGATATTTTTGTGTGGTCAGCGCGAAAAGTCCCATAGGGCCTCTTGCGTGGAGCTTTTGGGTGGAGATACCGATCTCCGCGCCAAATCCGAACTCGCCGCCGTCGGTAAATCTAGTGGAAGCGTTAACGTAGACCGCCGCGGCGTCTGCGTATTTGCGGAAGTATTCTGCGTTTTTCTCGTCGTTTGTAATGATCGCCTCGCTGTGTCCCGTGTTGTACTTGTTGATATGAGCTACCGCTTCCTCGACAGAGCCGACGATCTTGATAGCAAGAATAAAATCGTCGTATTCGGTGTCAAAATCCTCGTCGGTTGCCGCTTTGCAGGGAATGATCGCCTGCGTCTCGTCGCAACCGCGGATTTCAAGGGTGTATTTTTTGCTGACTTCTTCTGCAAACCTCGGAAGAAATTCCTTTGCCACAGAGCGGTGGACAAGCATAGTTTCGATTGCGTTGCAGACCGCGGGGCGAGAGCATTTGGCGTTGATGGCAATATTAGTCGCCATATCAAGGTCAGCGGCGCCGTCCACATAAAGGTGGCAGTTGCCGGCTCCCGTCTCGATAACGGGAACCTTAGCTCCCGAAACCACAGCTTGTATCAGCCTTTTGCCGCCTCTTGGAATTAGTACGTCGATAAAACCGCGCGCTTCCATCAGAGCGTTTGCGCTCTCGTGACCCTCGCCCGGCTCGATAAAGCCGAGAATATCTGGGTTGACTTCGCAGGAGCTTATGGCATCCTTCATAATGCCGACAAGGCAAAGGTTTGTATAGAGCGCCTCACGGCCTCCGCGAAGGACTACCGCGTTGCCGGTCTTGAGACATAAAGCTGCCGCGTCAACTGTGACGTTGGGGCGAGCCTCGTAAATGATAGCGACTACGCCGAGAGGAACTCGCTGACAAGCGATCTCCAAGCCGTTCGGCGCGGTGAAGACCTCACCCGACCCCACGGGGTCTTTAAGACCTATAAGAGCGCGGAGCGCGTCGCAAATCCCGCCTATTCGGGATTCGTTCAGCATCAGCCTGTCCAGCATGTGAGCGGGAACTCCGTTGGCTTCCGCGTTTTCAAGGTCACGCTTGTTGGCGGCGATCACGTCCTTGGCTTTTGCCACAAGGGCTGTTGCTATTGCGTCAAGTATTTCATTTTTCTTTTTAGTATTCTGCGCCCCAAAGCTTCTTGAAGCTTCCTTTGCGCGGCGGCAGACGTCAAAAACATTTTCTCTTGTGTTCATAATGTTCCTCTTGATATGCGAGCGGTTGCTTTATCGTTGTAACTAACTGAATTATAGGGCAATTATAGCACATAAAAATCTTTATTTCAATACCTTTTCACAAATTGCCTCGGTTTTTGTTGCGTCGATCATGATTTTTTGATTTTGTGCTTTATTTGATAATACTTGCAAGCTCGTTGAGACGTGCAGAAGTCGACGTGACGTTGACAACGTTGAGGAAAAGCACATCGTTTATGTCCTTATCTGTGACGAATGTCGCAAGGTCGCCCGACCAATGGCGGTAGTCGATGACGTAAACGTACTCGTAGGAGTCAACCAAAAACGGAACGAACGCGTTACCGTAGGATTCCTTTACTACCACTATTGACGAACCGTCGTTTATTTTGGGATTGTGTATCTCGATGAGAGGCTGGTCGCCGCCGATAAAGGTCAGATATTTGTTTCCTGCGGTGTACTTGTCCGCCTTTGTGAAGACGACCGCAAGCTCTGCGATCTTGTTGCCGTTGCTGTCGTAAACTATCTCCTCGTTAACTCCCTTCGGAACGAAAGCCTCAACGTAGTCGGGGTTGTTTTTCATAGCCGAGGGCTGTCCCGCCTCGGAATAGAGCGTTCCAAGGAACCCGTCGAACTGTAATTTCTGATATTCGGCAAGCGGGGTCGGAGAAATGCCTTTCTTGTGACAGAACGCCTCGTATGCGTAATACGCGCCACGCGCCGTCCAGTGATGGTCGGTGCGGAAGTAGAGATACTCGCCGTTGTGGGCGGCAAGATAGGGAAGCGTGTCGACGGTTTTGACGTTGCCGTTCATAGAACCGTAAATGTAGTTGATAGCGGCATCGCAGTCCGACGCGCCGTATCTGTCCGCGGTTTCGCGGGAGAGAGCTATTTGATAGTGAAGCGGCACTACCATGTCGTAGACCGTGGCTTTGCCTGCTACCTGTGACGCAAATTTGTTGATGAGCGCCACGTAGCTTGCGCTGTTCTGCTGATTGAAGGCGTAGAGCTGATACGCGGTGTCGCCGTTGACGTACATACCCTGCACCTTCTCGCCGCCGCCGTCGTCTGTGGGATTAAAGACAACCTCGCCGCCAACGGGACGGGTGGGAATGTCGTCAGCGTCGCCGCCCGAGATCACCTGCTCGTCACGTATTCCGTATATTTCCTCGATCGCCTTGTTCGCGCCTATCATACCCTCGCGCAAGGGATATGTGTCGGCGAACCAAAGGCTGACCTGACTTGTCCACTCGCCCGAGAGAAAGCTCTCTACGGTAAAGGCGGGGAATTTGGTCAGCTCGCGCTTTTCGGTGTCGCTGACCGTTGGACGGAGGAAGAAGGCAAGTCCTATGATAAAGAACAGCGCCATAGCTACGATAAACGCTATTATTTTGACCGAGTCGGTCTTTTTCGTAAAGTTTTCGTTATTCATTTAAGACCTCCTCTGTCAGAATTGGAAATAAAGGAAGGGATTATAGCTGTCGCCCGCGAGAGCGAATGAGGAAAGCACGAGCAGGATCACGGGGATAACGACGCCTACCGCAGCCTTCGCCTTTTTCGTTATGCTCGTCTTGTCAAGAAGCGACGAGATCGCGGGAATTATCGGCGTGCAGGCAAGGACGCTTATCGCGATAAAGAAGATGTTGTTTTTGAAGATCATAGCGGTCTGAACGTCGCCAAATCCTTCATTTATCCATTTGCCGACGTTTATGATGCCCCAAAAAGCCTGACCGAACACCGAAAGGTCGGTGAATTTAAAGAGCATAAAGCTGACGAAAATTATGACCTGCGTAAGCAGTATGCGTGGGATCTTCCACCATATCTTTGGGTCTTTCTTTGGTTTGATAAGATATTTTTCGACGATCAGGAAGACGAAGAAGAAAATTCCCCAGAGGAAAAAATTCCAGTTAGCTCCGTGCCAGAATCCCGTCAGCGCCCAGACCGTGAGCATATTGAGTATGTGTCGGGGAACAGAAACTCTGTTGCCACCTAGAGGTATGTAGACGTAGTCGCGGAAGAAGGAGGAGAGGGAGATGTGCCATCTTCTCCAGAAATCGGTGACAGAGTCGGCAATATAGGGGTAATTGAAGTTTTCCTTGTAGTGGAAGCCTACCATAAGTCCCATACCGATAGCCATGTCGGAGTAGGCGGAAAAGTCGAGATATATTTGGAGCATAAAGGCGAAGCAGCCTAAAATGATCGCCGCGCTTGAAAGCGCCGACACCTCGCCTGCCGATAGAGGCAGACCTGCGGAATTGTTGAAGATGCCGTCGCAGATAGCGCCGCAGCCGTTGGCAAGGATCGCTTTTTTCGCAAGACCGACGGTAAAACGCGTGATTCCGCGGCTTACCTCCTCGCGGTTGACGGTACGGTACTCGATGTCATAATTTACGTCGGCGTAGCGGACGATAGGTCCAGCGATGCACTGATGAAAGAGCGACGCGTAGAGAAGAAGAACCCAATATTTGTCCTGCGCTCCAACCTCGCCGCGTCTTACGTCGATAACGTATGAGATAAGCTGAAAGGTGTAGAAGGATATTCCGATAGGCAGAGCGATAGAGGGAACGGTGCCGCTTATAGGTAGTATTGCGAACGCCGTGGACATAAAGAAGCCCGTGTACTTGAAAACTATAAGTATCGCCAGGCATATTCCTGCGGTGACCCACAAAAGCGGAGTTTTTTCGCGCTCACTCGCCTTGGATATAGCAATAGCGCCTGCCCAACAGATAAAGGTCATCAGACAGAGCAGAAGCACGAGGGGAGGGCCTCCCCAAGCGTAAAAGATAAGGGAGGAGACCAACAATATGACGTTACGCGATCTTATAGACTTGGCGCAAAAATAGACGCCGTAAGAGGCCGCAAGAAAGAAAAACACAAAAAAAAGACTTGAAAATACCATTTTTGCATCCTTAAATTTTGGATTTTATTATTATAATTATAACATTTATAATAGATATTAGCAATAGTAAAAAAGCATAATAATCGAATATTTTTTTGTGAAATCTGACAGAGTGCTTGACAAAATCAAAATTAGTGCTATAATAAAACCAAACCGATGTGACAACAATGCCTTATGGCGTTGTCACGGTATAAGTAGGTTTTATTGATATCATAGCCTTCGGCACAGACAACTTGCGTTGTCTTTATGATATAATGTAATTAAATCGGGGAGATCCCGAAATACTAAGAAGAGTAAAAGCTTTGGCGTCAAGTGCCGATGGGACGGGGAGTTGCCGGTCGGACGAAGGCTTGTTTTGCCGCGGTCAGAGCTTTGCATCCCGCTTCATACGGCATCAAAAGGATATTTTGTCTTCTTTCCTGCCCTATGCTGTGAGGAAAGGAGATTTTTTATGCAAAAAAACAAAGCAACCCGTTTAAAAAACGTCAAGGTATTGACATTATCGGCTATGATGATTGCGCTTAGCGCGGTTATTGGATACGTTTGCAAGACCATTCCGGCTCTTGATTTAGGCTCGGGACTTCGTATCACCTTTGAAAATCTTCCCATAATAATTGCGGGCATAATGTTCGGCCCCGTCGTTGGCGGCTGTGTCGGATGTATTGCCGATCTTTTAAGCTGTCTTTTTTCGGGACAGGCACCTCTGCCTTGGATACTTGTTGGTTCTATCTCTGTTGGTGTAGTTGCTGGTGTCAGCTCGAAATTTATCGTCAGAAAAAACGGATTTTTAAAGCTTGTCGTGTCCGAGCTTTTGGCACATCTTGTTGGTTCAATGATAATAAAAACGATAGCTCTATATACTATTTTTGGCCCGATAGTGCTTTTCCGAATACCCATGAGCATAGGGATCGCGGCGGTGGAGATAATTCTGCTCTGCGCGATGTATAAAAATAAAACTGTTCGAAATCTGATAGATTCAAAGGGTGGTGTAACATGAAAATGAACTATACCGAAGCTATTGAATATATCCACTCGGTCAACTGGATGTTCTGCAATCCGGGACTTGACCGTGTAAAAGCTCTTTGTCACGCTCTGGGAGATCCGCAGGATAAATTAAAGTTTATTCACGTTGCGGGAACTAACGGCAAAGGCTCGTTCTGCGCTATGCTGGACAGTGTTTTGCGCGCGCAGGGCTACAAGGTCGGACTTTTTACCTCGCCTTACATTATGGAGTTTGGCGAAAGAATGAGAGTTGACGGCGAAAATATTCCCGAAAGCGAGCTTTGCGCTCTCGTTGAAAGGGTAAAGCCTATCGCCGACAAAATGGAGGACAAGCCCACCGAGTTTGAGCTGATAACCGCACTCGCTTTTCAGTATTTTGCCGAGCAAAAGTGCGACTACGTAGTCCTTGAATGCGGACTTGGCGGCAGACTTGACGCTACCAACGTCATAAAAACGTCTATTCTGTCGGTCATTACGGGAATTGCCCTCGACCACACCGCAATACTTGGTGACACTCACGAAAAGATAGCGGCAGAGAAGGCGGGTATCGTCAAGAGCGGAGTTCCCACCCTTTGGTGCGGTTCTCACACAGGTGCGGAGCAGGTAATTTGCGAAAAATGCGAGTCTGTCGGCTCTGAATTTATAAAAGTAGACCGCTCCACAATGAATATCAAGAAAATGACGCTTGACGGCACAGATTTTGATTTTGGTAGTCACAAGGATATTCACATTCCGCTTCTTGGCTCATATCAGCCGCAAAATGCCGCCAACGTACTGACGGCGATCGATATTTTGCACTCTCGCGGGGTTGAAATAAGTGACGATGCGGTCAAAAACGGACTTGCGTCCGTGGTTTGGCACGCGAGATTTGAGATCATCAGCAAAGAGCCGTTGGTCATAGCCGACGGAGGACACAATCCCGAGGGTATTTACGGAGCGGTAGAGAGCATCAAGCAGTATTTTACCGAAAAGGTCGGCATCGTTACGGGTGTTATGGCGGATAAGGATTACAGGTATATGGCGAGCCGCATGGCGGAGGTGGGAAGTCAGGTTTTCTGTCTCACACCTGACAATCCGAGGGCTTTGCCTGCTGATGATTATACGAAGGTTTTTGAAACGCTTGGCGTCAGTGCTATCTCTTGCGGCTCGGTTGACGAGGCTGTCAACGCCGCGCTTAAATGGGGAAAAGAAAAGGGAAGCCCCGTGGTCTGCCTTGGATCGCTTTATATGTACGGCAAGATAAGGGAGAGTATAAAAAAGTGATTTTTGCTTTCTTGGGAAGCAAGAAAGTAACCAAAGAAAAGTGATTTCTCATATGTACTTTTCTTTCCACCAGCGGAAATGAAACCTGCCGACAATCGCTAAGCGATTGATCGGCTCGCAAATGCAAGCATTTGCTGAACCAAAGAAACGCGATTTCTTATATGTACTTTTCTTGCCATCAGCTGCAAGAAAAGTACGAAAAGAAAAGCCGCACGGGTGATAGGGGCGGGTCTTACGAATAAAAAGCAGCAAGCCGCGTTTTTATTCGTCGCGACAGCCCCTCCCCCGTGTCCCCCAACCCCATTGGGTTAATATAGGTGAGTACGGCTTACAACAATATCAAACTTTTAAATTCAAAGAGGCTTTCCCTTCGGGAAAGGTCGCTCACGCGACAAAGCTTTAAGTTTTAATAAGATTACGGCTACAAATCAAAATTGTAAAAAGGATTTCACTTCTTTTAAATCAATAATCTTTTTCCGTCGGCTTTGCCGACAGGAGAGAGGGGTACATAGGGGAGAGAGGATGTCGCAGGGCGAGGAAAAGCGGCATGTTCGCTTTTTCTCGAACAAGACCCTCTTTCACCTATGCGGCGTTCTTTTGGTTCGTTTTCTTCCGCTGTTGGAAGAAAATGAACAATAAATAGCCGTTTCTTTTGGTTCGTTTTCTTTCGACTAGGAAAGAAAAGGACATAAATAAAAAACAAAAAAGTGAGTTCGTAACCATCCTCACTAAAAACAAAACTAAGGAGCTTTTTTGCCGTCGCGCAAAAAAGGACGCAATGTGAAAACAGCGTCGAAAAAAACAATGAAAAACACAAGCAAAAGTTCAACCCGAAAACACCTCATTTTCCTGTCCACCGCGGCAATAATCGCCGCACTATACGTGGCACTCACCTACCTATCAATGGCGCTTGGTCTCGACAAATACGCCGTTCAGATCAGATTTTCCGAAACGCTTATCGTCCTTGCCTACCTCACCCCCGCGGCAATCCCCGGACTGTCGGTTGGATGTCTGATCGCTAATCTGCTTACGGGATGCCATCCCCTTGACATCGCTTTAGGTCCCGTAGCAACCCTTATCGGCGCGCTGGGAGCGTATATGATCGGGAAAATGAAAAATCAAAAGGTGTCAAGATTTATCTGCACCGTCCCCAATATCCTTTCAAACACGGTGATAGTTACCTTCGTGTGCATAATCTGCTATACAGCGCCCGAGGCGAGACACCCGTCTCTGATCCCTTTTTACGCGTCCACGGTCGCTCTGGGTGAAATAATATCCAGCGGAATACTCGGAACTCTGCTTTTGCTGATTTCCGGCAAAACGGTGAAAAGAACGATCAATAATATATAATCATAAAGCAAAAACGCCCCGAGGGGCGTTTTTTATTTGCTTATTCATAAGAAACCGTGCAGTTTTCCGACAGGAATGCGTTGACCTTATCCCAAAGAGCCTGCTCTTTGATCATTCTTGCGCCAAAATAGCTTTCGACATCTGCCGCCGTCATGTTCTGTCCCTGTGCTGCGTAGTATTCAATGTAATAATTCACTGCGTTCTGATAATCGGTCTCGGTTATAACAAAACCTTGCTTTTGAGCGATATAGTGGAATATGAGATTTTGAGCAACGTCGACCTTGCACTGTTTTTCAATGGATTCCTTCCAATTTGCGCCAAAGTATGCCTTCATAAAATCCTCATAGCTGCTGAACATAGAGGAATAGTACTGATAGTACTGCTTGTATTGTGCCTCGTAGGACGAAAAGAAATAGTTAAGCTCGCTTTGAGGATAACTTATGATCACCGCTTTTTCGGACAGAACTGCCCAGACCGCGCTGACGATCTCGTTCTTTTTCATGGACGGGAGATATTCGTCCTTGAGATACTTTTCGAAGCTTGCTTTTACGTCCTCGTCCTTGGTGGAGTAGCCGAGAGTTTTTGTAATGAAGTCCTCTGTGTAGTCGGAGGGCTTCTTTTCATCGATGTATTCAACGTAGACCTTGAAGATAACAGACTTGCCTGCCAGGTCTGCGCTGTGATAGTCCTCGGGGAAGGTGAGGTGGAGGTCTTTAAGATTGTCTCTGCTTGTCTCTGCGGGAACGATGCCGATAAGAGCGTCCTCAAAGCCGGGGATAAAGCTTCCCGAGCCGATCTCAAGAGAGTGAGGCTTGGTATCATTCATATTGGAGCCGCCATCAAACTTTTCACCGTTTAGCCAGCCCTCGTAGTAGAGTGCTACCACGTCGCCGTTCTTGATCGCGCGGTCGGTTATCTTGTTGCCCGTGCTGACGGGATACTGCTCGCAAAGAACGGTGATATATTCGGCAACCGCCTCGTCGGATCCGTTGAGATACGTGGGAAGTGTGACGGAGGGGTTCTTGTAAAGAGCTTCGTCAATGGAGATATATTTCGTCATATCCTCGCCAAAATAGTCAAATCTTTCATCCTCTGTGGAATTAGAGGATCCGCCTGACGACGAAGACGAGGTTTCGTTATCGTTATCGGTAAAGTCGCAAGCCGAAAAAACCGACATGCAAATGAGCGCGGCGAAAAGCACCGCAAGAATTTTTTTAAAGTTCATTTCGTGTCCTTTCAGTAAAACAAATTTAAACCAATATATATAATAACCGATTTTCTGTAGGATTTCAAGTACAATTTGAAAATTTTCTCGCATTTTTGACTCGCGGTTGACACATCATGTTAAAAGTGTTATAATATTTAAGGTAGATTTAAGACGCCGAGAGGAGGGAGAATATGCTTGACGTGAAGAAGATACGCGAGTTAATGGAAAACAAAGCGGAAACGGTGATTTTCGACGTAATAGATTCCA
Source organism: Eubacteriales bacterium (assembly GCA_045538195.1). GTDB lineage: Bacteria > Bacillota > Clostridia > Oscillospirales > CAG-272 > SVTX01. The sequence continues at coordinate 18,810 of JAZSRA010000119.1, read as the reverse complement.
CCAACACTGAAGCCAAACGAATGGCGGCAACTTTTACGGCAGAGGCAACGCTCGCTCCCGTATTGATCCTGGCGCGAGAGCAGACCGCGGGACGCGGCAGAGTGGGGAGACAGTTTTTGAGCCGTGCCGATAGCGGCATATATATGTCTCTTATGTATTTGTCGGACAGAACTCTTGAGGATGCCGTTTCGGTCACCACCGCGGCGGCGGCGATCGTTGCCGAGGAGTTAGAGCGAGCGGTGGGGAGACCGATGAGGATAAAGTGGGTCAACGATATATATAACGAGTACGGCAAGGTCTGCGGAATACTTGTAGAGACTTTGAAGGTGTCGCCGTCCTGCCGCGCGATCATAGTTGGAATCGGTATCAACACGGGTGAGGGAGATTTTCCCGAGGATCTTCGCGGCATAGCCTCGTCTGTGGGAGAGCTGGGCGGAAACGAGGAGACGCTGGTGGCAAGGATAGCCGAAAGATTACTGTCTCACGCATCTGCTCCCGAGGACAGAGCTTATATGACCGAATACCGCAAGCGTTTTATGCTTATGGGCGAGAGAGTAAACCTTCTTGTCTGCGGCGAGGTGACCGACGAGGGCAGAGTAATGGGAGTTGACGACGACGGAGGCTTGCTGTTTTTACCCGACGGGAAAAGCGAGACCGTGACTGTGCGCTCGGGAGAGATAAGCGTAAGAATAAAGAAATAAGAAAACGGAGAGGCCTCTTTTTTGAGACTTCTCCGTATTCTATTCTGCGATATTTATGACCTCAAGCCCCTTGTTCAGGGCGTAGGAGTAGGTGTAAGCGGTGCCGCCGCGGCTTTCGGTCAGATAAGCTATACAGACCTGACTGCCGTTTACCAACCTTCGATTGCGCTCGTGCATACACCAGGGGGTGTAATGATCGGTCACATATTCGACGGTTGACGCTTGCGATAAGATGTAGTTGTATACCTGTCTTTCCTGCTCGCTCCACGCTTTCGTCTGGTCGCGGCAGGGAAGTATAAGCTCAAGCTTTATGTGAGGATACTTCTCCCGAAGCTCAAGCACGCACAAAGCCGCTACGGTGTCAAAGCCTATGGCGCCGCCAGCGCGGAATCGGCATGCTCCTCTTTCAATTAGCGTTTCCAAGATCCCCTTTAGCTTGGTGGGGATAAGTAACGCGTTGTTTCTGCGAATGAAGCGATGCCCCGTGAAGCATACCGCTTCAATTTTTTCGTCGCTTATACTGTTATGCTCCATAGAAGCACCTCCTTTTTTCATTATGTACTCATTATAGCACAAGTGTTCTAATTTGTAAAGAGGTTTTCAGAAAAAATTTCAAAAAAATTTTCGACTTTTTTCGCGCGCGTTAATGGAATGTTTTTTCGCGCGTTTACTTTATTGTGATATTACTAAAATCGTTCGACCCGTTATGCCTCTAACCGTCACAAATCCCCACAAAACACTCTTCAACCGCTCTCTTTTAACTCTCTTTTTATCAAATAGGACGGCAAACGACAAAAGATAGTTAAATTTTGCAGCTATCATGCGACAATTTTCACGGCGCAGGTCCATTATAATATATCTATATCGAAAATTTTCAAGGCACGAGGATCTTTCGATAATAAAGGCTGAAATGACAAAAAAGAGGATCGAAAAATGGACGCAAGTGAAAAAAATCTGAAAAAAGAAAAGAATAAAGAGGGCGGCGGAGCTATCAAGAGGCTTGGCGCGAGAGTTAGGGATAAATTGGCGGAAAAGGGAGAGAGAGAGGTAAGAGAGCGACTCAAAAGGGTGGTATATTTTGCCTTGACCGTTGCCGTTACTTATTTTTTGAGTATATCCGAACTGCCGTTTTCGGCGTTTCCTTTTTCTTTGGCACTGGCATGCTCTACAAGAAATCATCTGCCCGCCGTCGGAATAGGAATACTGCTTGCAACTCTCGGGGGACTTCCCGAGGTGTACGGCTTTACCTGCGTTGCTTTGCTTTTCGTGCGGGTGCTGATAGCGCTTCTGCCCGTGATATTTTCCGAGCCGCTCATAGGAAAGGCATCAAAGGAAAAACGGATAATACCGTACAAGCAGGACGCTTTGGACGAGCGAGCCGAAGACGGTCGGGAGCAGAACTACATATCCTTGGGGTTTAGCAGACTGTTTTGCGAGAAGCTGTACGTAAAGGTACTCTGCGCTCTGTCGGCGGGTCTGCTTTGCGGAGTTTTTCTGCTCATAGCAGACGATTTTTCGATTTACAGTCTTTGTACTACGCTGATTTTGTGCTTAGCCGTTCCTATAGCCGTGCTGGCGCTTGGGGGAGTTTTTGGTGAAGCCGAATATAAACGCGGATGGTACACGACGGTATCTCTTGCCGTCATAATATTATTCTCGGTATACGGCTCGGGCGGTCTGAAAGTTCTCGGAATGCCTATGGCTCCCTGCCTTGCCATGCTGATAACGCTTTACGTCTGCGCGGGCAAGGGTATAATCTGGGGGTGTGGGGCGGCACTTCTCTGCGGCGTTGCCTTTGAGCCGTCCTACGCGCCTCTGTTGGTTTTGTCGGCGGTGATCTTCTGTCTTGTTTCGGCGGTGAAACGAAATGCGGGAGTGGCGGTGGTCTGCGTCGCGGTAGTGGTCTGGTGTTATTACATCGGCGGTGAGAGGGGACTTGTAAGCGTTCTGCCTCCTATGCTTATGGCAATACCCGTCTATATGCTTGCGGATAAGTACAGAGAGATGATGAACGCGCCCTATCGCAGAGAAACGGCAGACGGCTTGTATTTCGCTACCGCGGTTACGGAAAAGACCAAAAACGAGGCGGTAAAGGAAAGGCTTTCGATGTTATCGGAGACCTTTTCGTCGCTTTCCGAGACCTTTTATAAGCTCAGCAACCGTTTTCGCCGCTCCGACGTTTTGGGTATAAGAAAGATAACCGACTCTGCCTTTGAAAAGGTCTGTGAGGGATGCAGAAACCGAGAACGGTGCTGGGGCGGGGAGCTTGGAGAGACTCTTGAAGCGATAAAGCAGGTAACCTCGCGTCTGCACACGTCGGGAAGCGTGGCGTCGGGAGATCTTCCCGAAAAATTTTCGTCTCAGTGCATAAGGCTTGACAAGCTTATATCCGAGGTCAATATTGCCACAAGGCGGACAACCGAGGAGATAATTAACGGCGGCAAGGCAAATTTTTTTGCATCAAATTACGACGACATAACCGCAATACTCAAAGATGCTCTGAACAACGATTCCGAGGAATACGAATGCGATCTGAAGGCAGGAGAGCAGATATACGACTATCTTTGCTCCTGCGGGATCCATTCGGGCGGCGTCGTGGTATACGGCAAGCGATGTCTTCATGTGGTGGCGAAAAGCGTTACGGGAGCGGACAATCTGAGTGCGGAAAAGACGACCGAGCTGCGTCGCAGGATCAGCGAGACGGTGGGGGTAGAGCTGACCGACCCCGTTATAGAGGTTGGCAAGGACGGAAACGTTATGATTTTGTCGTCACGGCCAAGGGTCAAGGCAAGCTGCGCCCACGGCAGAGTGTCTCGCGCGGGAAAGGAGTGGTCGTCGGAGGGGGGCGACGGCGATGAGCTTTTCGTGGATCCCTTTGAGGAAAGTGAGGAGACCTGTGGCGATATGACCGACGCGTTTATCACCGACAATTCCTATTTTTATTCTCTTATTAGCGACGGCATGGGAAGCGGAGCCGAGGCGGCGTACACCTCGGGAGTTTGCGCTATGTTTATTGAAAAAATGCTTATGGCGGGCAATAGGGCGGACATAACGCTCAGGATGCTCAATAACGTCATCCGATCGGAAAACATGGGGTGTGGGAACGAATGCTCGGCGACGGTTGACCTTCTCGAGCTTGACTTAATGAGTGGTACGGCGGCGTTCGTCAAGAGCGGTGCGGCGCCAACCTATATTGCCCGTGAGGGTACGGTTTACAAGATAAGCTCTCGCACGATGCCGGTGGGAATAATCAAGGACGCCGACGCGAGGATCACGAGATTTGACACGAAAAAGCGAGATATAATAGTTATGATGAGTGACGGCTGCTGTCACGACAGCGAGGACTGTCCTTGGCTTGTTGAATATCTTTGTGCCTATATGACGAAGGCGAAAAAGACGGTTTCCGTGGGTGAGGAGCTTTGCGAGCGGTTGAAGGACGAGATTTTGCGCGAGGCGGTAAAAAACGCTCCTGAAGGCGAAGAGCGTGACGATATTTCGGTCTCTGTCATCGTGGTTGGTTGATTTTTCTGTCCGATCTTTGCGGTTATATCTGTCAAATAATATTTTTGAAAAACCTCTTTTAAAAAGGGGTTTTTCTTTTGTTTGCACTTGACAAAATTTTCCCTTAGAGTTATAATATAAAATGAGAAAATATTTATATCTCCAAGGAGAATTAAAATGACAAATATCCCCGAAATATTCGGCTGTATGGTATTCAACGACGCGGTCATGCGTCAAAGACTTCCCAAGGACGTCTATAAATCCCTGACCGAAACCATTCAGACCGGAAAAATGATAGACGTTTCTATCGCTAACGTCGTCGCAAACGCTATGAAGGATTGGGCAACAGAGAAGGGTGCGACCCACTATACCCATTGGTTCCAGCCGCTGACCAGCGTTACTGCCGAGAAGCACGATTCCTTTATCTCCCCCATCGGCGGCGATAAGGTCGTTATGGAGTTTTCCGGTAAGGAGCTTATAAAGGGTGAAAGCGACGCCTCCTCATTCCCGTCGGGCGGTCTCCGCAAGACCTGTAACGCAAGAGGATATACAGCTTGGGACCCCTCCTCGTACGCTTTTATCAAGGACGGCACCCTCTACATACCCACCGTTTTCTGCTCCTATACGGGCGACGCTCTTGACACAAAGACACCTCTGCTTCGCTCTATGGATGCCGTAAGCGAGCAGGCACTCCGTATCCTCGCCCTTTTTGGTGACACTACCGCAACGAGAGTCAACACCTCTGTTGGCGCGGAACAGGAATATTTCCTCATAAATAAAGAATATTATGACAAGCGTGACGACCTGCTCTACACGGGCAGAACCCTTTTCGGCTCTCCCGCGCCCAAGGGTCAGCAGCTTGAGGACCACTACTACGGTCACTTGAAGACAAAAATAGCGGCGTATATGGACGAGCTTGACCGAGAGCTTTGGAAGCTTGGCATTACGTCTAAGACCAAGCACAACGAGGTCGCTCCGTCCCAGCACGAATTAGCGCCTATTTTCTCAAACACCAACGTGGCGGTAGACCAGAACCTCGTGATCATGGAGACTATGAAAACGGTTGCAGAGCGACACGGACTTGTCTGCCTGCTCCACGAAAAGCCCTATGCGGGAATCAACGGCTCGGGTAAGCACAATAACTGGTCGATCGGTACCGACACGGGCAAAAATCTTCTGAACCCCGGCAAGAACCCTGCGTCTAATACACAGTTCCTTTTGTTCTTGGCGGCGGTCATCAAGGCAGTCGACGATTATCAGGATCTTATCCGTCTGTCGGCGGCAACGCCCGGAAACGATCACCGTCTTGGTGCTGACGAAGCGCCCCCCGCTATCGTCTCCATGTTCCTTGGCGACGAGCTTGAGGAGCTTATCGACGCTATCGCCGACGACTCGGATTATATCGACAAGGCGAGAAGAACGATGGATCTGGGTGTTCCCAGCGTTCCTACCTTCCGTTACGACTCCACCGACCGAAACCGCACCTCACCCTTTGCCTTTACGGGTAACAAGTTTGAGTTCAGAATGGTCGGCTCGTCACAGAATATAGCGATGGCGAACGTAATGATCAACACCGCCGTCGCAAAGGTTTGTAAGGATTTTGCCAACGAGCTTGAAGGTGCGAAGGACGTTGAAAATGACGCGAGAGCGCTTATCAAAAAGACCTTCAAGGAGCATAGACGTATAATTTTCAACGGTAACGGCTATTCTTCAAAATGGCCCGTCGAAGCCGAAAAGAGAGGACTTCTCAACCTCAGGACCAGCGTTGACGCCTTCTCCTGCCTGACAAAGCAAAAGAATATCGATCTATTCACCGAGTTCGGAGTTATGAGTGAGGTAGAGCTTCGCGCCAGAGAGGACATTCTCTGCGAAAACTATTCCAAGGTCATAGACATTGAAGCGAAGACTATGGTGGATATCGCGAACAAGAAGATCATTCCCGCGGTTGAGGAATATATCGGCGAGCTTGCCGAGATCGCGAAGAATAAGATCAAGGTTCTGGACAACGTAAACGGCGCAAATCTTGAAAAGACCATAATTTTGAAGCTGTCAGCTCTCAACGCAAAGGCTTACGAGCTTGCGGACAAGCTGAAAAACGCCGCCGACAGAGCGTACGCCGAGAGAGCTAAAACTCACAAATATATGGACTCGGCTCTGGCTTACAAGGACAGCGTTATCCCGCTTATGACCAAGCTCCGTGAGACCGTCGACGAGATGGAGGGGATCGTTCCCTCAAAGCTCTGGCCTCTGCCGTCTTACGGTGAAATGACGATGAAACAGTAATTGAATAAAAAATTAGGCTGAGCCATTAGCTTTATTATAAGCTTTTGGCTCAGCCTTTTTTGTTGATTTGTTAAAAATTATTTTCCGCCGCCAAGCTGCTCCTTGTGATATTGGAGCGTGTAGAGACGGTAGTAGTTGCCCTTATTTAAGAGCAATTCGTTGTGAGTGCCTTGCTCGATTATCCTTCCGTGGGAAAGAACGATAATATTGTCTGCGTGCTGAATTGTCGAGAGACGGTGAGCGACCATAAGCATAGTGCCTATGTTCATCATCTTTTCAAGCGAGTCCTGAATGAGGATCTCGGTCTCGGTGTCGATGTTTGCCGTCGCCTCGTCAAGTATCATTACGGCAGGCTTGTGAATGATCGTTCTCGCAAAGCTGATAAGCTGTCTTTGTCCTGCGGAGAAGTTGTTTCCTCTCTCGCGGACCACCTCGTCAAGTCCGTCCGAGAGCTTGTCTATAAAGCTGTCGGCGTTGACGTACTTGCATGCTTCCTTGACCTCCTCGTCGGTGACACCCTCAAGACCAAGCGTGATATTGGAGCGAATCGTTCCTGAGAAAAGGAAGACATCCTGAAGCATCTGACCGAAATGACGGCGCAGAGAGCTGATCTTGATCTTCTTGATGTTGATGCCGTCGATTAATATCTCGCCCTTCTGAATGTCGTAATTTCGACAGATAAGCGAGAGGATCGTGGTCTTACCCGAGCCGGTAGAGCCAACAAACGCCACGGTGTCGCCCGCGTTGACCTTGAAGGAGACGTCTTTAAGCACCCATTCATCGGGAATATAGGAGAACCAAACGTTTTTGAACTCGATGTTGCCCTCGATATGGTCAAGCTCGATAGCATCAGGCTCGTCCACTACCTCGGGAACTATATCAAATATCTTGTATATCTTCTCGGCAGAGGCAAAGCAAGCCTGCAAGCGGTTGAACTGCTCCGCGAGATTCTGTATGGGGTTGAAGAACTTATTGATATAGGAATAGAAAGCAACTATTACGTTGACCTCAATGACCTGACCGAGGAACTCCCAGCCCTCAAGCTTGCCTCTCGCTCCGAAATAAAAGAGACAGAGGATAGAGGAGATATAGAGCATATAGACCATGGGACGGAAGATGCCAAAGACGAACATCTGACCCATCTTTGCCTTGCCAAGCTTTCTGTTTCTCTCGTCAAATTCTTGCTTTTTTCTCGCCTCGCGGTTGAATATCTGGATTATCTTCATTCCCGAAAGGTTTTCGGAGAGGAAGATATTGATATTGGTCGTGCCGTCCTTTACCTGACGGTGAGCGCGGCGCGAGAACTTACGGAAAATAACTGTAAAGAGAACTACGAAGGGAACGAAGCAAAGGACTACCAGCGTCAGCAAATAGTTGAGCATAAGCATTGCCGCAAGCACGCCGACGATGATGAACATATTCTTGATAAGGTTTACGAGAATATTGGTAAAGGTGATCGAGATTGCGTTTGTGTCGTTGGTAACTCTCGTGACCAGAGTTCCCACGGGGATCTTGTTGAGCTGATCGTGAGAAAGGTTTTCGATGTGATGGAAAAGATCCTCACGGATATTGGAAACTATTCGCTGTCCGGTCTTTTGAAGGATTATCGACTGAACGTAGGTGCAGATAAGCGAGATCAGCAGTATAGTTCCGTATATTCCTATGCGTACGTAAAGTGCGTTAAGCTCAAATCCGCCCTTGCTTCCCACCATTTCAATAATGTCACCCATTATGATGGGAGAGATTATCTCGTGAGCGATAGAAAAGATCATAAGCACAAGGACGAAAACAAATCTGCCGATATAAGGCTTTGCGTATTTCATGAGGCGGCGGATTATCTCCGAGTCCTTCATGTCACGGTCAAAGCCGATAGCCTCTTTTTTGTCCTTCATAGTGGCAAAGGCTATAATAAATATGGTAGCGAAAACGCCGATGATAGCGCCTACTGTAAGAATTGGGTAAAACTCGTACATATTATTCTACCTCCTTCCCACCGTTGACCTGCGTATCCGATTCGTCTGCGTCGTCAAGCTTTTGCAGGTCGACGAGATTCTTGAATTCGGGACAGGAATCGTAAAGCTCGGAATAATTGCCGACCACGGCGATCTTGCCCTCGTCTACGAAGATTATCTTGTCCATCTGCTCTACTGTGCTGACTCTGTGGGCAATAAGGATAGTAGTCTTGCCCGCTCTCATACTGTGGAGATTTGCAAGGATCGCCTTTTCGGTCTTGACGTCAACGGCAGAAACCGAGTCGTCGAGAATGAGAATGGGCGCGTTCTTCATAAGCGCGCGAGCGATAGAGATTCGCTGCTTCTGTCCGCCCGATACCGTAACTCCGCGCTCACCGAGAACGCTTTGATACTTTTCGGGAAATTCGGCGATATTGTCGTGGACGTCCGCCATTTTTGCGGCGAACTCAACGTCGTCAAAGCTACCGCCGTCGGTGGCGAAGCTTATATTGTTTTCAATAGTGTCGCTGAAAAGGAAGTTGTCTTGCGGAACGTAAGCGGCGGCGGCTCTGACCGTCTTTATCGGTATCTGGTTTACGTCTTTACCGTCGATAAACACCGTACCTTCGGGAACGTTGTAGGTGCGGAGTATCAGATCGACTATTGTCGTCTTGCCCGAGCCTGTCCGTCCGATAATTCCCACGTTCTCACCCGCCTTGATAGAGAAGGAGACGTCAGAGAGAACGTCGAACTCGCCGTCGGGGTAGCGGAAGGTGAGAGCTTTGAAATCGATGTCTCCGCGAATGTCGGAAACCTCCTCGATTTGACCTCTGTCAAAGACGTCGGGCTTTGCGTCAAGCAATTCGCTGATACGCTTGAGAGAGGCTTTGCCCTGAGCGTGCATGCCGATAAGCTCGGATACCGCCATAACGGGCCAGATGATAGCGTTGAAGTAGCCGATAAATTCTACGAGCTGGGAAGCCGAGAACTGAACGTCGGGATTGTAAACGAGATAACCGCCGTAGCCGAGAATGACGCATACCACCGATTCGATGAAGAGCGTCAGCGCAACGTGAAGAAGCACCGAGAGCTTGGTGTATTCAACGTTTCTGTCCTCGTTATTTTTGCTCAGCTTTTTAAACTGCAACAGCTCGTGAGTTTCCTTGACGAACGCCTTGACTACCGCGATGCCCGCAAAGGTCTCTTGCGAGAAATCCGAGAGGAGCGAGAACGCCTCCTGTCTCTTTTCCCACTTTCGGCTCATATATTTGCCCACGATAAGCGAGCAGGTAAGAAGCAGAACCATGGGGATCATGCAGAACATAGCCAAAAGGGGATTCATATTCACCATTTTGATAAGGGCGAGTATGCCAAGTACTACCGCGTCGAAGAACATCATAATTCCCCAACCGAAGCACTCCTGAACGGTATCAAGATCGTTGGTAAAGAGAGACATCATATTACCGACTTTGTTTACCTGATAATACTGCTGGGAAAGATCCTTGCAGCGGTCGAACATTCTGTCGCGCAGATCGGTCTCAAGCTTAATGCCCGCGCCAAAGAAGCAGACTCTCCACAAAAATCTGCCGAACACCAGAGAGACGATAACGAACAGCATTGGCAGACAGATCTTGTCAAGAATATAAGTTAAGTCAAAGGTATAAGCTATCCCAGATGCGGAATCGGTTACGAATCCGGTCTCAACGCCCTCGATGACGGCGGCGTAAAGCTCGGGGATGATAAGCTGCATATAGTCCACGAGAACCAGTGCGAGGACACCCAGAAGCAGCATAGGTAAGTATTTGAGATAATATCGATTTATATGTTTTCCGAATATCAAAATTATCCCTCCCTTTGGTTTGAATTTTGCTGAATTTTGCGTAAATCAGATAAAATTTATTTTAGCATACTGAAGTACGTTTGTCAATATATTTTATATATATTTATACAACTAAAAGTAGAATTTTGAAAAATGCTGCGATTTGGGAACTTTTTGAACTAAAAAACGTCAGATTATAGAAAAAGCATCCCCACGGACAGGCTTGTTCGTGGGGAAGTGAGACTATTTAAGATTATTTTCAAAAGCGTCGCTGACTTTTTGAGATATAGAAGTCATCCTCTCGGGATCAACCTTCAAGATCTGCCTGTCGTAGGTCATAAGTCCGTTGGTCTCGTCCTCAACGTCGCTGACCTGTGTGTAGACCGCGGCGGACAGCCCCCGACCTATCATGGGAATGACCTCATTAAGATAGAGAGCTTCAAGTGCGTCCTCGAATTTCTCACGGTCGGTAAAGAAGCTGTATCCGTAGGTTTTGTCAAGATTGAAGGAGTGTCCTTCTATCTTACAGGAGTAGCCGCCGAACTCCGAAAGAACGAGAGGCTTTTGAGGATCGTTTTTCAGATCAAGCTTTTTAAAATAGATATGCTCGCTCTGTACATCGCTCTTTTTTTCGGTGAACCAGCCACTTGTCGCGTCCCATACTCTTGTTCCGTCGAGAGCTTTCAGACGGGTGTACTGACCGTCTGCGTCAAACTGTCCCCAGCCCTCGTTGAATACGGTGTAATAAACGACCGAGGGGTGATTGTAGAGATAGCTTACCGTCTCGGCACTGTCTTTCTCAAATGCCTGGCGTCGGCGCTCTGTTGCCTTGTGCGATATGCCTTTTTTCAGTCCGACGGTAGGCAGAGCGGTGTCGATAAGAAAGCTGTAATCTCCGCTGTTGACCATGTCCTGGAATACTGCCATGCCGTGCTTGTCGCAGTAGTAATAGAATAGCTTGTGTTCGATCTTGATGTGCTTGCGGAGCATATTGAACCCGCATTTTTTCATCGTCAAAATATCGTTTTCAAGAGCCGCGGGAGAGGAAGGAGTGTAGATTCCGTCGCTGAAATATCCTTGATCTAAAAGCCCGTGGAAGAAATAGGGATTTCCGTTGAGACAGATATAGCTTTTGCCGTTTTTCTGCTCAACCGTCACGGTGCGGAGGGCAAAATAGGATTCGACCCTGTCAGAGCCGTCGGTGAGAGTAAATTCGTAAAGATATGGGCTTTCGGGAGACCAAAGCTTGGGGTCTTCAACCTTAATGTAGGTGGTATTTTCCGAAAAGCGGTATTCTTTGCCATCTTTGAGGGTCAGACGAAATTCGCCGCTTCCTCCCTCAATTTCAAGAGTAACACCTAGGAGATCAGGGGTGATGCGAATGGCTTTTATATGATTTTTTGGAACGCTTTCGAGCCAGACCGCCTGCCAGATACCGCTTGTGGGAGTGTACCACATACCTCCTCTGTCGCGCCTCTGCTTGCCCCAGGCAAGATCGTGGTCAAGGTCGTCGGTGACCTCGACTGAGAGGTTGTTTTCGCCGTCGACAAGGCTCTCGGTGACATCAAATTCAAAGGGAAGATAGCCGCCGATATGCTCGCCAAGATATTTGCCGTTCAGATATACGCGGGCTATCTGATCCACCGCTCCGAAATGAAGGATGACCCTCTGACCGAGCATAGCCTCGTCAAGCAAAAAGCTCTTTTGATATATATACTTTTCGCCTTTTTTTAATTGTCTTTCTATGCCCGAAATGCGAGACTCGGGAGGGTAGGGAACGGTGATGCTTCCAAGAGCTTTCTCGCCCTTTTTGTTCCTTATTGAAAGTGACCACTCGCCGCAGAGAGATACATAGGCATCACGCATCATCTGTGGATCGGGGTGTTGCTTCCAAGACGATGAACCGTCGCCCTCAAAGGGGGTGCGGAGCGCGGTGTTGAGCCACGGATTTTTGGTTATCTGAGCTACAAAAAGAATAATAGCAAGTATGATTATCGGAACGAGCGCGGCGAGGAAGATATTTGCGTTTGGAACGAAATATTCGGTTCCGTCGCTCTCGTTGATTCGCTTTTCTGCGTTGGCAAGTATCATTGAGCCTATATTGGGACCTATCACTCCGGGGATAAGCACCTGCGAAAAAATTCTGATGCCTTGAAGTCTGCCCGATTTGCCCTCGGGGGTAAGGTCGCGTATTTTTGCGCCAAACACCGCCATGCCCGAAAGATAACCGCACATCATAAGCAGTGAGCCGATAAATACGGGGATCGTTGAGCGGAAGAAGTAAAGCACAACGAATCCTGTCGCCAGCCAGAAAAGGGAGAACCAAGAGCTGAATGAAAATCCCTTTTTGTCGTAGACCTTGCCCCAGAATGCCGTTACCACCGACGCCAAAACGATAGCGGGCGCCATAACAAATACGTAATCCTTCATTCCAAGGGAGACCTCATAGTAGATTATGAGATAGGGCATAAATATCTGTATCGCTACGTTGAAGATTATAAATGCCAAAAGGTAAAAGTAGAGAGACTTGTGCGTCCTGACCGTTGACGGACGGAAGCCGTATATAAGATTGGAAAAATAGTTGCTTTTTGAGGGCGCGAGAGGCTTTTCTTTGATAATGAATATGCCAAGCACGCCGATTATGACCGTCACTGCTCCGATTATGAAGAAAACGGCGGTCCAGTGGGAGCTTAGATTAAGGTCAAAGAACATCAATCCCCCGAAAACAACAAGAATGGCAACCAGAGGCATCATAGCGTTGATACCTTCGGCAGAGCCACGGTTGCTTTCGTCGGTGCTGTCGGTTAGCCATGCGTTGTACGCGGCATCGTTTGCCGACGAGCCGAAGAAGGTCATCACGCAGTCGAGAACTATGGTCAGCGTAATGCCCAGCGCCGCTCCCGATACGGTCGGGAAAATGGCTTCAAGCCACTCCACGCGCAAAAGTCCGAAGGCGAAGATGGAAAGACCCCAGAGGATGTATCCGCCGCAAATAAACATCTTGCGCTTGCCCACGCGGTCGGAGAGCGCGCCTATAAAAAGAGTGGTCAGCGTTGCCGAGACGGCGCTTGCCGCCACCATCGCCGAAATATCTGTGGGAGATGCTCCGAACATCTTGTAGATAAAAACGTTAAGCTGCATATTTTCAATGACCCACGCAATCTGCCCCATAAGTCCGAACAAAGTAAGAGCGAGCCAGAACCTGCCGCCGAGTTTTTTCTTTTTCGTCATAATTTTGACCTCGCAAATAATTATTGATTAAATTGTATCATATCTTAAAGATCTTGTCAACTTTTTGCACGCTATTAATAAAAACAAATCAAACTGAAAAAGAAAACGAAAAATTTGGGAATTTTTCTTTAACTTCTTGACTTGCAGTAAAGTTTGTGATATAATGTATCCATAAATCTATATTTATCGGAGGATAAATGCCATGAAGCGTATTAAGACTATTGAAACCAAGAATCTTTGCGAGACCGCTAAGAACGGTGGTTGCGGCGAGTGCCAGACCTCTTGCCAGTCTGCTTGCAAGACTTCTTGCGGAATTGCTAATCAGCAGTGCGAAAATAAGAAGTAATTCGACCTTCTAAAAATCCGCGTATGCTTCGTTGCTCCTCGCAAGCGGCTCGACTTACGGTAAGTAAGCCTTCGCCTTGCTTGCTCCGGTGCGCCTTGCCTACGCGAATTTTTATTGGTCTCCGTTATTTTTAAGAAAAGCTTGTGGGGGAAGGAAAAAACTTCTTGGTAGAAGTCTTTTCCTTCCCCCACACCCCCTATCTTTTTTAAATCACAGGAGATTTACATAAAATGGTACATTGTTATAAATTGGGTGGGTTAAATATCGTGCTTGACATCTGCTCGGGGTCGGTACACGTGGTAGACGAGGTAGTTTACGACGTTATCGAGGCTTACGAGACCCATTCAAAGGAAGAAATAATTTCGGCTATGCTCAAAAAGTATGCCGCAGACGTAAGCGTCACCCGCGAGGAACTTGAGGGCTGCTTTGAGGACATCGAGGAATTGAAGGCGGAGGGCAAGCTTTTCTCTCCCGACAACTTTGAGGGTATGGCGGGCAAGCTTAAAGAAAAAAGCGCGGGTGTGGTAAAGGCGCTTTGCCTGCACATCGCCCACACCTGCAATCTCAACTGCTCCTATTGCTTTGCAAGTCAGGGCAAATACCACGGCGACAGAGCCTTGATGAGCTTTGAGGTGGGCAAGAGAGCGCTTGATTTCCTCGTTGAAAACTCGGGGGGTAGACATAATCTTGAAGTCGACTTCTTTGGCGGCGAACCGCTTATGAATTTTGACGTGGTCAAGCAGCTGGTGGCTTATGCCAGAAGCATTGAGAAGGGTGCGGGCAAGAATTTTCGCTTTACTCTCACCACAAACGGTATGCTGATCGACGACGACGTCATAGATTTCGCCAACCGCGAATGCTCCAACGTCGTGCTTAGCCTTGACGGACGGAAGGAAGTCCATGACCGCTACCGTGTTGACTACGCGGGAAAGGGAAGCTGGGAGAAGATCGTTCCCAAATTCCAAAAGCTGGTTGAAGCGCGCGGAGGACAGGGATATTATATGCGCGGAACCTTTACCCACGCAAATCCCGATTTTCTCAAAGACATCGAGACCATGCTCGATCTTGGCTTCACCGAGCTTTCAATGGAGCCTGTTGTAGGCCCCGAGAGCGACCCCTCGTCGCTGACGGCGGAGGATCTGCCTATTGTGCTTGAACAGTACGAAAAGCTTGCCGAGCTTATGCTGAAACGTCACAGAGAGGGCAGACCCTTTACCTTCTATCACTATATGATCGACCTTAAAGGCGGTCCTTGCATCTATAAGAGGATCTCGGGCTGCGGCTCGGGAACCGAATATATGGCGGTCACTCCCTGGGGAGACCTCTACCCCTGCCACCAGTTCGTGGGCGAAGAAAAATTCAAGCTTGGCAACGTCTTTGACGGTGTCAGCAATCTTGAAGCTCAGTCGGAATTTGCCGCTTGTAACGTCTATTCCCGCCCCGAATGTCGCGATTGCTGGGCAAGACTTTACTGTTCGGGCGGTTGTGCCGCCAACGCATACCATTCAACGGGAAGCATCCGCGGTGTATATAAATACGGCTGCGAGCTTTTCAAAAAGAGAATGGAGTGCGCTATTATGCTTGAGGTCGCAAAAACTCTTGATAGCGAGGAAAACTGAATTTTAATATAATGAAAGGGGATGCTTATGAAAACACCGATCTGCGATTTCGTCAGCGAATACGTCCGCGAGGATAAGCTGCGACTGCACATGCCGGGGCATAAGGGCGTCCCCTTTCTTGGCGTTGAAAACAGGGATATAACCGAGGTGGACGGTGCCGACGTGCTTTATAGCGCCGACGGAATTATCGCCGAGAGCGAGAAGAATGCCTCCGAGCTTTTCGGCAGTGGAAAAACCAAATACAGCACCGAGGGATCGTCGCTTTGCATTCGAGCAATGGTGTATCTCGTTTCCTTGCAAGCAAAAAAAGAGGGCAAAAAGCCGCTGATATTGGCGGCGAGAAATTCCCACAAGACATTTTTGTCGGCGGTCGCTTTGACAGACTGCGACGTTGAGTGGATATATCCCTTGGATGAGGACAATCTTATCTCCTGCCGTCTGCCAGCTTATCGTCTTGAAAAAAAGCTTGACGAAATGAGCGAGCCGCCTGCGGCGGTCTATCTTACAAGCCCCGACTATCTCGGATTCACCTCGGATATAAAGGCAATTGCCGAGGTCTGCCACAAAAGAGGGATCCTGCTTGCTGTCGATAACGCCCACGGTGCGTATCTGAAATTTTTGCAGAGTTCGAGACACCCCCTCGATCTTGGAGCTGATATTTGTTGCGACTCTGCCCACAAAACTCTCCCCGTGCTGACGGGAGGCGCTTATCTGCATATCTCAAAAACCGCTCCGCAGTTGTTTTTTGATATGGCAGAGCAGGCTATGTCGCTTTTTGCGTCAACAAGTCCGTCATACTTGATATTGCAATCCTTGGACAGAGCAAATTTTTATATGTGGGATGATTATAAGAGGCGTCTTGCCGAAACTGCGGAGATGGTGAATAATCTGAAAAAGATTTTAGTTGACAGCGGATTTTCACTTCTCGGAGACGAGGAGATGAAGATCTGCATAGAGGCGAAAAAATACGGATATTTCGGATTTGAAATCGCGGAATTTTTGAAAGAAAACGGTATCGTTTGCGAGTTTTACGACAGAGATTTCATAGTTATGATGTTTACGCCGGAGGTAGGCGAGGAGGGAATAGAAAAGACCCAAAAAGCTCTCCTTTCTCTGCCTAAAAAGTCGGCGATCAACGAAAAAGCCCCCTCGGTTGGTGTTCCCAAGAGAGCAGTGTCTATAAGAGAGGCGGTTTTGTCGCCGTCCTGTGAGGTGAGTGTCAAAGATGCTTTGGGCAGAGTGCTTGCGACAGCGAACGTGTCCTGCCCGCCTGCTATTCCGATAGTGGTCTGCGGCGAGCGGATAGACGAGAGAGCTATGGAGTGCTTTGAATATTACGGCATAGGAAAATGCCGCGTGATCGAATGATTTTTGAGTATGGATTTTAAATTTTACCTTATAGAGCAAACAAAAAAACACCCCTGCATGAAACCGCAGGATGTGGTGAAAATGTGTTATCAGGCGGCATTCGGCGCGGAGCATCTTTTGTCTGATATTTCAGTGGCGAAACGCTATTTTGATGCCGAATTTGACGCTACCGAACCGCGTGAGGGTCAGCTTTTCGAGTGTCTTTCCGACGATATTTGTCGGGTCGATCTCGGTGTCTGGAAGGCTCGCGGATCGTCCCCCGACCTGCTTTTTGATAAATTCGTCGCCACTGCAAAGGTCCCGCGAGGCGGTAATGAGCTTTTTTTGAAGTATCTTGCCGAATCTGAGGCTTGCTTTCCCGAGCTGTCTCTTGATTTTACTACCGATGATTGGCAAGAGTTTTTTGAAAAATATAAAGCCGCAGGTATGCCTGCCGTCCACCATAGTGATGTATATCGCAACAGCGAAAAGCCCGCTTACCGAATAGTTTACAGAGATTTGATCAAAGAGCTTGAATAAAAAAGTCTGACTCAAAGCACGTGATTTTGCATTGAGTCAGACTTTTTCAATATTATGACGTTCTTTAAGCTTTCAGCCTTTTTCTATTGATGCAAAAATACGGCAAATATGGAATCGCGTGGATGAGCAAATAAAGAAAATAAACTATAACCACGCAAAGCGCCGTAGGCAGTGCCTCGCCGATGGGCGCGAAGAAGAATGAGTTGAGCTTGAAAAACATATAGTCTGAGCCTATCGCTGAGAAATTCACAAGGTTTGCCACTATCGAAACGCAAAGTGCGGGAATTGCGGGCAATAGCAGATCGATCGGCTTTTTTGCCCATTTGTAGGAATGGTAACCCGATCTCAGCATGACCAGCGCGCAAAATACCATAGCGCCGTGGTAGAGGAAGGTGTGAAATCCGGCAAAGGAGATGCAGGAGTAGTTGCCAAGAATGGTTGCGGGATAAATGAAATTTATACTTCCGCCAAGAAGACCAAGCGAGCAGACGTAGCCGCAGCCCATATATCTTACCTTGCCGCGTCCGAATATTGCAAAGGGCATGGCGTACATAAATATACTGCAGGGATAAAGGGGAAGTATGCCGCCAAGCTCAAGATTTATTTCCGCGCCCGAGAATGTTTCCCAAAGGATCTTGACGATCTCAAGGATCGCTATTATTGCCCAAATAACACCGAATGTTACGCGAATAGTCTTTTCGCTCTTTTTTGCGACCAGCAGACCAAGAACTATTATCGCCGCCAAAACTATGGCCGCAAAAACAAAGTGGAGAGGAGTGAACATAGTGCCGGGAATCTTGTCGGCAGAGGGAAGAAAGTCTTTGTGTGTAAAGAAATTTTTCAAAAGGTCAGTGAAAGTGAACATAATATTCTCCATAAAACTCGATTATTGTCGTTTGTCCCGTAAATTATATATCTTTTCAGGATGAAAATCAAGAATTACCACCGATTATTAAGAAAAATTAAGAATTTTACGTCGATTTTTATATTTATTGTATAATATCTGCTTTTTTGAGAATAATAAAATGTGAAAAAATGAAAAAAACAAGTTTTTTTGAAATTTTTTCAAAAAGCTCTTGACAAACCCATTTCATTTTGATATAATGTGTAGGTCGTCAAGATAAAAACCAAATATTGGGGCATCGCCAAGCGGTAAGGCATCAGACTCTGACTCTGACATTTCCGGGGTTCGAATCCCTGTGCCCCAGCCAAAAAATCCTGCACGAAAGTGCGGGATTTTTACTTTTTACCTCTTACCTCTTCACTTTTACCTAATTTGGCAGGATTTTTTGGGAGGTAATAGGTAAAAGGGAAGAAGTAATAAGTGTGGTAGAGGCTGGCTCATTAAGTCGGCTTAAATAAGAAAAAAACGGATACTCTTTACCGAAAAGGTATTGAGTATCCGTTTGCTTTTTGGTATAATTAAATCGCCAAAAATAATCCACCACAAAGCGAGGTAATTATACAACAA
>JAZSRA010000045.1:0-27070 GCA_045538195.1 Eubacteriales bacterium | reverse complement strand
GGCTACAAATCGAAAATAAAAGAAGGATTTCACTTCTTTAAAATCAATAAACCCATTTCGTCGGCATAGCCGACAGAAGAGAGGGGTACATAGGGGAGAGAGGATGTCGCAGGGCGAGAAAATGCGGCATGTTCGCTTTTTTATTCGTAAGACCCGCCCCTATCACCCGTGCGGCGTTTCTTTTGTAACTTTTCTTGTCGCTGGTGACAAGAAAAGTTAGTACTAAACCCATAGACAAATCAAAATTTGAAGTATTACCCCCCGATCGTGAAAAACATTGGCCTGGGTATTTGTTTGCAAAATTTTATTAAATATATTTACAAACCGCAAAAACTGTGATATAATAGTTGTGCCAAACAATCTTAATATAATAGTTATAGATCGTTTTCTCTTTGTGGAATAACTATAGCTTTTTTTGCTATAAAATTAGGCAAATATGTTTCGGTAAAAACGTGACTCCTGCTTAATTTTATAGTAAAGCTATGCTATTAAGAGATTGTTTGGCGACAATTGGAGTTTGCGTTTTTCGGTGCGCTGACTTCGGTTGGCGCACTTTTTGTATATTGATGGGGGACATAATGAGCAAGAGTATTTCAAAAAGAGTAATAGATATTACCGACGTGGAACTAACGCCCGGAGAACCTAACGTTTGTCTTGGTAACGGAAAGAAGGGCTTTGAGTGTTGTTGCGAAGAATGTGACTGCTTTTTACTTTGCTTTCCTGAATTTGATCCAAAAAGCAAAGAAGAAAATATTGCCGAGAATAAAGTTTATATTTAATGGCCGTATAAAAAGGACGAAGAATTGCTAAAATTCTTCGTCCTTTTCCTGTGGATAGGAAACGTATTCCTTTAAAATTCCAAAACTTTTTTGAGTACGCACCACTTGGGAACTTCTTTAAAACTTCTTTTCAAGTCTCTCTCTGATAGCCTTAATGAAGTCCGCGGTATTTACGGCGGTTGCCGTATATCCTTCGCTGACGAGACCTACCAGGTCCTTGGTCATAATTCCGTCGTTCAGCGTTTCGATACAAGCTTCTTCAAGCTTGTCGGCAAATGCGACGAGGTCGGAAAGACCGTCAAGCTCGCCGCGCTTGCGGAGTGCACCCGACCAAGCATAGATCGTCGCCATGGGGTTGGTGGAGGTCTCCTCGCCTTTTAAGTAGCGGTAGTAGTGACGGGTCACTGTGCCGTGAGCCGCCTCGTATTCGTATTTTCCGTCGGGAGAGACGAGAACGCTTGTCATCATAGCAAGTGAGCCGAACGCGGTCGAGACCATGTCCGACATAACGTCGCCGTCGTAGTTCTTGCAAGCCCAGATGTAGCCGCCTTCACTTCTGATAACTCGCGCGACTGCATCGTCGATGAGAGTGTAGAAATACTCAATGCCGAGAGCCTCAAACTGCTCCTTGTAATCTCTGTTATAGATTTCCTCGAAAATAAGCTTGAACGTCTGATCGTACTGCTTCGAGATCGTGTCCTTGGTGGAGAACCAGAGATCCTGCTTTGTGTCGATCGCAAACTTGAAGCAGGAGTGAGCGAAGCTGATGATCGAGCTGTCCTTGTTGTACTGACCTTGAAGCACGCCCGCGCACTCAAAATCGTAGATAGTCTTGGAAAATTCGGTGCCGTCCTCACCCTTGAAGGAGAGAGTTGCCGTACCCGCCGAGGGAACGCGGTACTCGGTGGCCTTATACACGTCGCCGTAAGCGTGACGCGCGATCGTGATAGGCTTTTTCCAGTTGCGAACCACGGGTTTAATCGAATCGATTATGATCGGCGCGCGAAAAACCGTGCCGTCAAGGATAGCTCGGATAGTTCCGTTGGGGGATTTCCACATCTCCGAGAGGTTGTATTCCTCAACTCTCTGCTTGTTTGGCGTTATCGTCGCGCACTTGACCGCAACTCCGTATTTTTGGGTCGCGTAAGCCGAGTCAAAGGTGACCTTGTCACGTGTTTTCTCTCTCTCGGGCAGACCGAGGTCGTAGTATTCGGTTTTCAGGTTGACGAAAGGATAGAGAAGCTCGTCCTTTATCATCTTCCATATAATTCTTGTCATTTCGTCGCCGTCCATTTCGACAAGCGGCGTGGTCATTTTGATCTTTTGCATATTTACCTTTCCGTGGGACGCTGTCCCACACCCTGCAAGAAACTTTTTGAAAAAAGTTTCTTGACTTCAAAAACTTTCAAAAAAGGGGTGTTTAGTAATATTGTATTGCTTTTTTTGGGGGAAGTCTTTTGGCTCCACCTTTTTTTCAAAAAAGGTGGAACGTATCCCCTTAACCGTTCTTTATCTTATAATAATTCATCAGGCAGCCTGCGAGAAGTATCTGCTTTTCTTCCTCGGTAAGTCCTTTGACGTAGAGGGTCAGAGGCTCGACCTCACCCGATTTGCGAATGACCTTTGCGTCGAATTTTTCACCGCCCGCGATGAGAGTTTCTCTGATGCCCTCAACGAAAACGCAATCCCCGACCTCGTACTCAAACTTCGTGTCAGCGTCAAGGGTGAAGGGAAGGATTCCCCAGTTGATGCAGTTGGAGCGGTAACGCTTGGTCGCAAATTCGTAGCAGATGTTTGCAAATCCGCCAAGCACCTTTTGACAGGACGCCGCCTGCTCACGCGCCGAGCCGTCACCCGGCTTGTTTGCGAAAACGCAGGAGCCGAACTGGGTATTTTTGGCAAGCTCGTCCGCGTTGCCGATTGCCGAGAGAACAGATGCAAGCTTGTCGCTCATATTTCCCGCGCGGCGTGCCGCTTCTTCCTCGGCGACTGCCTTGGAAAGTCCGACGTATTCGGGGACACGGCGCGAGAGGGTGAACTCGGCAAGACGGCGAGGGTTGGAACGCAGAGAACTTGTCTCGCCAGAGGGGATCAGCTCGTCGGTGGTGGTTACGGGGTCGTGAATTACCGCCGTCAGCTCGACGAGGAGATTGTCACCAAGCTCATACTGGTCGGGCCAGCTTGTGATATTGGGACCGAGGATCAGCTCGGTCTCGGGGTCTGCCTTGCCGTAGCCGTAGTAAACGCGTTTTTCGTAGACAGACTTGTCAAATTCGTAATCAATGGGGGTGTAATCGTAGTCAATATCGGTTGCAGGGGTTATCTTGCCGCCGTTTGCCGCCGTAGCCGCGATGCTTCTCGCGTCCATAAGCGCGACGCCCGAGACCTGACCCTCACCGGGCTTGCTTCCCTCACGGTTGGGGAAGTTCCTCGTTGTGTGACGGAGAGAGAGACCGTTGTTTGCGGGGACGTCGCCTGCTCCAAAGCAAGGACCGCAGAAGGAGGGCTTGATGACTGCGCCGTTCTGCAAAAGGTCTGCGGAAACGCCTGCCTTTGTCAGCGCAAGCGAGACGGGAATACTTGTGGGATAGACAGACAGATTGAAGTAAGAGTTGCCCACGTTGCCCGTCGCGAGAATGTCGGAGGCTTCAACGATGCTGTCGAACATTCCGCCCGCGCAGCCCGCGATAATACCCTGATCGGCAAGCACGCTGCCGTCACTCTGTACCTTTGAAACAAGATCAAGCTGACACTTGGGGAACTTTACCTTTGCCTCTGCCTCGACCTTTGCGAGGATCTCCTTGGCGTTGGCAAGAAATTCCTTAATGGTGTAAGCGTTTGAGGGGTGGAAGGGAAGGGCTATCATAGACTCCATTTTGTCGAGATCAATTTCGATCATAGAATCGTAGTATGCCACACCCTGAGGCTTCAATTCCTTATAGTCATCGGGTCTGCCGTGTACCTCGTAGTGCTTTTTGACTACCTCGTCGGTCTCCCAGATAGACGAGAGACAGGTGGTCTCGGTGGTCATAACGTCGATGCCGTTTCTGAAATCGATGGGCAGATTCTTCACACCGGGACCGACAAATTCAAGCACCTTGTTCTTGACAAAGCCGTTTGCAAATGTCGCGCCAACCAGCGCGATAGCTACGTCGTGAGGGCCGATACCCTTTCTGGGAGTACCCTTCAGGTAGACCAAGACAACCTCGGGAGCCTTTATGTCATAAGTGTCCTTAAGTAACTGCTTGACAAGCTCGGGGCCGCCCTCGCCGACACCCATAGTGCCGAGCGCACCGTAACGGGTGTGAGAGTCCGATCCAAGTATCATCTTGCCGCATCCCGCAAGCTCCTCGCGAGCGTAGGAGTGAATGACCGACTGATTTGCGGGAACGTAAATGCCGCCGTATTTTTTTGCCGCCGAGAGACCGAAAACGTGGTCGTCCTCGTTGATGGTGCCGCCCACCGCGCAAAGCGAGTTGTGGCAGTTGGTCAGAGCGTAGGGAATCGGGAACTCGGTAAGTCCGCCGATTCGCGCGGTCTGGATAATTCCGACGTATGTAATGTCGTGGGAGACCATAGCGTCGAATTTGATCTTCAATGGTTGGTCGTTACCCGACGTGTTGTGAGCTGAAAGGATCTGATATGCGATGGTGTTCTTGCGAGCCTTTGCCGCGCTGACGGCAGACGACTCGGAAATTTTGCCGTTCTCATAGAAAACGCCGTTTTCTCTTAATTTGATCATATTGACCTCCGGGTATTGCTGAAAAATAAAAATACATCATTATTATACTATATATGTGCGCTTTAGTCAAGTAAAAAGTTGCAAATTTATACCGTAAAAATTGTCAAAAACGCATTTTCGTCAAAACTTTAGATTTCTGTATCATTGTTTGAAATAAAATGTAAAAAACGCCTATAAACAGTTGAAAGTTCGCTCGGGGTGTGATAAAATAATAATGAAGAAATTTAAGCGGAGGCAGTTGTGAGAATAGATAATGCTTTTTACCTTCAAAACGCCGATGTTGCCGCCCCTGATTTGGTTGGGAAGATTCTTTGCTTGAGAAAGGACGACGGGATTGTGCTGAAAATGAGGATCACGGAAACCGAATGTTATATGGGCGAGAGCGATACGGCATGCCATGCGTCAAGAGGGAAGACTGCGCGAAACTCGCCGCTTTGGCTTGAGGGAGGACATTCTTACGTATATCTGTGTTACGGAATGTATGATATGTTCAACGTTATCACTGGAGAAGAAAACGATCCGCAGGGCGTGCTTGTCAGAGGCGTTGAGGGATATATGGGCCCTGGGAGATTTACTAAATTCTGCGGACTTGACAGAAGCTATAATAGAATTGACATGAGAACGTCAGACGTTTTGTGGCTTGAGGATGACGGATACGTACCCGAGCTGTACCTTTCGGAAAGAGTTGGTATAGGCTATGCGGAGAAAAAAGACAGAGAAAGATTGTGGCGATTTACGGATAAGCGATGTATAACCTCGTCTAATAAGACCAAGAGTAAATGATGTGCTTTTTTGTGCATGTACGATAATTTTCCTTCAAAAAAATGCAAAAAACGCTTGCAAAAGCAAATTGTATATGATATAATATAATTTAGATATATATTGGCGGCGTAGCCGCGCGGATCTACTTATAAAACATCAGAATTTGACGGATTGGAGAACTTATGGAAAGCGTAAAAAACTTCATTAAGCAAAACCTGAGGCTCATACTTTTGATCCTCTGCGGAGTACTTGTGTTGACGGGTATTCTGGTATTTATTTTCGGTGCGGCACCTAATGGCGGTCTGCTCAAGATTGCTTTCATAGCGTTTGGCATTGTTTTGATACTTCTCGGATGCTCCCTTGTCTTCCTCGCCGCGGTTGTCGGTGAGAGCGAAAATGCGAATTTCTTCCTTTACGATAGCAAGAGAAACGTAAATGTTTCCGTTGAGGAGCTTGACTTCGCAAGAGTAAACAAGAAAATGACCTACGTTATGACAAAGCTTGCAAACAACGCGTCGGAGGTTTGGACTAGAAACGTGTTCGCGGAGGATAGCGAGGTTTTTGGCGGAGAGACCACATTCGTTCCTCTCGTTGCGTACAAGATACTTTATGACCTTGGCGACAGAGCTAATGAGAGTGTTTGGAATCTTTATCTCACCGCAGATCCTTCTATCATCGATTCTATTGTTGCAGCGCTTGAGCTTAACGGTGACGATGACCTCGGAAAGGCGTTTAAATTCCTTCACGAGAACGCGGCGGGAAGCTACGAAAGAACCGAAAAATTTTTGGCTGATAACAAAAAGTACATTCAGAACAAGATGGTCAAGTACGTTAAGGCTAATATCGAGAAGTTTTGATTTGAAATATAACACCCCGACTTATTTGGCGTGATACTCTTAGCGGAGTATCACGCCAGTTCTATTCGCCTGCGGCGAGTGATATTGCTACGCAGTGATATTCGGTTTACGCCGAGTGGTATTCGCTATGCGAGTTTGATAGGCGAATAGAATATCACTGAAGCCGTAGGCTTCAATATCACTTTTGCGCAGCAAAAACATCACTCTTTGCGTCAGCAAATAATATCACTTGTAAAAAGCAGAAAAGAGAGAGATTTACGGAATTTTGCTTCCGCATTACTCTCTCTTTTGTTTTATCGCCAGTTTCGCATTTGTTTAACAAATGCACAGGGCTATACCCATACCCTTATAAAATTTTTCCGATAAGGAAAACACCCATTTGTCGGGGGTGTTTTTTTACATTGTTTTTCTAAAATTTATAAACAAATGGTTTAAAAAACAACAATAAGTATAAATAATATGTGTTAGTTGTCGTTGACGGTGCGTAGAAGGTTGATTTCCGGCTTTACAACTTCGGTGAAAGGGAGACAAGTGCTTGGTTGTTAGCTAGGCGGTGTGTTTGTTCTTGGTTGAAGATCGGCGCTTGCGTTTTGCTTTTGAACTTTGTTCGTAGAGGGGTCGCGCTTGCACTTCGCCTTTGAGTGCCGGCGCGGAGTGTGCGAGATGTGTAATTTATTTTGCTTTGATTGCTTGGGAGCGACTTCTCTAAATGCTGTTTACAAATGTCTGTACGCATTTTGAAAAATGGAATTAAATGGCAATATGGCTTTGCGCAAATAATATTTTGACGGCTTGGTGATGATTTTGTGCGAAAAATGATCGTAATTGAACTGCTTGCTGGTTTGTTTAGTGAAAATTAATCAAAAATTCACAATTAAAAATGTTAGAAAAATCCCCCTGATTTTTGTGCAGAAAACACAAAAAATCTTGTAGCGACAGGGATGCGCGATTTGCTCTACTCGCGAAAAAAAACTCCACAAATGAGTAAATGTGATTTACCTGCGATTTTTAGACGATTTTTCAATAAAAAATCAAGATGCAAAATTAACAAAAATGAGTGATTTTTGGCGCGGTTTACGCTTTTTGGTTTGTGAATTGGTAAATTAAATTTAACACCACTGGACTGTTTTGCCGCCGTTCTGCAATTGGTACAAAATACAAAAAATACGCTGTTTCGTCTCCACGGAACGAGAAGGTAATATTTTATGTAAGGAAAGCCGAAAAGTTAAGCATTGTAAACTTTGCATTGCTTGACAAAAATGAACTTTCGTGGTATTATATATAAGTAAACATTAGGGTATCATGCGCGATTTTAAGCAATTTCGGTTTATACCATCCGGCGCTTTGTGTGCAAGAGATTTGCCTCAAACCGTCGGCTGAAATTTTATTTTGCAGCCGAGCGGCTTTCTGTGCCGAGAGCTTCTTGGCTGCATAACGCTGATTATTGATAATGCTGCAGCAGTATGATCGTCGTTTCTTGGCCTTTTTAAAACTTATGCTTTCTTTATTTTAAGCTTATGCTTTGAAATAGGTGCTGAGATCGGCTTTAAGTCATGCCGCACCGTTGGTAATACCTCCGTGTAACACCGTTTTTCCGGAAGTTGTCCAAAGGATTGTGAGTGGGCTTGGGCGGCGACGCTGCTTTAACACGCTGTGCTTGCCCGCTGTGACGGTGTTATTAACGGAAGCATTTACCCTTTACCGAGCAAGGGAAAGCCTTGCTTGAAAACGAAACAGGAGGAAATTTTATGAAGAAAACAGTTTTTCAAAGATCTATGGCGTTGTTGCTCTGCCTGATCTTTGCCGCTGGTTGTTTCTCTCTGAATTCCTTGGCAGCCGACGGTGCGGCGACCAATGCGAACAAAGAGGGAAGTACTGCCGGCGGATCGAATATGTCGTCTGTGTATGACACCAGCGGTGTGCTGGAAGCGCTCAGCTCTATTCCGTATAAGGAATACATGGCTGAACACGCTGACATTAATCCCCCCTCGGACGATGACACCAGAGTAGTTATCAACGTTTGGGATGACCTTTGCGTGGAAAAGTCTGATGCTGACTACAGAAAGCCTACTCAGGCAGAGCTTGACAAGAATCCCGGTCTTGACGAAAAGGAATGTATCGTTACTCCCGAGCTGGGAAGCGTTTCGTGGACGGTTCCCGCGGGTACCGAGAGAGCAAAGTACATGATCACGATCAACTACTATGCTATTGACGACGGTAAGTCCAATGCCGTTGAACGTACTTTCCGTATCAATAATAAGGTGCCTTTCTCCGAGGCGAGATATCTTACCATAAAGAAGAATTGGGTAAATGATTACGTTGACGCGATATATAGCGGTAAGAATATTGATGACGTTAAGCGTCAGGCTGATGAGCTTAAGCTTAACTATACCGAGAGCGAGGGTAAGCTTTATATTGAATATCCCAGAGTCTGGACCTCGGCTATCACGGATTTCTGCAATAAGTATTCTATCAGATTCTTTAAGATCGATATACACGGAAACGAGCTTCGTCCTACTTCCAATCAGACCCCCGATTGGGAGAACTACACTCTTGCGGATTCCTCGGGATATTTTACCGAAGCGTTTGAGTTTGTTCTCGGCGCGGGCGACGTTATAACCCTTCAGGGTAAAAACGCTAACCTCGCGATCTCCGAGATCGTCCTCACTCCCGCCGAGAAGCTTGATTCCTATGCGGAGTACAAGGACTATTACTTAAATCAGAAGGGATATAAGCCCGGTGAAGGAACCGTCACAATTCAAGGTGAATACATCGAGGCTGCTTCCGACAAAACGGTTTACGCACTTGAGGATGCCGCTGACGCTATGACCTATCCTCACGATGCTTCCAAAACTCTTCTCAACGTAATGGGCGGAGAAAAGTGGCAGACCGCAGGTCAGTGGGTAACTTACAGCTTCAAGGTAGACAAGTCGGGTATGTACGATATCGTCACCAGATTCAGACAGAACGTGCTTGACGGTATGTTTGTTAACCGCGCTCTTTACATCTACACTGAGGGCATTCCCGAAGGTGCGGACGGTTATTACGACGGTGCGCCCTTTAAGGAGGCAAAAGCCCTTACATATAATTATAGCGACAAGTGGCAGGTAACCCAGGCTACTGACGGCGAACAGGAATTTTCCTTCTATTTTGATGAAAACGCAACTTATACCATTAAGTTTGAGGTAACCCTTGGCGATATGGGCGAGATTATTGAGACGGTTCAGGCTTCGCTTAATTCTATTAACGATGACTACCTCTCTATCATCCAGCTGACCGGAGCTACCCCCGACTCCTACCGTGACTACGGCTTCTCAAGAATCATGCCTGAGGTGCTTATCGACATGGTAATGCAGGGTCGTATTCTCAACAACGACGATCCTGAAAAGGGTGATCTTGGTGTTGCACAGAAGCTTACCGCGCTTGCGGGACAGAAATCCTCCAGCGTAGGTACTCTCCAGAAGGTTTCCGATCTTCTTATAAAGATGGGTAGAGACGAGGACTCCATCGCGTCCTCCCTTGAAAGACTTAAGTCTTACATCGGTACATTGGGTACGTTCCTGTCCGATGCAAAGACTCAGCCTCTTGAGATCGACTATATTAGGATCCAGCCTATGGGCGATGATGAACCTGCGGCAGAGGCTAACATTTTCCAGACTATTTTCCACGAGATCAGCCGTTTCTTCTGGTCTTTCTTCAGAGACTACGATAGCGTAGGCGCTACAAAGGAGACCACCGAGGAAAGCCTTGAGGTTTGGTTGGCTACCGGCCGTGACCAGGCGCAGGTCAAGCGTAATCTCGTTAATAACGTGTTTACCGAAATGACCAAGGAGCAGGGTAGAGAGGTCACGGTTGAGCTTAAGCTCGTCGCGGCAGGAACGCTTCTTCCTTCAATTCTTGCAAAGAAGGGTCCTGACGTATACCACGGACTTGCTCAGGGTGACGTTATCAACTATGCTATCCGTTCCGCGATCCTGCCTATGTACTCCGAGAAGGAAACATACTATGACGGCAACAGCGAAAACGGAGAGATCCTTATAGGCAAAAAGGATTTTGAGGACACAACCGATATTCTTATCACCGATCCGACAGATCCCCGATATGCTGACAAGGTATTCAACGACGCGGCAATGATCGTTCTCGGTATGGAGGACGCAGACGGCGATATGAACTACTATGGCTTGCCTGAGGCACAGGGCTTTGCTATGATGTTCGTTCGCGTTGACATTCTTGCCGAGATCGGTCTTGATATTCCTCAGACATGGGATGATATCATGGCTGCGGTTCCTCATCTCCAGGCAAAGAACATGGAGATCGGTATTACCGCCGATACTAACATCCACCTCTATCAGATGGGCGGAGAACTCTTTGCAGATGAAGGTATGAGAATCAATCTTGACTCCAAGGTCGGACTTTCCGCCTTCACCAAGATGTGCGAATTCTTTACAAAATACGGTTTCCCCTACACCTACGATGCGGCTAACCGTTTCAGAACCGGTGAGATGCCTATTCTTATCGGTGACTACACCGGACTTTACAACCAGCTCAAGGTATTCGCTACCGAGATCGACGGCTTGTGGACGATGGTTCCCGTTCCCGGAACCGTTGTGACCGACGAGGACGGCAATCCCATGTTTGACGAGGACGGCAACAAGATCATTAACAACTGTGCTGTATCCTCTGTCAATGCTTCCGTAATCGTTTCCGGTGCGGATGAAAAGGGCAAGACTCTTGACGCGTGGACCTATATCAAGTGGTTTACGGGTAAGGAGTGTCAGGAATCCTACGGTAACGAGATGGTTGCTATCATGGGTCCCTCAGCTAAGTACAACACGGCAAACAGGGACGCTCTTGCGAACATTCCTTGGACTGCCGAGGAGCGTTTAATGATCGAGGCACAGTTTAACAACCTCGCATCTATTCCTAACTATCCCGGCTCTTACATTATCGCCCGTTATACGGACTTCGCGTTCATGGCGGCTTATAACGACGGCGCGGATCCCACACAGGCTCTTCACAGTTATATCCATACTATTAATAAGGAAATAACCCGTAAGCGTACCGAGTTCGGTCTTGAAACTCTTGGGGCAGGCGAAACTCTTGCCTCCAAGAGACTTGATCAGGCAACCGCGGCAGTTGCAGAGTTTGAGGGCAGAAGCAATTACGATAAGGCGCTTGCTACCGAGATAGAGGATGCGATAAGAAGTAAGGATACCGTAACCCTTGAGGGCGTAGGCAATTCGATATTGGCTAAGTTCTCGGATGAGGAGATAAAGACACTCTCGTCCAACGTTAAGATCGCAAGAGGTCCCGACGTTACCGACGAAAAAGTGATCGATAATACCGAGCTTCTTTACTACATCGCAATCGCACTTAAGGATGCCGCTAAGGCACTCGCCAGCTATTGATGATTTTTCATCTTTTATTCCTATATATAAAGGAGATCAAAAATGTCTAAGAAAACAGCAGAAAAACAAGCTGCTGCGCGCAAGGACATAACCATGAGAGAGTGGATATGGAAAGAAATGAAGCGCAACTGGATGGCATACGTAATGGTTGCTCCCTATATGCTCATTTTCACCATATTCACAATTCTCCCGGTTATACTTTCGGCAGTTATCAGCTTTACAAACTTCAATATGCTGGAAATGCCTGATTTCGTCTTCCTTGATAACTATGTTTCCCTGTTCTTTGATGACGAAATATTCCTTACAGCATGTACTAACACCTTGATATTCGCGGGTATCGTTGGACCCGCATCCTACCTCCTTTCTTTCTTGGTCGCTTGGTTTATCAACGAGCTTCCTCCTAAGATCCGTGCGGTAGTAACCCTTATATTCTACGCCCCCTCCATTTCGGGTCAGGTATATCTTATCTGGGGTACGCTCTTCTCGGCTGACTCCTACGGTTGGGTAAACGCGACTCTCTTGGAACTGGGTGTTATTACAAAAGAAATTGCATTCTTTAAAGATGCGGACTACGTTATGCCTCTGTGTATCGTGGTTTCGCTCTGGACGTCTCTTGGTACTGCATTCCTTTCCTTTATTGCAGGTCTCCAGGGTGTCGACCGCTCCCTCTACGAGGCAGGCGCGGTGGACGGCGTCAGAAACCGTTGGCAGGAGCTTTATTACATAACGCTTCCTTCTATGAGACCTCAGCTGATGTTCGGTGCGGTCATGGCGATCACACAGGCATTCGGATTTGGCGGTATCGTTACCGCACTCTGTGGTTTCCCCTCGGTGCAGTATTCGGGTCATACCATCATGCACCATTTGGAGGACTACGGTGGACAAAGATACGAGGTCGGTTATTCGTCGGCAATAGCGGTTGTGCTGTTCTTAGTAATGGTCGGCGCTAATGCCTTGGTAAAGAAGATTCTCGCAAAGGTAGGTACGTAATATGGCAAAGCTTAGAACAAGAAATCATAAAGTCGTACTTGCACGAAGCGCGGGCGGTGACTTCGGTATTACCGTTATGTTGGTGCTTTTGGGAGCATTTATGTTCCTTCCCATGGTGTACGTCGTGATGCAGTCCTTCAAGCCTCTCGACGAGCTTTGGATGTACCCCCCCAGATTCTTCGTTGTGCGTCCTACGATCGGCAACTACGCATCGCTCTTCTCTCTGATGAGCTTGAACTGGGTTCCTTTTTCCAGATACATATTCAACACGGTGTTCACATCCGTGGCAGGTACGTTCGGTCACCTGTTTATCGCCTCCTTGGCGGCATATACTCTGGCTAAGATCAAGTTCCCGGGCGGCAAGTTTATGTTCAAGACCGTTCAGACGTCGCTTATGTTCCACGCGACTGTAACAGCAATTACTTCCTTTATTATAATGTCGATCTTTGGATGGCTTGATACCTATCTTGCAATTATCGTACCCGCATGGGGTTCTACTCTGGGTCTTTACCTTATGAAGCAGTTTATGGATACCGCGGTTCCCGACACGGTTCTTGAGTCCGCACGTCTTGACGGCGCAAGCGAGCTTAAGACCTATTGGGTCATTGCGATGCCTATGGTTAAGCCTGCTTGGCTGACCCTTATCGTGTACTCCTTCCAGGCTCTCTGGAATCAGGGTGCTTCGATGTATATCCACTCCGAGCAGCTCAAGTCCTTCAACTACGCGATAGGACAGATCACCGCGGGCGGTATCAAGCGCGCGGGCGCGTCGGCGGCAGCTCAGGTTATCATGATGCTCGTTCCTATCATGGTATTCGTATTCTCGCAGTCCAACATCGTTGAAACAATGGGCTCGAGTGGAATGAAAGACTAAAAAAGGAGGTCAATTATGAAAAAATCAGCAAGAATTTTATGCGTAATAATTGCAGTTGTCACAATTGCCTCCTGTATGGTCATAGGTGTCGGCGCAAGCTCCGCCTATCAGACCTATACGTACTCCATAGGCGGATTTGCGCTCTATTCTCCCGATGCTTATACCGCGCAAAGCCCTGTGGTTGATTCGAAATACATGGGACTTGACGTTGCGATAAACAATCCTAACGACCTTGTTACGGACGACGCAGGAAACGTTTATATCGCGGATACCGGTAATAACAGAATAGTTTGTCTGGACCGCTATTATAAAGTCAAGTTTTTGATCGACAAATTCGTAAACGCGCAGGGCGTAAACGATTCTCTTACGGCTCCCGAGGGTCTTTACATAACCGCGGACCGCATCTGGGTATGTGATACAGGTGCTGCAAGAATAGTAGTATTCGACAGAAACGGTAATTTCCTTAAGATAATCGAGGCTCCCGAATCCAATCTTTTCGGTGATTCCAAGCTTTATAGCCCCGTGGCTATCGCGGTTGACCAGTACGACAGACTTTTCGTCGTATCTGCAACCACCTATCAGGGTGTCATCGTTATGACAGAGGAAGGTGAGTTTACCGGATTTATCGGCGCTCAGGCGGTAACTCTTTCCGCATGGGATATCCTCTGGAGAAGATTCCGTACAGATGAGCAGAAGGAACAGCAGGATCAGGTAGTTTCTACCGAGTTCAATAACATCACCATCGATAAGGACGGCTTTATCTACGTAACCACGTCCACCATCGAAGAGGGTTCTGTTGGCAGTGCGATCCAGGGCAAGAGCAAGGACGGTAATTATATGCCCGTCAAGATGCTCAATACCAACGGTGACGAGATCATGAAGCGTAACGGCTTCTGGCCTCCTGCGGGTGAGGTCGACTACAACTCAAGTACCGCTGATAAGGGTAAAAGTCCTACCGGCGTATCTACCATTATAGACGTAGCTATCGGTCAAGAGGGAACATGGTCTATAATCGACTCCAAGAGACAGAGAATATATACCTACGACAGTAACGGTAATCTTCTCTTTGCCTTTGGTGATATAGGAACTATGCTCGGAAACCTTACGGGTATCGAGGCGATCACATACCAGGATGACAAGATGCTGGTACTTGATAAGACCAACGCGTCTATTACGGTATTCAAGAGAACCGAGTACGGAGATATTCTTATCGATGCTATTGCGGCAGAGAACGATCAAGATTTTGATACAGCTATCCAGCTCTGGACAGAGGTTCTTAAGAGAAACTCCAACTTTGATACAGCGTACGTCGGAATCGGTCAGGCTATGTACCGTAACGGTCAGTATGAGGAGTCTCTTGAGCAGTTTGAAGCGGCTTACGATACTGAAAACTGGTCAAAATCCTTCCAGGAGATAAGACGTCAGTGGATGTCCGAATATTTCCTTGTCCTCATAGTAGCTATTGTAGCAATAATCGCTGCATTCCTCTTTGTAAGCAAGAAGATAACCGCGGTTAACGCAAAATACACCACATCCGGTGGAAAGAGAACCTTTGTGTCCGAGCTTTTGTACGGATTTTACGTAATGCTCCATCCTTTCGACGGCTTCTGGGATCTTAAGCATGAAAAACGAGGCTCTGTGAGAGCATCTCTCGTATATCTTGGAGTCACGATCCTTACCTTCTACTATCAGTCGATAGGACAGGGATATCTGCTTAATCCTACGGGCGCATATTCGTCCATTGGAAATCAGGCGATCGGCGTACTGGTTCCCCTGTTCCTTTTCGTAATAGCAAACTGGTGTCTTACCACGCTGTTTGAAGGAGAGGGAAGCTTCAAGGATATTTTCATAGCTACCTGCTATAGCTTGGTTCCTATCCCGTTGCTTATCATTCCCGCAACGATTGCCTCTAATATAGTAACCAATTCCGAGATCGGTATAATTTCCATGCTTTCGACAGTTGCTTTCATCTGGCTTGGATTACTTATTTTCTTCGGAACTCAGGTTACACACGACTACACAATGTCCAAGAATGTAATTATGATCTTGGCAACTGCCGTGGGTATGGTATTTATCATATTCCTCGTGTTGTTGTTCTCGACTCTCGTTGGAAAAATGGTCAGCTTGGTTACCAACATCGTTACCGAGCTGCAATATCGAATGTAATGAAGACAGGAGAGTGATGATATGAATAAATTGAATAAAATAATTTCGATGCTCTTGGCTGTTTTCATGATTATTAGTGCATGTTCGTCTTTAGCTACTATCCAAGCATTCGCTGCAGATACGACGAATAATGACAATAATACGACCAAAGCTTCCACGACATCGGGTGGAAATACCGTTGTTTCCACAGATCCCGAAACCGACCCCTACATAAATAATGTTTATGCGACTCCTGAAGACAAGATCGCAACTATGAGATTAGCTATCAAAAAGAACGGCTTTGAACTCTACGTTGATGATTATTCCGGCGAGGTTGCTTGTGTCAACACGATCACCGGCGAAAAGCTCTTTACTAACCCTTATGACGTTGGAGCATCTACAGGTAACGCAACCACCAAATATGAGATCCTTTCTCAGATAATCGTAAACTTTACCGACAATTCTCAAGGCGGTCAGTTGAAGACCTTTACAAGCTATGAGGAAGCCGTACAGCGCGGACAGATCATTACCGAGAACATCAAAGACGGTGTTCGTGTAGAGTATACTATCGGTCGTGAGCAGACTAAAACGCTGGTTCCTCGTCTTATCTCCAAGGAAAGATTTGACGAGATAATCCTCGCGAAGCTTGAGGAAGCGTTCCCCGACGGAAAGCTTTACGGCAAAGCTGATTCCTCAGCTTTGCTTGACGTTCAGTCATTCCTTACCAGATATACTCTTTATTCTCTGGATAAGCTCGATATATCTGCCGAGCAGAGAAACGCGTTTGGATACGTCAGTGATAACCTGAATGCGTCGGACCGTGATAAGGCTCGTGTTATCAAGGATTATCCTGTAGTTTCTAAAATGGCTGTCTACGTATTCGATACCACCGCAAGTGAAGCGGAGATCGCAGAATGTGAGGAGATCATTATCAAGTATTGTCCCGAATACACATATGAAGAGTTGGAGTGGGACCATGCTATGACAGACTATCAGTCTGAGGATGAGAATCCCCCCGTATTCAGACTCGCTCTTGAGTACAAGATCGAGGAGGACGGTCTTTCGGTAAGACTTCCCGCAAACGGTATTCGTTTTAATGAGTCCCTTTTTACTCTTGAAAGTATTGATGTGCTTCCTTACATGGGTGCAGGCAATAGCGGATACAAGGGTTACAATTTCTTCCCCGATGGTTCGGGTACGCTCTTTGATTTCGAAGAGCTGAACACTTCTACCAGCCGTTCTATTGTGGGTAAGGTGTACGGTACTGACTTTGCTTATCACGAGATAAGCGGAACCTACCAGAAGCCTATTCGCTATCCCGTATTTGGTATAGTTGAGGAGTATTCTTACTACAACTACACCGTTTCCAATATTGATACGGGAGACGTTATTTCGTCCAACAATATCTCCGGAGCGATAGTTGAGGCTATCAGAGCTTATGAAAAGGGCGAGAGCGGAAGCGCCTGCAAGGGCAACGAGAGCAAACTCTATTCAGCTTACAACTACATTATTAACAACGTTGAGGCCACCGAGACCAAGGTCACCGATAAGCGCGGATATGTTGCTATCATTGAAGAAGGTGACGCTCTGACATCGCTTTCTACCTACCACGCGGGATCTCTTAGTGACTATAACACTATTAAGATGTCCGTAGTTCCCAGACCTAAGGATACTTACAATCTTCAGGAATCTATTTCCGTTGGTTCGGGCGGCGATTTCTCGATCGTTTGCGACCGTAAGTACGTTGGCTCTTATAAAATGAAGTACATCCTTCTTTCCGACACGGCCGGGGAAGATCTTGCTATGCCCGAGGATATGAAGGACGTAGAATACAAAACCTACGATACCTCTTGGATGGGTATGGCGGTTGCATACCGTGAGTATCTTACCGATGAGAGCGTTGGAGTTCTTACCAAGCTTACGAAGGATGATATTATCGAGAACAGTATTCCTCTTTATATCGAGACCTTTGGAGCTGTTGAGACAACAAAGAAGATACTTTCTATTCCCGTTAACATGATGGAATCCCTCACTACGTTTGAAGATGTAGCGGAGATGTACGATCACCTCTCCGGACAGGGAATCAAGAATATCAACTTTAAGCTTACCGGATATGCAAACGGCGGTATGTATTACTCCGTACCCGGAAAGCTTGAGTTTGAAGAGGTTGTCGGAGGAAACGCATGGTATCAAAATCTTCTCTCCATATTTACAAAGGATAAGGACGGCTTCCAGGAGCTTCTTGACAAGGCTGCAGAAATCAATGCAGAAGATGGAAAGAATCTTGGCATATTCCCCGATTTCGATTTGGTTTATCAGCTTGGCGACGAATGGTTCGACGGATATAGCCAGTTCGACCACGCAGCAAAGACTATCGATGACAGATATGCAACGAGAAGAGAGTACAGCGCTACTCAGCAAAAGTACATGAACTATTATGAAATAGTTATTTCTCCCGCATATTTCGATATTCTTTACAACAGAATAGAGAAGAATTATGCTGACAAATACGATAACGTGATCGGAATTTCGGTTTCTACTCTCGGTCAGTGGCTTAACTCCGACTTTGATGAGGATGAGCCTTATAACCGCGAGGACTCCAAGCAGTTTACCATCGAGGCGTTTGAACACTTTGATGCTAATTACGGCGAGGTAATGACCGATGGAGGTAATGCATACGTTTGGAAGTACGTTGACCACATGCTTAATGTGTCGCTTGACTCCTCACGTTACATTTTCTCCTCTAATGCAGTACCCTTTATAGGTGTCGTTCTTCACGGCTCGGTGAGCTTCGCAGGCGAACCCCTTAACATGGAGGGTGACATGCAGTACGCGATCCTCAAGGCAATTGAAAACGGCGCGTCTCCTTACTTTATCCTTTCTATGGATAATACCGACGCACTTAAGGATTACTTCGACCTTAGCCAGTATTACTCCATCAGATACGACATCTGGAAGGATGATATTGCAGGAGTATATCATACTTTGAATGGCGTTCTTGGTGACGTTCAGGATAAGTATATTGTAGGCCATGAGTTCCTCCAGGGTGGTGTTCGTATCCCCGACTCGGATGAGCTTGAGTCCGACATTTACAATGAACTTCTTCAGGATATTGAAAATGAGGACAACGCTGCTGAGATCCTCTGGATGGAGATCAAGCTTGAAGCAAGCACCGCGAGAAAGAACGGAAAGATTGCGGAAGCTCACGCGGCAGAAGCCGTTGCTGCTGTTTTGGCATCCTACATCGTACACTCCAAGGCTGTTAATAACGCAGTTGGATTTGACAGCAATTACTTTGACAGAGTAAAAGAAGCGAATATCCTCTACTTTAACGCCGTTGAATCCGGAGATCAGGAGGCTATCAGCAAGGCAGAGAGCATAAAGAATGCAGTTGCCGCATTTAACCGTCCCGCATCCGAATACGAAAAGATGCATAATCATATGGATGAGGTTATTGCTGAATATACCGCAGATCTTGAGGAAGCAATTAAGGCATATTGCGAAAAGAATAGCTTGACCGACGATATTAAGCTTGACTATGGTAAGACTGCCATCGTTAACGCTCACACAAAGTACTATAATGTGAAGAGTTTGCTTAAATCTGCTTATGCAGCTCTTGAAGCCGCAACAACAGATGAGGATAAGGCTGAAGCTCAGAAAGACATAGACGATCTTGAAAAAGATGCTCAAACCTATCTTGATACAATCAACGATAAGGATCTTAACGAGCTTGCAAGACTCTATTTCAATATGGAAGCGGCAAAGAAGTTAAAGAAGCAGGTTATCAGCTCCAAGTATAACATAGATTTCGATAGTTATGTAGCTGTACTGGCGGCAAACGATGAAACCACCGCTTATTATTCTAGATATAAGAATCTTGTAAGGAAAAACGAGGCAGACGATACTATTCTTGAATGGTATGAAAGCTATGTTGAAAACGACATAGTTGCCAAAGCGCTTGACGAAGAAGTTAACTATTATGCAAAAATGAAAAATGGCGGTTACGTAGATAACTACGTTGAGGCATGGGCTAAGGCTTCCGCTCTTAAGGCACTTGGCTACGACGTCAGCGAGGACGAGGCTAAGAAGCAGCAGTACACCAGGGCGTGTGCTATGGCGAGCAGCGTAAGACTTCTTGCGGTTCAGAGTGTTGCAACACTCCAGAGCACTGATTACAGAACGATCGTCAACTACTACGAGAGTACAAAGACCCATATGGCTATAGCGACGGCGGCAATTGAGGTTCTTGCAAAGAGCGAGGGTCTTGAGATCAAGTACGCCGAGGGTAGCGAGAAAACCGTTCGTGATATTATAAATTACGACGAGATCGCAATTAAGTCAGGTATCGTTAAGCAGGCTATCGACCGCGCTATCTACGTTGCGGACTGTGTTGAGCTTGGCACGTACGAGCTTATAGTTGAAGGCAGAGAGACTAATAT
The DNA here is from genome assembly GCA_045538195.1 of Eubacteriales bacterium. Lineage (GTDB taxonomy): Bacteria > Bacillota > Clostridia > Oscillospirales > CAG-272 > SVTX01. Next base: position 7,074 of record JAZSRA010000045.1, on the reverse strand, counting down.
AACTATCAACGGTCATAAGGTCAGATCTGCAAGAGGCTCTGACGGTAAGGACTACTACTTCTATGGAACAGAGGAGGGTGGTTATTCCTACTTTACTATCGGTGCTAACGGAGAGACGGAAGTATACATTCTTCCTAACTCCAATAAACTTAAAGTTAAGATCGACGAGCTTGATCTGTATCAGGTTAAAGGACAGAATCTCTACTTTACCGCAACTCTTGAGGGTGGATATACATACTATGAATATGATGAGTATTATGATGAGTATCTTCCCAAGGCGACTACAGTATACAGTGGCGAAAAGGTAGCTGACCTTGCGGACGGCACCGAGATCTTCTATGATCCCGATATGGACGTTTACTATTCGGTAAATGCGGACGGAACTTATAACCGTTATACCTATACCAAGTCTCTTACCGAGTACATGAACATTACCGTTTCCGCTACTGCAGAAAGTAAGCAAATGGCGTTTGATATGGTGGGTAAGTGTTCTGAATTCGATCCTACCTTCAGCGAGGACGTTCAGAGAAGAATCGATCGTGATAACGCCCCCAAGGAAGAACCCAAGGTAGAAGACGATACCGTTTCCAGATATGATACCGAGAATATCATTGCGGTAACCTACGGAGACGACGTTAACAATCCTTATAAGACGGTTATTCTTAACTACAACAACTATACTGTCAATATCGTTTACGACGGTATAGAATATACCATTCCCGCATACGAGTTCGTAGTGGTAATGGTTGCTGACAAAAAATAAGGAAGGAGGATAGTATAATGAACGAAATGAAGCTTGAAGCTAAAAATGCTCCCAAGAAAAGAAAGATCGCGTCTCTTGACAAGAGAAAGGCGCGAGCAGGTTGGCTCTTTGTATTACCCTTCCTGATAGGTTTTGTTTGCGTTTATCTGCCGATAATAACAGACTCGGTCTGGTTGGCATTTAACGAATTGACCATTCTCCCCGAGGGTTATGTTTTGACCTTTGTTGGCTTGGAAAACTTTGAACACGCCCTGACAGTCGATGCAAACTTCGTGCAAGTGCTTTTGACAGGTATCGGCGAGCTTGTATTTGAGGTACCCGCAATACTATTGTTCTCACTTTTTATGGCGGTTCTTCTGAACCAGAAGATGGCAGGACGCGCAGCCTTCCGTGCAATCTTCTTCCTGCCCGTTGTTCTTTCAACGGGCATCATGGAGAGCATCGAGATAAGCAATATCCTCGGCTCCAGCATGGGCGAGAACGCGGGTATTGACGATGGCTCGGGCGGAAGCGCTTCTCAGGGAATCGTATCCGCGCTTGACATTGAAGCTCTGTTTGCAAACATGAAGGTTGGTCAGGAGCTTGTCACGTACGTCGTTGATATCATCAACGATATTTACTCGATCGTTAACCGTTCGGGTGTTCAGATGCTTATATTCCTTTCGGGTCTGCAGTCTATTTCACCTGCGATCTACGAGGCGTGTAAGATCGACGGTGCAACCGGTTGGGAGACCTTCTGGAAGATAACCTTCCCGATGATCTCTCCCATGATTCTTGTAAACGCGGTCTACACTATCATCGACGCATTTACGACCGAGTCGAACACCGTTATGGCTTATATTTCCAAGGCTTCGGTTGAAAGTAAGGTTTACGGAGCCGCAATGTCCTGGATGTATTTCTTGATAGTTGTGGCAATACTTGCAGCGGTTGCGGGTATTATGTCAATGTTTGTCTTCTATCAGAGAAAAGACTAAGAAAGGAGGAGAAAAATGGATAATTCTACTGCTAAAATTAAAAAAGATACCAAAAGAAAGATCAAAGCGGATTTTGACCGTTCTCCTCTGAAGGATAGACTTAAGGCTAAATTCCTTAATTTCTATTTCTTCCAAAACATTGGTGTAAAGATATTCAGATTCGTGTTCCTTCTGGGAATTGCTTACGTCGTTCTCTATCCCTTCTTTACGAAGGTCGCGGGATCCTTCATGGCTCCCGAGGATTTCAGAGACGTAACCGTAAGACTTATCCCAAAGAACTGGTCGGTTGATATTTACAAGGCAATATGGACAGAGCTTAACTATATGGAAGCGTTTACAAATACGCTCCTGCTCTCGTTGGCGTGCGCCCTGCTTCAGACGTTCACCTGTTGTATGATTGCGTACGGTGTTGCTAAGTATAAGTTTAAGGGTAACGGAATAATCTTTATGCTGATCATGCTTACCATGATCGTGCCTCACAAGACGCTGATGTCCTCTATGTCGCTTAAGTTTACATACTTTGACGTATTTGGTATTATCTCCTTCTTGAGTGGCGGAGCATCGATAGACATTCCGGGATTTGACGCCATAAACAACATCTTGGCACAGATAAAGATACTTAACAGTCCGGGTGGAATTAAGCTTATAGATACTATATGGCCTATGATCATCCTATCTGTTACGGGTCTTGCGTTCAAGAACGGTCTTTACATATTCATGCTCAGACAGTTCTTCCGCGGAATCCCCGATTCCCTTGAGGAGTCTGCGTATATCGACGGTTCGGGTGACTTCAGAACCTTTATACAGATCATTATTCCTATGTCCGTGCCTATGATGATAACAGTATTCCTGTTTGCGTTCTGTTGGCAGTGGACGGATAGCTTCTACATTCAGTTGTTCTTCTCTAACCTGAGAAAAGCACCTACGACGCTGTCGGCGTTACTGAGAGAAGAAGTATTCAATAATGTTATCACCGGTATGAGGGTTGCTGAACTGAAAACCGATGCAGCGCTTTATACAACTGCAATACGTAACACCTTGGGTATAATGATAATTCTGCCCTTGGTCATACTGTATTCGTTCATGCAGAGATACCTTGTTGAAGGTATTGAGCGTTCCGGTCTTACTGCAGAGTAATTTGATTCGGAAAATAATTTGGGAGACTCTCAAAAGAGAGTCTCCCGTTTTTTAAAAATATTTTTTAACACTACTTATCCAAATGCTATTTTTACAGCTTGCCGCAAAGATCGGAATGGAGCTTTGAGATTATTTTCTTTTCAAGACGTGAGATATAAGACTGAGAGATGCCAAGATGGTCTGCTACATCCTTTTGGGTCATTTCGGGGTATCCGTCAAGACCGTAGCGAAGTATTACTATCTGACGGTCGCGAGGTTCAAGTGCGTTTACCGCCTTGCGGATGGTGGCAATCTCCTCTCGACGCATGATCTCCTCCGCCGCCGAACCTTCATCGGTGCTGAGTATATCAGAAAGCAACAACTCGTTGCCGTCCCAATCCACGTTCAGAGGCTCGTCTATGGAGATCTCACCCGATCGCCCCGAGTTTTTTCTGATATACATTAAGATCTCGTTTTCGATGCAACGGGACGCGTAGGTTGCAAGCTTGATGTTCTTTTCGGCACAAAAGGTGTTGACCGCCTTAATAAGTCCGCCCGTACCGATGCTTATGAGGTCTTCAATATTAATTCCGGTATTTTCAAATCTTTTGGCTATATAGACCACCAATCGCAGGTTGCGCTCAATAAGTATTTGTTTTGCCTCCTCGTCGTAGGGCAGACGGGATATGACCTCGGCTTCTTCCTCCCTTGTAAGAGGGGGAGGGAGCAGATCAGGTCCGTTTATGTAAAATATCCCCTCTATTTTTGAGCTTCGCGTGAAGATTTTTGAGATCTTTTGCTTTAACGCAAATATATACACTTGAAATTTTGTTGGCATGGCGATTCCTCTCTTATTCTTTTTGGATTTAAGCTTTCAATATTTCTGACGGTATTACCGCTTGACACCCCTCGGCACTTTTGCCGATGTTCGACGGTGCGATCAGCGCGTCAAGCTCTATTGTAACGACTTTGTTTTTCTTTGTTATGAGCTTTGCGGTAAGTCTTTCGGGAATGGCGGCGCAAAGCGAAGACCGTCCGCCCGCGGTATTTATCGGAATTATACGCAGACCCTTTATCCGCAAGGCTTGGTTCGACATTTCACCCAATAAAAAACTGTCAAAAACCGAAATGTCGGTTATCCCAGCAAGAGCGCTTCGGTCGATCAAAACGACGGATTTTCCCGATAGCGGATCTTTCACGAGATTTCCGCTATCAGACAAGGCGTTTAAGGTAACTGAATGTCCCGAAAGGGTGACTGTCAGCTCGCACTCCTTAATAGAGGACTTGCGTGAGATCAGCTCTCCGCTTCTCAATGATATTATGCCAGCTATGACTGCGATGATCGCGAACAGATAGGTGGAAATACCGTCACCGTCAATCGTATCAAGGGGAAGATCAAGTCGATTAAGAAGATTAAAGATAGCAGTCATAGCGCCGCCCGTCATCATTGATATTCCCACGAAAAGAAATCCGCAGATCAAGGTCGAGGATATGCGTCTGCCTTTTTCTGCAAAGGCTACGGCGCTGATGACGAGGCAAAACAGGGCGTCAGATATAAGATTTACGGGGGCGGAAAATATAAGAAAAACCGATATTACAGAATATATACCCCCAATGGCGGCAGCTATTATCATCCGCAAAAGCTTTTGCTTTTTGTGCAGAACCTTGGCACAAACGTATAGGCAGAGATAATCCATGCTGAAATTGATTAAGAAAAGCAGATCTATGTATACGTCCTGTACCACGGCGATCTCCCTTCATAGTAGTATATATAAATTATACAACCATACCACAAAAAAGTTTGTCGCATTGTGTAGAGCATCAAACTTTATTTTTTGTCTCGATAATACAACAAACGATATAATAATAAACAATGCGTTTACAAGATGTTTTGCAAATAACGGACTTTGAATGGGGAATTTCAGACAAGCGGTTGCAATTTACCTAAGAAGATAATATAATTGATTTGAATATAAGAATTGGAGGTCATTTTGTGAGATTTTTGATTATGACAGATATTGAGGGAGTTACGGGAGTAACTACCTTTCCTCAAGCAGAAAAAAGCGATTTTGGTAAGGAAATGCTTATGAATGATCTTTGCGCCGTGCTTGACGGCATAAAGGACGCGGGTGCCGAAGCGGTGGTCTACGATATGCATACCGATGGGCTAAATGTGGATATCGCGAGGATAGACGCGCCCGTGGTTATGGGCAAGCCTATTCTTGGTGATCTTTACCGCGGTGTCGGAAATAAATTTGACGGCCTCTTTTTGCTTGGACTTCACACCATGCAGCATACCGGTCATCTTTTGGCGCACAGCTATCTCCGCGAATACGACGCTATATATTTGAACGGACTTTTGGTAGGCGAGATCGGTATCGAGGCGGCGCTGGCGGGCGAGCAGGGAATACCGCTTAAATTTGTTTCGGGTGACGATATGGGCTGCGCCGAGGGCAAGGCACTCATTGAAGATCTCGTCACCTGCCCCGTAAAGACCTCGCTTGGCGACGACACGGCGATATGTCTTTCTCCCGAGGCATCCGCAAAATTGCTTCGCGAGAGAGCAGCGGAAGCGGTAAAGGCTGAGATCAAGCCGTTTCTTGTAAAAGCTCCGTATGAGATCAGGATCGTATATTCCGACTGCCGCTATCTTGAAATAATGAAGCAGATACACCCCGAGATCTTCGTCGACGAGCGAACCGTTGTGATGAAGGGTGAAAATCTTTTGGCGACCTGGTCGCAGTACCTTATTTATGAGAAGGAAATGGTAAATTTTAAATGAAAAACGCAATTTTGGGTGTAAATCATCAGTTTTTGTACCCCGCGTCAATAACCAACGCGCAGGCACACACCGAAAGCTTGCGTCAGGCGGCAGAGCTTGAAGTGGTCGATGCCCTTGATTGCTGGGTTTGGAGAGGTCAGAGGTCAAAAGAGGAGATCTCGATACTTCGCGGATGCGGAAAGGTCATAAATTACAATATCGGCGACAGAGCGGGCGAGATGCCTACCTTCCCTTGTTCTCCCGATAAAGCAGAGCGCGTGAGAGCCTACGACACGTTAATGCGTGAAATTGAGTATGCCCAGGCAGTCGGTTCGAAGAAAATAGTTTTCGCCAGCGGCCCCGATCTGCCCGAGGACAGAGACGGCGCAAAGGAAAGACTTGGCGAGCTTATCGTGACGATCTCGAAGCAGCTGCCCCGTGACGTCACGCTTGCTCTTGAACCCACCGACAGAGATATTGACAAGTGTTTTCTGCTGGGCCCTCTCGACGAGACCGTGGATTTTATTAAAAAATGGCGCAGATACGTCCCCTCGCTCGGACTTTTGCTTGATATGTGCCACGTTCCGATCATGCATGAGACCCTTGAGTCGGCTCTCCGAAAGGTTGACGATACTCTCGTACATATCCACCTTGGAAACTGCATGATAAAGGACAAAAACGATCCGTTTTACGGTGACAAGCATATCCCGTGGGGATATAAGGGCGCAGAATACGGTGAAAAAGAGGGAGCGGCTTTCCTTGAAATGCTCAAAAAAATAGGATATTTTGATAAAAAGGGCGCGACAGTATCCTTTGAGATGCGTCCATATGACGGAATGAGCTCTGCGGAGAGCCTTAACCATTTCGTTGAAGTTTGGAACAGAGCGAAAGAGAATTAAGATAAATTGCAATTTAGCGTTGAGGCTATTATGTTCATTTTCTGCCCGCGTCGGAAGAAAGCAACCAAAGAAAAGCGATTTCTTATATGTACTTTTCTTGCCACCAGCTGCAAGAAAAGTACGAAAAGAAAAGCCGCACGGGTGTAGGGGTGAGTTCTAAAAATCCGCAAAAGGCGACAGAACACATAAATCAAAGGCGGATTTTTTGAACATCCCCTCCCCCGTGACCCCCACCCCCAAAGGGTTAATATAGTGGGATACGGCTTACATCAATATAAAACTTTTAAGCTCAAAGAGGCTTTCCCTTCGGAAAGGTCGCTTACGCGACGTGCTAAAATTTTCAATAAGATCATGGCTACAAATCGAAATTTTAAGAGGGTTTTCACTTCTTTTAAACAATAATCTCTTTTCGTCGGCATAGCCGACAGGAGAGAGGGGTACATAGGGGAGAGAGGATGTCGCAGGGCGAGAAAATGCGGCATGTTCGCTTTTTCTCGAACAAGACCCTCTTTACCCTATGCGGCGTTCTTTTGGTTCGTTTTCTGTCGCTGATGACAGAAA
>JAZSRA010000114.1:0-1529 GCA_045538195.1 Eubacteriales bacterium | reverse complement strand
GTCGCTGGACTACTCGACCGAGTTGTGATATGTTGTTGCCGTATCCTATTCGGTTTGATTTGACAGAGCCGCACTCGGCTCGGAAAGGAAACGTGTAATGAAATCAACCGAAAGCAAAAATTTAATAACAGCCATATACTGTCGCCTGTCCCAAGAGGATGATCTGCAGGGCGAATCCAACAGTATCAAAAATCAAAAGTTAATCTTACAGCAGTATGCAGAACAGCACCGATTCCCGAATATTCAATTCTACGTGGACGACGGATACTCGGGAGCGAATTTCAACCGTCCCGATTTTAAGCGGATGATGAACGACATCGAACACGGTAAGGTGGGAATCGTCATCGTGAAAGACCAATCCCGTCTCGGCAGAGATTATCTGCAAACGGGAATGCTGATGGAGATCACCTTCCCCCAATACGACGTTCGGTTCATTGCCGTCAACGACGGTGTAGACAGCGCAAACGGTGTCAGCGACTTCTCCGGCATCAAGAATTATTTCAACGATTTTTATGCCCGTGATACGAGCCGCAAAATCAGAGCCGTACAACGAGCCAAAGGCGAGCGCGGAGAACGAGTTGGAACGACCATTCCATACGGCTATATGAAAGACCCCGATAACCCGAAACAGTATATCCCAGATCCCGAAACTGCGCCTATCGTGAAAAGGATCTTTGAGATGTATGCAAGCGGCATCGGAATCGTGAAGATCTGCGACAGACTATCCGCCGAGAATATCCTCTGCCCAAGTGTGTACGCTTTTAGGAAAAGCGGGAACAAATCGGGCAACCCCGATTTAAGCAGACCGTATCATTGGGCACAGAACACCGTCCGCAAGATGCTGTCCAATCAGGAATACGTAGGGGATACCGTAAACTTCAAGACCTATTCCAAGTCCAACAAGCTGAAGAAAAGGTTGAAGAACGATCCCGAAAACATTCTCATATTCAAGGACACCCACGAAGCAATCATTGACCGCAAGACCTTTGAGATGGTGCAACGGCACTTCGCCGGACGGAAACGCCCCGACAAGCAAGGCGAGATGGACAAGTATGCAGGAGTCCTCTTCTGCGGTGAATGCAGTAAGCGGTTATACCTTCACCGAGGAAAAACCGTCAAGCCGGAAAGCAACAACTTCCAATGCGGCGGTTTCCAAAGCAGAACCACCGAATGTACTGCACATTATATCCGTGAAAGCGTCCTCGATACCATCGTGCTGCATAACCTCAAAACAGTGACCGCCTTCGCAAGAGATAACCCAGACGAGTTCTATGCGATGGCAACGCAAAACGGTGAGGAAGAAGCGGAAAAGTTCTACCGCAATGCCAGGATTCAAAAGGAGCAGCTTGAAAAGCGAATCCAAGACCTGGACAACATCATTCGGTGCTTGTATGAGGACAGAGTATCGGGAAGAATCACACCCGAACGCTATGACTCAATGGCAAACGGATATGAGCAGGAGCAGGCGGAAAAGAAACGTGAGTTGCAGGAACTTGCGGAGAGCATCGAAAGAATGGATATGCGTGATC
>JAZSRA010000069.1:0-7347 GCA_045538195.1 Eubacteriales bacterium | reverse complement strand
GCCGAAATAGATAAAGAGTTATCCGGTGAAAAATAATTGAAATTGTTTTGCATTTGCAATATAATGGATGCATTACCCAATTAAACAAAGAAAGAAGGGGCATTGTCATGGCAAAGGAAATCAAAGCATTTGAATTAACCGCAGATGAGATTGCAGAAATCAAGGCAAAGGTAAAGGCTGAAAAGCCCGAAGGCGGCGTGAAGGAAGCAGAGAAGAAGGCCGCAGTATTAAAGGCGGTTGAGTTCTTGAAGGATATGAAGCAGGAAGAAGCTAACGCCTACATTGCCGAAAATCTGATGATTACCGAGATCACCAAGGCATTTATGGCAGCTTATATCAAGAAGTTCGCCACCACCAAGGAAGATAAGATCTGGGTAAAGGAAGATTTTAAGAAGGCTTCCGTCAAGATCGCTACCAAGAAAGTATCTACTATCTGCATGGGCGGCAATAACATTCCTATCCATAAGAAGAACAGCAAGGGTGAGTTTGTGCCTAAGAAGGTCAGAGTGGATGCCATTACCGGCGAAACCTACGAAACCTTTGATATTGCCGGTGCAAGAGCTGCCTTCATTGAACACTTCGGCATTACTCCCAAGCCTAACAGATTTACCCCCAAGGCCAAGAGAACAACGAAACCTTATGATGAGTTTGCAGATCTCTTCTAAGAGCTGCTATAAAGCCGTTGCTTAATGCAGCGGCTTTATTCTTTCATGTAAAAACAGACTATACTTGAAACTTACAGCGGAAATCTCTGCGAAGGTGTAAAAACAAGGTTGTAAAAAGATTTATTTTACAAAATGTAAAGAAAGTGCTTGACATTGTTTTTACATTATGCTATTATAAGGGTGTAAGGAAGAGCAAGACATTACACACTTGATAATATAAAGGAGATTACAGACATGACTAACGAAATGATTATCCAGAAGGTTGAGAAGATCAAGGCCATTGAGAGCTTCGTGAAGGAGCTTGAAGCCGAAGCCGAAAGCTACAAGGACGAAATCAAAGCCCTTATGAATACCGAAGCCGTTGAAACCTTGCAGGCCGGTGATTACATCATTCGTTGGACTTCCACTCTGACAAGCCGCTTCAATACCAAGAAGTTCAAGGAAGATATGGGCGAAGCCGTCTATAACGCTTACTTGAAGCAGGTGGCTTCCAAGCGGTTTAGCATCGCCTAAGAAAACAAAATAGGGGGGAGCTGCAAAGCTCCCCTCTGAGATAGGAGAAAAGAGTATGAGAGTAGCTTATGTGAGAGTTAGCACCGTGGATCAGAACGAAGCACGGCAGCTGGAAGCCTTGAAAAAGTATGATATTGAAAGATGGTTTTCTGAGAAAGTCAGCGGCAAAGATACTAATAGGCCGAAGCTGCAAGAGCTGCTGGACTTTGTGCGGGAAGGCGATACCGTTTATATCCATGATTTTAGCCGGTTAGCTCGCAGCACAAAGGATCTGTTGGAGATCCTTGAAGTGTTAAAGGCAAAGGGCGTGGATCTGGTGAGCAACAAGGAAAATCTTGATACAAGCTCGCCCACCGGCAAGCTCATGCTGACCGTGATTGCAGCCATTAACGAGTTTGAACGCCAAAACCTTCTGGAACGCCAGAGAGAAGGTATTGAGATCGCAAAGAAGGAAGGCCGCTTCAAGGGCGGTCAAGTCAAGCAGATTGACGATGCAGCCTTCAACGCAGCCTATGAGAAATACAAAAATCGTGAGCTGAATAAGACGCAGTTTGCCGCAGCTCTTCAAGTCAGCCGCCCCACGCTTGATAAGCTGCTGAAAGATAAGGGCTTACAGTAAGCACCGGAGCTGCCGCCGTCTGATGGCTGCATAGGGTGTCCCGCTCCCGATCGGATCACCGGAGACACCCGCTGCCATTCTTTGATTTTCATAAAAATATTTGTTATAATATATTTGTAAGCATTAAGAAGTAAATGCTATTTGGAAAGGATTATTCCATTATGAATATGCAAGAGATAGGTTTTTTTCTTTTCATGGAAGAGGAAGAGAAGCGGCAGCATGAAGAAGTTAATGCTGAATTAAAAACGCTCTTCGTGGGAGAGTTGCCCACGCAAAACCAGAATGAGCAGTAAAATAATTTTTTTTCCCGAAATATAGGGGGGGTATATAAAACCTCTTCTTAGTGGCGGGATTTGTAATAGAGCTATTGCCCTCTTGTGTAGTCAGACTGATTGAAAGGCTATGCAAGGGGGCTTTTTATATACCGTGGGGCATTAAGAAGTAAATGAGGGGTGAGAACATGGCAAGACAGGGCGAAAAATTAAGAGAACAGGTAAAATTATGCAAAGTCTATAATCCGGAGTGGAGCTATAAGCAGATAGCAGAGGTGATGGAGATCACGCCGCACGCTTTCTATAATTGGCTGCATGGATATTATGAGCTGTCGCACCGGAAGGAAGCATAGCTGCAAGAGCTGCTGGCAGATCTGATGGCAGTATGACACCGGAGAGCTGAAAAAATTGGACAAAGGGGAACAAACAATAAAAGGCATTTCTTATATATCCATGGAAGAGCTGAAAAGCTCTTACTTGAAGATATAGGAGATGCATTTTATTGATACAGATAAATAACGGATACGAAGATTATTACTATCTTAAAGAAGATGGGACTATCTACAACGCCGCCGCCGGTCAGATCTTAGAGCCAGACGGCAAGCATTTATACCGGCTGAAACAAAAGGATAATGGATATAAGAAAGTATCTATTAGAACGCTTTACAAAGCCTTATATAATAAGCCATTCTGCAAAGATACAATAGAGGACTTAGAGAATGAGCAATGGAAAGAGATCACCGGCACGGATGGATATTACTTAATCTCTAACATGGGAAGAGTGAAGAGCTTGCAGAGCTATGATGCCATTATCCTAAAACCGTATAGCAATTAGGGCGGCTATCAGAGAGTAGATATTATCCAAGAGGGTAAAAGGCTAAGTAAGTTAGTCCATAAGCTGACGGCTGCTGCATGGCTGCCAATGCCGCCATAGATGGATTATCAGTTGCACCATAAGGATTTTGACAAGAGAAACAACGCCGCCGCCAATTTAGAATATCTATCGGCGGCAGCTCATGCAAAGAAACACTCAGAAAGGAATAAAACAAAAGATGCCGAAAGTGCCTAATCAAAGAGAGATAACGGTAGCCAAAGAGCCAACAGATAAGAAGCACCTATACACGGCAAATAATTTGGCTGCATTGGATGAAGCTGCAAAGCGTTTGCAGAGCAAGGGCGGCTTTAAGCTATATATGTATCTGGCAAAAAATCAAGATAAGTATAGTTTCAATCTATCAAGCACGGATTTTATGCTATGGAGTGGGTTGGGATATACTGCATACGCAACGGCTTTTTCAGAGCTTGCAGATGAAGGTTATCTTATTTTGAAAGAAGGAACGGAAACAATATATACTTTCTATGACAAGTCGCAAAAACCAAAAGAAGAAAAGAAAGATCCCACGATTGAAATACCAAAAGAGAAAGTAGAAGAGATTAGAGAAGTAAAAGAAAAAGGCTTTACTTTCTGAATTATAGGGCGTGTTCTATTGCCGTGATATAACGGATGCAATTCGTTATTTGATAGCGTTATAACCGTGTTATTTGATGGCGATATAGCATAGTTATTTGACGGCAATATAAGAAATATTACAATATTACAGAGATAATAGGGCGATATGAAATAGCTTTCCGCTGCTGTCGCAGCTCCAAGCTATTTCATATCTTTACGGATAGAAAAGGAGAAATACTATGGCATTTACACCAAAAGAAGCAGATTATTTCCATGACAGAGGAATGATGCCCGATTGGGCATGGGTGCAATAGAATGGAAGAAGCCCCCAATGGAATTATGATTATCAGAGAAGAAAGATGCATGAGAGGATCAGAGAGCGTGAAGCTGCCGAGGAAAGAGAAAAGGCGAAGAAAGAAATTGAAAAGCAGCTCTTAGAAGCTATCCTCTTCACCATGGAGCAAGGATCTGAAACGGTAGCATCCGCCGCCGCCGATGATATTATAGCCAGTATTAACGCAGCTCTGAACGGCACACCGGCACCGGCAAGCAAGAAATCATTTAGTGCCGATTTGGGAAAGATGTTAGGCGTAGCATTAGGCCAAGCACCCTTCAAGCTGTTGGATGAGATCTTCAAGGACGATGAAAAGCGAAGAAGATCCTAACCGGCACGCCCGCTGCGATTAAAACAAGGCCGTAGAAGGCCGTCAGAGCCGCCGAAAACAGTTTGGGGGTATAAACCCTTGCCTGAGAGCGAAAGTTGCTTAGAAGGGCTTTTAGAGCCGTCTGGCGGCTATTGGCTCTTTGATGGGCTGCGTGCTGCTATTCCCTTTATACGGCTTTTATTATCAATAGGTTTTTTGAGAAAAAAATCTCATTTAACTTATTGATAATATAGTGCCCCTTTTGTTATACTGGCCTTGAAGCCGCAAAAGTTGCAAGAAAGGGGGAAGGCTCATGCAGGATCGTCTGTTCATCCGTGATTGGCTGCATACATACTTTGACGAAGTTGAGCCAAGGGAGTTTTACAGAGCTATCTTCCCCGCCGGTGAGCTGGAAGAAAAGGGGCAGCAAGTGCAAGGCAAATATAATGCAATCGCCGTGGAGCTGCTACCGGCTCGCTCTGATCAGCAGCACAGAGCACCGGCACGCCGCTGCTTCCTGCATGACGGCTTAGAGAGCTTAGATGAGCTATTGGAAAGTGATAACTTCATCATTCTAAGCCCGATCAGCTACGCCGGTAAGAGCCGATCAAGCCAGAACGCACGATATATCTATGCCTTAGCCATTGACCTTGACGGTATAACGGACTTAGGAAAATTGCAAAATCTCTTCCATCAGATGGAGGAAGAAGTAAGATTTATCCCGAAGCCGACTTACATCGTTTGGAGTGGCACGGGAGTGCATTTGTATTATCACTTTGTAAAGCCGCTTCCCTGCTACAAGAATACTGTTATGCAGCTCGCAGCTCTTAAAACGGAGCTGACGAAGAAGATCTGGAACGGCTTAGTATCAGAGCTTGCAGAAAAGCCGCAAATAGAAAGTCTATTCCAGGGCTTCCGGTTGGTGGGTGGCATTACCAAGGCCGGAAACAGAACAAGAGCCTATCAGATCGGCGGCACGGTAGATATTGAATATCTGAATGAGTTCGTTTCTGAGAAGCATAGAATGACAGAATATGCGTATAAATCCAATCTTTCGCTAAAAGAAGCTGCAAAAAAATATCCGGAGTGGTATGATAAGCGTATAGTAAATAAGCAGCCAAGAGGAACATGGCAAGCAAATAGAGCCGTTTATGATTGGTGGCTGAATGAGCTGCAAGAAAAGATCGTTGTAGGCCACCGGTATTATGGCGTTATGGTATTGGCTATATACGCAAAGAAATGCGGCATTGACCATGAAGAGCTTTCTAAGGATGCATTTAGTTTAGTTGATAGGCTTGAAGAATTAACCATAGAGCCACAAAACCATTTCACCAGAGAAGATGTATTGGCAGCTCTTGAAATGTTTAACGATAACTATATCACCTTCCCTATTGATAGCATCTCAGCTCTGACCGCCATTCACATTGAGAAGAATAAGCGAAACCATAGAAAGCAGCCATTGCATTTGAAGATAGCAAGAAACACGAAAGCCATCTTGAAGGAAGCCGGTGAGCTGAAATCAGACGGCAGACCAAAAGGCAGCAAGAACAAGGAACAGAAGCGGCGGGAGATCATACAGCAATGGCGTAAGGATCATCCATACATGAGCGTTAAAGAGAGTTTGGTAGCTCTGAATGAAGTGGCAGCTGCCATTGATCCGGAGCTGAAAATAAGCCGTGCCACCGCTTACCGATACTGGAAGATTGGAGAAGCAGAAGAATGAGAGAAATAACTGTAAAAGATTTGGCTGAGCTGTTGGGGGTATCAAAGCCCACTATTCAGAGAGCTATCAATGCAGCTGCCATTGAAGCCAGTAGAGAAGATAAGCAAACCCGCTATTATAGCCTTGATGCAGCCGCTGCCATTACTGCAAAGGTAAAGCCAGATTTTGATTTTTGGGCGTGTGTCGGTCGTTCTGAAACGCCGCCACATGATGCGGCACAGACCGAAACACCGCCGCAAAACGCCGCCACACCCGCCGAAAATGCCGAAAATGATGCGGCACACACCGAAACAGAGCCGAAACAGACCGAAACACCGCCACAGACAGCGGAAAGCATGGAGTTTATGAAGGCAATGCTTGCGACGATCCAAGAGCAGTTAGCAGCCAAGGATAAGCAGATAGCAGCCTATGAAGCTCAGATCGCTTTTCAGAATGAGCAGATAAAAGATTATTCTGAGCGTTTGCGGGAAGCCATGGAGCTGACGAAGGGGCAGCAGTATATTGCCGCCGCCGATAAGACAGCCGGCCTTCTGGAAGCGGCAGCAGCCAACAAAGAGGAAAGCGAAATCGTTATTGAAGATCCCGCCGCCGGTGATGATATTCCAGATCCAGCGGCACCGGCAGCAGCACCGGCGAAGAGAAGCCTTCTAAAATGGCTTTTCGGAAAGGAATAACAATGGCTAAGAAGTTATTTGAAGAGGATGTCCCCACCCAAAGAGATCTTTTTGCAGTTATGAGCAAAGAGGGAAAGAGGGATTTTATTTTCGGCGGCTGCTGCTATGATGTAGAAACCGGAGAAGGCCAAAGAGTTTTCACGCTCAGAGCTGCAAGGAAATGCAGCTTAGAAGAGATTGAAGCAATCATGCATTATATGACGGTTGCAGATAAAATTGATATATTGGAGAATGAGAAAGACGCTATCAGTTTTTATAATCTCTTTAAGGCAATGAAAGAAAAGCTGCCGCCTCCAACAGAAGAAGAAAAAGCAGAAACAGCAAGAGCATGGGAACGCTTTACAAAAAAGCATCCGGAGTTCTTTGGAGATCCAGAAGAGGGGGAAGTATAATGGCTGAATTATTAGAAGCTAACCCGCTGCCGCCGCGTTGTGTCAGATGTGAAGAAAGAGCGAAGCTATATTGGGAAGCAGATGAAGCGGGAAAGCGTAAGATGGAAGAAGAAGCTGACGAGGACGATGATTTTTCCATGGATTGTGGCTCATGTGATTACGCAGGAGATCGTTTCTATTATTCCAAAGAAGATGAATTGAGAATAAGGAAAAAGGGCTTACAGAAAGCCATAGAACGCTTGCAGCGGCAAATTGCCGAAATAGATAAAGAGTTATCCGGTGAAAAATAATTGAAATTGTTTTGCATTTGCAATATAATGGATGCATTACCCAATTAAACAAAGAAAGAAGGGGCATTGTCATGGCAAAGGAAATCAAAGCATTTGAATTAACCG
>JAZSRA010000039.1:0-38012 GCA_045538195.1 Eubacteriales bacterium | reverse complement strand
TGCTTTGGGCTGACATTTCCGGAGGGATTTGGATTCTTTGGTGCGTTAGGCGGCGATATTTCGGAAACTAAAAACACAGTCGCTTCAAATTTAAACGACAATCTGTTTTTTATTGGCGCTTCAATGTCGGAAAATGCGGTTCGCGAAATTACGTCGCGCGTTAATAAAGCCTTTTATGAGGAAGCGTATAAAGATTCTTGTCGCTTTATCGACGGCTTTTTACCGAATATTAAGGTTAATACAAAAAGTAAAACGACTAATGTAATGATGAACTTTTTTCTGCCTTATCAGGTTGCTGCTTGTCGTTTTTATGCACGCGGCTCGTTTTATCAAAGCGGAGGAGCTTATGGCTTTCGCGATCAGCTCCAAGATTGCTTGGCACTCATTTTCTCGGATGAAAATGCGGTCAGAACACATCTTATAAGATGTTGTGCTCATCAATATTTAGAGGGAAACGTTATGCATTGGTGGCATACAAGAGTCCAAAACGGAGTCAATTGTGGGGTGAAAACAAAATGCTCCGACGATTTGCTATATCTTCCTTTGGTTGTTGCAGACTATATAGAAAAAACCGGAGATAGGAGTCTTCTTGACGTTAAGGTTCATTATTTAACTTCTCCGCCGTTGGGAGATAAAAACGAGAGATATGAATATCCCGAACGTAGCGAAATAAAAGAAAGCGTTTATTCGCATTGTCTTCGTGCGCTCGCATTTGCCGAGCGAAAAGGTGAACACGGTTTGATTTTAATGGGTTCTTGCGATTGGAACGATGCATTTTCGTTGGTTGGAGAAAAGGGAAAGGGTGAAAGCGTATTTTCGTCGTTGCTTTTTATTCTATCAGCAGAGGCATTTTTGCCAATTATAGAATCGGCCGGGGACAAAGAAACCGCTGAGCATTATAAAACCGCAGTTGCAGAATTGCGAAGCGCTGTTAATGAAAACGCATTTTTCAAAGATCGTTATGCGCGTGCATTTTGTGATGACGGAACGGTTCTCGGAGTTGATGGCTGTGAGGAATGTGAAATCGATATTTTATCGCAAGCATTTGCCTCGATTGTAAAGTTAGATGAACAACGCGCGAAAAATGCGTTGGAGCTTGCATTTTCAAAGCTCTACGACCGAAAATCGAGGATTTTCAAGATTTTCACTCCACCTTTTTCCAACGGCTCCGCTCGAGTCGGATATATAAGAGGATATGTAGCGGGGATACGTGAAAATGGCGGTCAATATACCCATAGCGCTCTTTGGGGAGCTTGGGGCTGTATCGAATCCGGTCTTTATGAAGAAGCGCTGCTTATTTTGGATTGCGTCAATCCCGCTTCGCGTTGTTCGGATAAGGAGTTATCGCTGAGCTATAAAAATGAACCCTATGCAGTCAGCGCTGATATTTATTCGGGTCAACATTCCGGTAGGGGCGGTTGGAGCTGGTACACCGGTGCAGCTGCTTGGTATTACCGAATTATGATTGAGAATGTAATGGGGTTAAAGTTCGGGGCAGGGGAAACGTTATTGTCTGCCAAACCGATAATTGAGTTTGAGGCGGATATTAAGCTCGGTTCTTGCGAATTAAGGATAATTGCATCGCGCAAAATTGAAACAATTAAATTGAACGACGATAATGTTGAATTTCCGATTGCTTTGCAAGATGGCAAGAATATTCTTGAAATCCCGCTGGAATAAAATAAGGTGCCGCGAAAACGGCACCTTTATTTATATTCGCCATTAGCAATCGCGATTTGTTCGTTGACCGCAATAAATGAGGCGATATAGGTGTAAATTATAAACGAAGCGATTAAGACAATTTTAGAAAAAATCTCATTTGAGGTAAACACCGCAATACCGCGTCCAATCATAATAACAATTGCCACAAGAGCAAACATAATTATAATGTTTTTTACAAAATAATGTACTCCGAGTTTTTTCTTGAATCCGCATACAATCCAAGAAATAAATGTTATTATGTTGATTCCGGGGATAAAACGTAAAACTTTTTGGACTTTAAGCCACATTTCAATAAATCCCTTCCAAAAAAACGGTAGGATACCTTATTAAAGTTTAACACATCGACTTTTAAAAAGCAACAACATATTTATTAAAAATAAAAAAAGAAAGATGAATTTCAAAAAAACTGTTGCAAAAATCGAAAAGTCGTGATACAATGGTCTCCGTGGCCTTTGGTTGAATATAATTCGTTGTGAATTAATGGAAATCAAAGCTTATAAAGAGGATATTTTATAAAATTAAGCGGGCACCGCAAACCGGACATAACGGGGCGCCCCGATATCGAAGTGTACAAAAATAATATTTCGTAAAACTTAATATAAACTACGCAGAGGTATCGAAGCGGTCATAACGGGGCTGACTCGAAATCAGTTTGTGGGAAACCACACGAGGGTTCGAATCCCTCCCTCTGCGCCAAAAGGGTTGCATAAAATAGATGCACCCACAGAAACCCCCGATAAAATCGGGGGTTTCGCCGTTTTTAAGGCCGAAAAACACAAAGGTAGAATGACAGATGAAAACCGCCTATTTTGCCTAAACCGAGAGATATGAACTCTCGCAAAACCGAATACAAGCCACCGAGCGCATGGATAAGAACAAATCCATGCGCTTTTTTTGTACCCATTTTTATGAAAATCAGGAGGTAACCAAATGACCATATACCAAGAAGAAATGCAACGGAAGGCACTACGCTACGGATGCATCACCAACTACGACGAAGAAAACCAACTGCTCAATATCTCACACAAAGGTGTAGACCTTGCGAGTATCACCGGTAACGGCTTTATGCACTACAAGAACCAAGACCTCACCGATCCCGAAACCCGTGACGTTTTCGTCCGTCTACTCGACGAGGTCGATACCGTCCGAGAGTATGTTGGCCTCTATGAGTCCGCCCCACAGATGAAACCGAGGGATGTAAGGAATTATCGACAAATTGCCGAGTACGGTGATATCGTGTTCGGTGCCATGTACAGTCCCAAGCATGGTTTTATGTTTTCCAGTTGGGCGCAATCAAAAGATAAAATGAGCGTTACACTTGGCGACTACTCGCCGGACTACCTCTACTCAAAAGAAGCATTCGCCCTACGAGCAAACATGGTAGATAAGCATAAGATCTTCACGCAGGCAGAAGCCGAGGAACTGTTCAAGTGTGCAGCTTTCGCAAGAGATAACTGTGAATCGCTGACCTACGAACAGGATCGAGGTCTCATGGAGCTGATGGAAAAGCTCCAGGACGCCTATCCTTCCCTCAAGGAAAACCCGCCAACCTTCGATGACGGCGAAAACCCAATATTAAATATGTAAGAAAATATATAGCCCACGGTTTTGAACCCCAAACAAAACCGTGGGCTTTTTCTGTTTACAGAGAAAGGAGTCCCACACGGATGTATTTCAGCGACAACCCCTCCGACCGATATTACGAGCGAATGATGGTCGGCATTCCTAACTTCAAACCAAGAGGCCACGGTGTCGTCATCGTCGGCAGCCGTCCTACAGAACCGCTTGTCATTCTGCGAATACAGGACGGAACGGCAACCCACCGAGAGATCTTGACCGAAACCACCAAGGCAATCAATCACAGACGATTCCGACACCGTCTCAACAAATATCTGAAAGAAAGCGAGATGAACCCTATGCGATACAAGAACGAAAAGCACCAAAGCGAATTCGAGGATGCCATCAGAAAAAAGGACAAGAAGGACTACGCAATGATGGCAGCTCTGTACCTTCTGACCGCAGACCTTCATCTGTGGAACCTATCCAAACGCCACGTGGGAAAGATCAGCATCAATTTTGCGGATATTCGGCTCAAGAATATTCACGCAAACGGCTACGCCCTTTTCTGCTGTGCCAAAGACCTCTGCCTCGGCACAAAGCATCTAACCGTGGCAGACCTCGCCGACACCGATCTCATCCCACCGAAGCTGTTCGAGCTGATCTGCAACGCAATGGCGATCCGAAGATTCGGCCTCGGCGCAATTAAAACAACGGAAAGGACGAATAACCAATGATCAAAGTAACCGTGCGATACAACGACCACCTGGTCGACATCCACTTCCCATGCTCGGAAACCACACTCCATTCGGCGCTCATGGAGATACACGCAGCCGACGATAACCCGCCCGAACTGTTCGTTACGGACGTTATCTTCCCCGAAGAACTCGACCATCTGAAAGACCGCTTCGTCAATCTGGACGAGCTGAACTACCTTGCCAAGCGTATGGAGAGCTTCTTCGGTACGGAGGAAGAACAGTTCTACGAAGCCATGAAACAAGAAGGCTTCACCGAGCTGAAGGATCTCATCAACCTGTCCTTCAACCTCAACAAATACTGCCTCATTCAAAATATCGGCAATATGGGCAAGATCGGTCAGGAATACCTCTTAAACCGTGACGGCTCTATTCCTGCCAACGACGATGCCAATCCCAAGTACGCTGAGATCGGCAGACGGCTGATGCAGTCCGGCACCGGTATCGTCACCGAACACGGCATCCTCTTCGTGGATGAGGACGTGCAGTTCCAGGAACTGTATGACGGGCAGGTGTTTCCGCCTTACCTCTACGATTCGAGTATCCTCTGCACCGCAAAGGCAGAATACCACGGCAAGGTGGAATATCTGTACCTGCCCTGTGAGAGAGCCGCCATTGACAAATCCATCAGCAGGCTGGGCGCACCCGATGCCGAGTCCGTCAGCATTATCCTCGATGACTTCATGGTATACAACCCCGAATGGATGCGCCGTCTGCGTGAAATGACGTCAAGCGAAAGCATCTATGATATCAACGACCTTGCGTCAGCCATCAGCAATGCGGATATGCAGCTTGATAAGCTGACCGCCGTAGCAGAATACGCCGGAGTCGAGGATGCAAAGTCCATCACAGCTCTCGCCAACAGTCTCGGTCTCTTCACACTGATCGAGGGTGCCGAGGATAATGAAGATGTGGGCAAGCATTTTGTGGAACACGATCCCGACTACGGCGTACCCGAAACCGTGGTGGATTTCATCGACTACGATATGCTCGGTGAGCATATCGCCGACGAGCTGAACGGTCTGTTCGTCTCCTCCGGCTTCGTGTGCATGGAATCGGGATACTCCATCAGCGACGTACTCGACACTGAACAAGGAATCCGTATGGGAGGTATATAACAATGATAACAGCAGTAATTCAGCATAAAAAAGACACCCTGGTGGTAGAGCTTCCGAAAGCCAACACCGACCTGCAAATCAAGCTACTCTCCATTGGAGTAAGGACACTGCCGCAGAACATCAAGCTGTTCGGCGGTGAGGATGCCGAGATCGACGTGCAGCTCGCATCAAGCAGCCGAGTCGGTCAGCACCTGTGCCGATTGTTTAATACCGAGAACAGCCTCGGCGACGTGAACACCACCGCCTACCTCGTACAGACCGCAGACGAAGGCATCAAGACCGACCTGGAACACGATATCTACTACGACCAATACGGCACAGCCGCGGAGCTGATAAACGATATCAAGGACAGAACCTTGGCGCTCGGCCCCGTAAAGATGAGCCTGTATTTTCCCTTAACAGGTAACATCGACGAGGGCGACGGCAACCCCTTCACCGTGGGCGACTCCTTCCTCTACGATTACCGATACGACATCAACGACCTCATCGAGGAATACCAAGACCGTGACGTGGAAAGTATCCTCGAGTACTTCGACGGCGACGCAGGCGCGAAAGCCAAGCTGGTATCGGCACAGTGGTCGACTGAGATCGTGGACGGAACGCTCTACGGCAAGGTGGATCTGCGGCTCCGTGAGGAACTGACCGAGGATGAGTTGACCTCCGTGAAGGATTGGATCACCGGACAGAACTCGGACGGAGCCTTTGAAAGCCTCGAAGATCACCCCATCGACAGTGAGGATGGCAAATTGTCAATCTCGCTCTGGCACGGCGGTAACGACTACTTCGTATCCACCCGTGACGAGCTGGATGAATATATTGCACAGCAAAATGAACCGAAGATTGGAGGGATGTGATATATGGCTGTGTTATTTTCCGCAGTAACCATAACCTCGGACAGCGACCAAGCGGAATTCCTCGTTGCAGGCATTCCGAAAAGTTATGCTGATCTCGAAGGCTGGACTGCATTTGAGAGTTTTATGAATGAGGTGGACACGGAACAGGATATCAAAGTCCACGTGGCAGCGTGTCTCTACGGAGAAGGCGAAGTGTTTACGGCTACCCCCGAAGAAGTTGCATACTTCACCATAAGGGCGGCGCAGACCGATGACTTCTTCTACGACCACTGCACCGATGCCGGACACAGCGATTTCACCATCCCGTGGTCACCGAAAGAACTATTCGGATTGGAGATGAAATAGTATGTCAATTTATGATGATTGGAACCGCATGGCAAAAGAGAACCGAGCGAAGTATCCGCCCGGCACTCGCATCCTGCTCCTCGGCATGGACGATCCCCACCATCCCGTACCGCCCGGTACGAGAGGAACGGTGGATCACGTTGATGACGGCGGTAATATCCACATGAAATGGGATAACGGAAGAACCCTCAGTCTTTGCAGCGATGCGGACTCCTTCCGCACACTGACCGCCGCCGAGCTTGCGGAGGAACAGGCACAGCAAGAGAATCCCACCGAGGATGAAGGTCAGGACGAGGGCGAAGCTCCCGTTATGAGTATGTAGGAGGACTGCCTATTGGAATACGAAATCTATATCCCACAGCCCCAAGCGGATGCCCTTCTCAAAGAAGCGGCTGACCGCAGCATCTCGGTAGAGGAACTTCTCACCGAGATCATTCAAAACTATATGGAAAGGAACGATGACATTGGCTGACGAAAAGAAAGGCATTACCGTCAAGATCGATGCTGACCTTCACGCAGAGGTCAGAGAGTATATCGAACAGCACGGAATGACGATGGCAGAGTTTATCACCCTTGCCGTCGACAACGAATTACACCCCAAGTACCAAAACAAGGAGGAAAAGAACATGGGTAATATGCGCACGATGGCGTTTCAGGTGCCGGAGGAACTGTTTCAGAGGATCAAGGGCTACCTGCAGCGCAACAACATGAGTCAGAAGCAGTTCGTCCTCGGACTGATCGAAGCCGAGCTGGACCGTGAACAGGCACAGCGAAACGGTGTGACCGAGGATCAGCAGACCGGAGGTGTCGATACCGAGGAAGGCATAAGCGACGATCCCGAAGCCGTAGACGGCACAGGCGGTGACGGCACCGACGAGGATGAAACGGAGGACGAATCCGAAGGCTTCGGCATGAGTATGGGCGGTATGTAAGTTACCGCAGAATCGAGGTGAAATAACAATTAAATAGGAACGGTCGGATGCCCTATGGCGATCCGATTTTTTGATATGTTCGCAGGTATCGGTGGTTTTCGCAGCGGACTCGAAGCGGTGGGCGGCTTTGAATGCATCGGTCATTGCGAGATCGATAAAAAGGCAAACCAAGCCTACAACGCAATCTACCAACCGAAAGGAGAAATCTACTTTGAGGACGCTACAAAAATTGATACAAACGACCTGCCGGACATTGACCTCATCTGTGCGGGCTTTCCATGCCAAAGCTTCAGCGTGGCTGGCAAAAGGCTCGGATTCAGGGACGATACAAGAGGAACTCTCTTCTTCGAGGTTGCCCGAATCGCTGAAGCGAAACGGCCTCCACTTCTTCTCTTGGAAAACGTTCCCGGACTGCTATCGCATGACGGAGGCAGGACGCTGTTTACCATCTTCTCCACGCTTGTTGAATTGGGGTATGATATCGAATGGTGTGTGCATAACAGCGCGTTTTTCGGAGTCCCCCAGCAGCGACGCCGCCTGTATATTGTCGGATATCTTGGAAACCAATGTACCGGAGAGCTATTTCCTCTCAACTGCGGCAATGCGGAAGATCTCAAGCAACTCATCCCCGGACCGCAAGGTCAGCGTGTCTACGATCCAAGCGGAAGTGCCTGCACTCAATGCGCCGGCTCCGGTGGATGGGGCGGTAAAACAGGACTGTACTTCATAGATATGAATCCCGATCCTGTCATTACCGATCAGGCACGATGCATTACCGCAAGACAAGATTCCGGCATCAGTAACCACCGAGGTGAACACTCCGGTGTCATCGTAGTGGATGACGAGGACGAGCCGAGAGCCGTACTCACTCCTGACCGAGAAACGGTACGTCAGCAAGGGCGACGTGTGAAAGAACCGAACGAAGCTATGTTCACGCTTACAGCACAGGACAGACACGGCGTATGGCACAGAGGCCGTATCCGCAAGCTGATGCCCATTGAATGCTGGCGGCTCCAGGGCTTCACAGATGAACAATTCTATAAAGCACAGGCGACCGGACTCAAGGACGGTCACCTATACAAGATGGCAGGCAATGCGGTGAGCGTTCCTGTCATTTCTGCTATCGGGCGCAAACTCTTGCAGCTCGATGAAATCTATCACCTAACGAAAGGACGGTGTGAAACGTGGTAAAGGAAAAAACACTAACCATAGAGCTGTCGCATGAGAATCCACTCGGCGACGGCTATTTTTACGCCATGTTGGATCTGCCTGCCGAAGAATATGAGATCAGGGATGCCATCCAACGAGCGAGAATGATTGGTCGTGAGGAAAGCTTCCGAAGTATTGGCATCCTCGACTGCGGTGCGTGGCCGGAGCTGTTGTATTACAGACTGGACTCGCCGAGCATTGACGAGCTGAACTTCTTTGCTAACCGCATCGCACAGATGGATGACAGCGAACTCGCCATCTTCCGTACCGTTGCACCAAAGGTGCTTGGCAGTCCTGCGGATGACCTTCTCAGTATGAAGGATCTGATCAACTGCACCTACGGATACGACGAGATCATGGTGGCATCCAACATCCGCACCGACGAGCAGCTCGGACAGTTCATCATCGAAAACGAACTGCACGATGATGTGAATAACATCCCCGAATCGTCTCTGTACCTGCTTGACAAAGCCAAGATCGGTGCGCTTTATCGGACTTCGCTTAACTGCGATCTGACAGACGGTTACGCCATATTCGCAGGCGACTATAAGCCACCCGAAATCTACGACGGAAAGCAGCTCCCCGAAACTGCGGTGGAAGATTGGTATGCCTTCCGCTTACAGATTTCACCTCCTCCCACCGAGGATGTATCCGAGGTCAAGGACAAAGCGGTATGGATCACCCTCCCGATGGCAAGGCAAGCGGCCGACCGTATTGCCCGTGAGCTGGGTGTCGGCAGCATCGAAGAATGCGTGTACTTGGACTTCGAGTCCTCCGTGCCGCAGATCACTGCCGATCAGTTCGGCGATATGCGGCTCTTCGATAAGCTGAACGGTCTTGCCGAGAAGCTCCCGTATCTCTCCCCACAGGAACAGATGAAGTTCAAGGCGGTGCTCTCCGCCGAGCATCCCGCTGATCTTGACGATATCGGCGACGTTATTGCCAACCTTAACAAGTACGAGCTGAGTGCCTACGTGGACAGCGACAGCGACTTTTTCAAGAGCTATCTCGAACACCACCTCGGCATTGGCTTCGATCATAAGTGGTTGGGCGGTCTGTTCGCAAAGGATGAAGGAGCAAGACTCCTCGAACGGCTGGGAGCCACCAACACCGATTACGGCGTGATCTCCGCAAGGGGCGGCACCTTGCATGACCTTGTCCCGTATGACGAGGTACAGGCAAAGGAGCTGACCACCCAAGCACTCACCGATGAGAAATTAGAGGTGGTGGAGGTGCTTGGGCAAACGGCGCTGTTTACCAACGGCAGAGTCACCGAACAGGAACTGCCGGAGGGGTTATACCGATACGATCTGCGATCCGGCGAAGGCATCACCTTCGCCACCGTGGAGCCGTATGCCAGGAGCGACCACAGTGGCACCATCCTCGTCAAAGCACCTCTGTCCTTCGGCAGCGAAGGATATATCGCCTTTGACGATGACACTTCGCCCAACTTCCTCGGATACGAGCTGACTCCCACCGAGTTCATGGAAACTGACTTTACGCAGTCCGATGATGAGGACTTGGATGAGGACGAGGACGAAACCCAAACCATACAGATGGGAGGTATCTCACAATGAGCATTAAAACCATAACGACCGATGACCTTCGCCGAATGAAAGGCAAAGAAGGTCTCATATTGCAGGGTTGCGGAGGTGATCCCCAGGAATGGCTGGACGGCATCAACGACTTGCTGACAAAGGAAGGCATCCTTCTGAACGGCAGTAAGTTCGAGAACTGCTCCGTATTTAAGCACGGAGAGCTGACCTGCATCCTGTATCCCTTTGAAGGTACGAAGCTGAACATCGGTAAGTTCGCCGTGTGGCGTTTGGCTACCCACGACAACTTCGGCGGCACCTGGCTTTCGGACTACGTTCCCAACAGGCTGGGGGGCTTCGAAGGAGAAATCCCCGATGAGGACTGCGACGAAGATATGGACGAAGGTTTCGGTATGCGCCAATGAACTACGATGAATTCAGCAAGAAATTGGAGCAGACCGTAACATCCGGCGACCTTACTGATACCACCGGCGACTTTCAATGTGACCAAACAGGCGGTTATCCCACCTGCCTCTGTGTCTGTTGGACGAAGGGTGTGGCGTGGTTGATGCTCCGCTATGACCTTGCCGATGAAGGTTCGGATCTGTCCGAATTCGAGCAAGGCGTTGCCGATTTCGGCATTCGCAAATGCGAGGACGTGGATCAGTTCAACGCCCTCCTCAAGGATCTCGGCGAGGATGCATACGATATCGGATATATCCCGCCGGAGGAAGATGAAACCGAAACTATGAATATGGAAGGAATATAACCAATGAACGAACTTGTATGGCTTATTGTCGGACTTTTGATCGGCGGCTGTCTCGGAATCGGCATCCATTGCTGTTTTCTGATCAACCGCACCGGATACTACGAGCAGGAAATCCGCAAGCTGAAAGCACAGCTCGAACGCAAGGACAAGACCTATCTTGACCAATAAGTATTAAGACGGTATCAATCGCCCCGTGACGATTGGTACCGTCTTTTTTTCGTTTATGGGGCGATTGAACCGTCACGAAAGTGAGGTGATCCCCATTAAAACCCCTGTATCGAGGGTGGGCAATAAAACATCCATCCTTCACATTCTCTACGCGCTGTTTCCGCTGAACTACGGCAGATTTATTGACGTGTTCGGCGGCTCCGGCAGCGTACTTCTCGGAAACCCCACCGTGTCCTCCTTCGAGGTGTACAACGACTTTGACCGCAACCTTGCGAACCTGTTTCACTGTATGAAGGAGCGAACGATGGCGACCATACGAGAACTGGGCTTCTGCCACTTAAACTCCCGTGAGGACTTTATAGCCATCCGCAGGTTTTTCGAGAGCGAGGTCTTTGACGATCTGTACCTCTCGGAAGAACAGAAGCTGACGGAGATACTGTTCCCACCGCCCGAAGCAAAGGAGCTGATAGAGATACGCACAAGGATAACCGAAGATTACGATGTCCGACGTGCCGCTATGTTCCTCAAGCTCCTGCGATTCAGCTACTCCAGCAGCGGAAAATCCTATGCATCACAGCCCTTTGACATCCGAAAGCTCTTTGGACTGATCTCGGAGCTGCAAACCCGTATGGCAAACGTCATTGTGGAAAACCAGGACTTCGAAACGCTCATCAAGCACTACGACCGACCGGATGCGTTTTTCTATGCCGATCCGCCGTACTTTTCCACAGAGGATATGTACGAGGTGGGCTTCGGATGGGATGACCACGTCAGACTGAGAGATACGCTGAAAAACATCAAGGGAAAGTTTCTCTTGTCCTACAACGACTGCCCCGAAATTCGGGAGTTGTACGAAGGCTTCTCGCTCTTCGACTTCTCCCGAACCCATTCCATGGCACAGAGGTATGAGGCAGGCAAAGAATTCAAGGAACTGCTCATCGGCAATTACGACCTCTACGAAAGGGAGCGCGCAAAGCCTGCACAGCTCACGCTGTTCAACGTGTACGGCGACGCCTTTGACGATGAGTGCTACGACTATGAAAAAATACTGAAGGAGTGTATCATCCAATGCAAGATAAGAAGATGAAAACTGAGATCGTCCTCCTTGCCGTGCCTGCCGAGATGCTCTTGGAGGCAGGGATCTTTGAGGGCGATCCTATGCAGATGTACGTGGACGGCAAGAAACTCGTTATCGAAAACCTCGATGACGTTGGCGACATCGTCTGTGAAGGCGATTGCGAGGACTGTCCCGTAGACCAAACCGACTGCGACGGCGAGTGTGACTCCTGCCCGTGCAGAGAACATTGTGAATACAGTGAGGTGAACGAAAAATGAAAAAGCTATTCCGAATCCTCGGCAAACGAGGAAGAATTACCATCCCGTATGAGATCAGACAGCGTGTAGGCTTTTCCTACAACGACGTCCTCTCCTTTACCGAAGCGGATGACGGCAGAACCGTCATCGTCAAGCGTGAGAAGATCTGTGATAACTGCCAGGGAGCGCAGCCTGCGGTCGTAAAAGACGACGAGGTTACGCTTTTTGACTTTTTAAGCGGTCTGTCCGCCGATCAGCAGAGAGCAGCTCTCGTCCACCTCTCGGTATTGTGGGCTGAGAAACAGGCAGCTCATTCCAATAAGCAAGAATAAAAAACGCAGTTGAAAGGTGGTGGTGATAAATATGACTGCGGTCATAAAACGCCTAAATATACAATCAAAGAAACGGAGGTAAATGCCTTATGGCAACCAAGAAATCGCCGCAGAAAGCGGCACAGAAACAAAAGCCGCCCTTGCCGAATATCACGGCAAGCATCGACCGTCTTGTCCCCACCGAGGGTGACGGTGTCAAAGCACTTGCAAGTATCACCATCGGCGGTCATTATGCCATCCACGGCTTTAAGGTCTATGAGTCCGAAGAAAAAGGCTTGTCCGTCCTTTGCCCCGCAACCAAAAGCGAGAAAAACGGCAAGTATTATGAGAACTCGCATCCTATCACGGCTGAAGCCCGTGAGGATCTGAACAGCACCATTCTCGAAGCTTATGAACAGAAGCTTCAGGAGGAACAAAGCGAGGATCAGGGCGAGGATCTCGGCCAGGGACAGACGATGTAAGGATTTTATGCGAAATTTTCCGATAGTCGCTGGACTTTCGGGAAAGTATCGGTATCCTGTTGGTTGAGGTGATACCAAATGAAGAAAAGAATACTCGCAGCCCTCCTCGCAGCGGTAATCCTACTAACCCTTGCGGGATGTGCAAACAACAAAGCAGATGCTCCTGCTCCCGATACTACAAGACCGACGGTAACGACTACGGTGGAAACCACAGGCACAGCCGAATCGGATACGGACACGGAACACACAGAAGAAAAGAAAAACAGCACTGCCGAGGAAACAAAGCCTGCTGAAACGACTAAAACCCAAGAGCCGTCAGAATCCGTAACCGAGCAGACTGAAACAAAGCCTGCCGCAACAAAACCGCAGACCACGGAAAAGCCGGAGTCAGAGAGTAATCCTGCCGAAACGGTGCCAAAGGAAACCGAGCAAAAGCCTACGGAAACCAAACCTGCGGAAACAAAGCCATCGCAGACCGAAAGCACCGAGCAACCAAAGGTCGAGGAAACAAAACCCGAAACGAAACCGACCGAACCCGAAACTCCTCCCAAGCAGACAGAAGAAAAGCCCAAGGAAACCAAGCCGGAGGTAACCGAACCGCCAAAGGAAACGGAGCCTCCCACCGAAACAGAACCTCCGAAGGTGACCGAGCCGGAGCCTACGGAAAAACCTGCTCTCTTCGACATCAACCACTGGATCGCTTATGCAAAGAGCTACGCCGAAAGCAAAGGACTCGTGCTGAGCAACACAGCGGTGGATTGTTGGGATAACCCCATCCGAGCAGGTGCGCACTGCATCTACCTTGAAAGGGATCTCCAAAGCAGACTGAACCGCTACGCAAAGGATGAAGATATCACCGACGTGTGGATCTGGGCAGAAGCTACGGGCAACGACTGCTACGACATTTATATCGGATACGCATAACCAAATATCAATCTCAAAAACGCACCGAAACGCTCGGTGCGTTTTTCATTTCAAAAGGAGGCCTATTGAATGAAAAAGAATCTATTCAGGAAAGGTATGTCGGCATTGCTTGCCGTAATGATGTGCCTTTCCGCTTTTATCGGTATGGGAACGACAACTGCTTTTGCAGCCGAAGCCGAAACCGATGAGGTGGTAATGATGGCATTCCCCCGTGAAGGCGACGATAACTACAGCGCCAATTGGGGGCATGGCGAACTCCACTATATGAACGGCTGGTTCGCAGGCGAGTCCAAGAAAGTCACGGTTTACACCATCGGCTCTTGGAACGGCAATGCCTGTTACTGTATTGAACCTGGTACACCTCTCGCCATCGGCGACGTGATGACCAAGCGTGATGAAACCTATTGGGACAACTATCCCTCGACCTATAACAAGACCATCGAAGCAGATGAAATCAAACTGTTCATCGGTCGAATCTTCCAGTACGGCTACACCGGAACGGTAACAACCGAATGGCGTTCGCAGAATGCCGCCGATGCAGATAAGCTGGCACACATTATGGCAACACAGACGCTTGTTTGGGAAACCATCGTCGGTGAGCGTGACTCGGACTTCAACCACGTTGATCCCGGCAGTTACGATGCGGTGAAAGACCGTGTTGCTACCAATCATCCGCTGTACAGTCAGTTCATTTCGTACTACAACAGCATGGAAGCCAACGTGCAGAAGCACTCCAAGGTGCCGAGTTTCTTTGCCAAATCCACCTCCAAAGCACAGGAAATTGAGCTTGCGTGGAACGGCACCAACTACTCTGCAACCTTAACCGATACCAACAACGTGCTGGGCAATTATACCTTTAGTGCAGATCAGTCCGGTATCACCTTCTCTGTCAGTGGGAACAAGCTGACCGTAACTGCAAACACCGCACCCTCCGGCAAGGTGAGCATCACAGCCACCAAGACCGGCTCTGTAAGAAAAGGCGTTGTGGTATGGTCGGACGGCGTGATCACTCCCGGCAGTGGCATTCAGGATTTATCCACTTACTCTGCCGAAGTCAACGATCCCGTCAAGGGCTATCTGAATATCAAGGTCAGCCTCGGATCTGCAAAAATCGTTAAGACTTCCGAGGACGGAAAGGTGTCCGGCATTACCTTCACCATCACCGGCAACGGTGTGAATAAGACGGTAACCACCGGAGCAAACGGCGAGATCAAAATCGACAATCTCAGCCCCGGCACTTACACCGTGACCGAGGTGGTCGAGGATCGCTACGAACCGCAGACGGCAAAAACCGTAACTGTCGTATCGGGACAGACCGCAACCGTATCATTTAACAACACCCTCAAGCGCGGCGACCTCAAGATCGTTAAGACCTCTGAGGATGGCATCGTATCGGGCATTCCTTTCGTGGTATCCGGCAACGGTATCACCAAGAACGTGACCACCGATGCAAACGGAGAGATCAAGATCGAAGGTCTCTTGCCCGGCACCTATACGGTAACCGAGCAGCACAAAGACTACTACGAGCCTCAGGCATCCCAAACCGTTACGGTGGAATATGATAAGACCGCAACGGTGTCCTTTGACAACGTCCTCAAGCGCGGTGATCTTACCGTCACCAAGACTGCTGAGGACGGTCTGACCGAAGGCATCAAGTTCCGTCTCACCGGCACCTCCGACAGCGGCGTTAAGATCGACGTGACTGCCACCGTGGACAGTACCGGCAAGGCGTATTTCAAGGACATCCTCATCGGCAGCGGTTATCTTTTGGAGGAAGTGGATACCGCCCTCAAGTATATCGTACCCGACAGTCAGAATGTGGAGATCGAATGGGCAAAGGTAGCCACAGCCGAGGTGTACAATGAGCTGAAGCGTGGCGACCTCAAGGTCATCAAGACCTCCGAGGATAACTTCGTGGAAGGCATGAAGTTCCGCCTCTACGGAACATCGCTCTCCGGCGAGAAGGTCGACGTTTACGCCTACACCGATAAAAAAGGCGTGGCAGTATTCGAAGATATCCTCATCGGCGAGAATTACACCGTGGAGGAAGTCAACACCGCCATCCGTTACGTGATCCCCGAAAGCCAGGGTGCGGTCATTGAGTGGAACAAGGTGACCGAGGTCAAGTTCCACAATGTCCTCAAGAAATGGAGAGCCGACGTGTTCAAGATCGACGCGGACTTGGCAGGCTTCGATGACGGCGATAGCGGACTTGTTCCCGTGGAGCTGATGCCGATGACTTTCTCCCTCGACTCCGATGCAATGGTCGATGACCTCGGCGGCATCTATGGACAGTCCCAGGGCGATGCTACCCTCGAAGGTGCAGTATACGGTGTATTCAAGGATGGTGCGCTCATCGACACCTATACGACCGACAAAAACGGATATTTCATTACTGACTACTATCCTTGCTACGAGAACGTGGAATGGACGATCCGTGAGATCAACCCCTCCGAAGGATACCTGCTCGACGAAACCGTCTATTATATCGACACCTACGCAGGCCAGTATACCGTTGAGCTGAACACCGTGTATCCCGACGTGTACGAGGATATCATCAAGGGCAAGATCACCATCATCAAGCATACCGATGACGGCTCCACCAAGATCGAAACTCCCGAAATCGGCGCCATGTTTGAAATCTATCTCAAGAGCGCAGGCAGCTATGAAGCCGCCGAAACCACCGAGAGAGATATCCTCACCTGTGATGAGTTCGGCTATGCCGAAACCATCGACTTGCCCTACGGCGTATACGTGGTAAAGCAGATCAAAGGCTGGGATGGCAGAGAGCTGCTCGATCCCTTTGAGGTATTCGTCAGCGAGGACGGCGAGATCTATCGCTACCTCATTAACAACGCAAACTTCGAGTCCTATCTCCACGTGGTCAAGACCGACAGCACTACGGGCAAGACCATCCCTTATGCGGGAGCAGGTTTTCAGATCTACGCTCCCGACGGCAGCCTCGTTACAATGAGCTACACCTATCCGACGCTGACCGTGATCGACACCTTCTACACCAATGAGGAAGGTACGCTTCTCACCCCCGAAAAGCTCCCTTACGGCGAAGGATATTCACTTGTCGAGGTACAGGCACCCCACGGTTACGTCCTCGATGCAACCCCAATCTACTTTGACGTGACCGAAGAAAACTCCGCCGATGAAAACGGCATCACCATCGTCAAGGTAGTTAAAGAGAACGAACCGCAGAAAGGAACGATCACCATCACCAAGACCGGTGAGGTCTTCTCCTCTGTGGTGGAGCAGAACGGCGTGTATCAGCCCGTGTATGAGATCAAGGGCTTGGCAGGCGCGGTCTATGAGATCACTGCCGCTGAAGATGTGGTAACCCTCGACGGTACGCTCCGCTATAATAAGGGCGACGTCGTTGCCACCATCACCACAGGCGCAGACGGAACGGCTACCACCGAGCCTCTGTTCCTTGGCAAATTCGAAATCCGAGAAATCACAGCACCCCACGGTATGATCCTTAACGGCGATACCGTAACCGTAGAGCTGACCTACGCCGGACAGGAGATCAAGATCACGACCACATCCGCAGCTTTCGTCAATGAAAGACAGAAGGTGGAAATTGATCTCTCCAAAGTCTTGGAACAGGACGAGAAATACGGCATCGGTATGAACGGTGAGATTACCTCCGTCAAGTTCGGCTTGTATGCCTCTGAGGACATCACCGCAGCTGACGGCAAGGTCATCCCAAAAGACGGTCTCATTGAAGCCGTAACCTGCGACGAGAACGGCAAGGCGGTATTTGTGACCGATCTGCCCGTAGGCGCAAAGGTATACGTCAAGGAGATCGCAACCGACAACCACTATATCCTCTCTGACAGCACCTATCCCGTAACCTTCGAGTATGCAGGCCAGGACACCGCGGTGGTGAAGATCTCCGTGAATGACGGCGAAGCCATCACCAACGAGATCATCCGTGGCACTATCATCGGCAAGAAGCTGGACGAGGATGGCTTCACCATCTGCGGCGCGCTCTTCGGTCTCTTCCGTGAGAACGAAACCGAGTTCACCGAGGAAACCGCCCTTGCTACCTGCCAGTCCAATGAGATCGGCATCTTCACATTCGAGAACGTACCATTCGGCAGATGGATCGTCCGTGAGATCAAGGCAGCTCCCGCATTTGTACTGAACGAGAACAGCTACGCTGTAACCGTAGGCACCGATGAGGAAGTTATTGAGATCACCATCGAGAACGAGTTCATCACCGGCTCGGTCAAGACCACAAAGGTGGATAAGGAATACCCCGACAATAAGCTGTCCGGCGCCGTCTTTGAAGTCTACGTGGACGTGGATAATAACGGCGAATTCGATCCCGAAATCGACCTCTTCGTAGGCGAGATGACCGAAACCGAGGATGGCATCTATGAGATGCACGACCTTCGATATAACGGTTATTTCCTCTATGAAAAGACCGCGCCCGAAGGCTTCCTCAAGGATGACGGCTACCACTATTTCGAGATCAGAAACGACGGCGAAACCGTCACTGTGGAGAACGAGGCAGGCGTTGGCTTTACCAATCAGCCTATCCTCGGTAACGTGACCACCACGAAGGTGGACAAAGAGTATCCCGACAATAAGCTGTCCGGTGCCATCTTTGAAATCTACAAAGACGTGGATGGTAACGGCGAATTCGATGCCGAGATCGACACACTCGTAGGTGAAATGACCGAAACCGAAGCAGGCGTATATCTCTATGAGAAGCTCCGCTACGGCGGTTACTTCCTCTACGAAAAGACTGCTCCCGAAGGCTTCGTTAAGGATGACACCTACCACTATTTCGAGATCAGGAATGACGGTGAAACTGTAACCGTAGAAAACGAAGCTGGCGTTGGCTTCACCAACAAGCCCATCGTGGGTGAATTGGAGCTGACCAAGACCGATATCTCTGACGGTAAAGTCCTTGCGAACGTGGGCTTCCTCATTCGCAATGAAGCCGGAGAGATCGTGGCAGAAGGCTACACCGACGAGAACGGTATTGCCAAGTTCACCCTTCGCTACGGTAAGTACACCTATGAGGAATTCGCAGCTCTGGACGGCTATATCCCCGACACAAAGGCATATCTCTTCGAGATCAAGGAGGATGGAGAAATCGTGAAAGCAGCTATGACCAATGAAAAAATCCCCGAAGTACCGCAGACCGGTGATGAGAGCAACATCGGCTTCTGGATCGGACTTGCGGCGGTAGCCTTGGGCGGTGTCATCGCCACCGCCATCGTCCTCATCAAGAAGAAAAAGGACGATGAAAATGAATGATGAAAAAGGTGTATATTTGCTCTCCGCTTGGCGGCGATGTAGCGGGTAACCTGCAGCGGGCAAAGCAGTACGCCAAATATGCGCTTCTGTGCGGAACGGCTCCGGTCGTTCCGCATTTTTACGCCCTATGCTTGAATGACGAAAACCCGAAGGAACGGGAGATCGGACTCGCCGCAGGGCTGTCCCTGTTGTGGTTTTGCGATGAGCTGTGGGTATTCGGCGACCGAGTATCTCACGGCATGGAAAAAGAAATCAACTTTGCCAAGAACCTCAACATCCGCACTTGCTATATCAAGGAATCCCAAGTAAAACAAACTCTCAAGAAACAAGGAGGAAACTACAATGCGTAATAAGAAAATTATGCGAATTCTTCTCTGTGCCGTGCTGATGATGGTGATCGTCAGTACCTTCTCGGTGACGGCATTCGCCGCAGGCGACGTAGCCGGAGCTATCGAGCAGACATGGAACACCGCCAAGACTCAGGTGCAGACGGTGGTCAACAACGTGGTCTTTCCCGTGGTAGATATGATCCTGGCGATCCTCTTCTTCGTGAAGCTCGGCACGGCATACTTTGACTACCGCAAGCACGGTCAGTTTGAGTTCACCGCGCCTGCGATCCTGTTCGCCTGCCTCATCTTCACCCTTACCGCACCTCTGTATATCTGGACCATCCTGTAAGGAGGTGTCAGCATGAACTTTTTTGAAGGCGAGCTTCACAGGATGTTCGGTGGGAACGACATCATCCACGATCCGAAGATCGTCGGCAGAACTCTGCTCGGCAAGCTGGATGATGACCTGCGAGTAAAATTGCAGTTCGTCTCCACCGGAATCGCCAAGCATTACGATGCCATTCAGATCTCCATCCTCAACCGCACTGAAGGCGCGGTGGACAGAGAAACCATGAGGTTCGGTGACATCATCGGACTAAAGAACGATCATGGCACACCCAATGTCTATCCCTATATGTGGGAGGAAAGCAACAGCAAGGCGTATTGGTATACGCCTGTGACAGCCTCCGACAAGGCACTGATCGCCGACACCGTCCTCGACTACGTGGGGATGTACCAATCCGAAGGGATGGCAATGTCCCTATGAGAAATTCCCAAACTCGCTGGACTTTCGGAAAGAACCGTGGTATGTTGTTGTGCCGAAAGGAGGCGGCAACATGAGTTTTCTGAAAGACCTGTACGACGGCGAAATCCGTCCTTGCGAGGAAATTCCCGACACTGATGAATTCAAAGCAGCACAGTCGGCACTATCGAAGGCAGCCAAGGATCTGGACGAGGCATTAACAGCAGAGCAAAAAGTGCTGTTCAATGCCTACAAGGAACGGTTCTTTGAATGCATCGATCACTCGTATGCTCACGCATATAAGCTGGGCTTCCTGCACGGTGCTGAAGTCATCAAAGAAATCCCCAAATCCGACCGATTACCCGTAACGGAGTAATCGGTCATTTTTTATCCGCAGGCATAGGCGGTGGAGCGATCCACCGTCTGTGTCTGTTTTGAAATCAGGAGGTGAAATCCCATGTTTGATTGGATCGGCGATCTGATTGACGCAATAGCCGAAGCCATACGGGAAGCCTTTGAATTTTTAGGAACACAGATATCCAACACCATTTGGAACACGATGCTCCGATGGTTCTACGAAACCATATACGACGCCGTTGCCGACTTCTTCACGATGATGGGCAATATGGGTGCGGATATCTTTGCTCTTGATTGGGTACAAGCCACCATCAAGCTGTTTACGCTGTTCGGATGGTCGCTCTTCGTTGCCGGATTGGTGGTTGCCGTATTTGACGTGGCAATCGAATACCAACACGGCCGAGCAGATATCAAGACCACATCCATCAATATCCTTAAAGGCTTCTTTGCCTGCTCCCTAATCGGAGTAGTACCCGTAGAACTGTATAAGTTCTGCATATCCCTTCAAAACACCTTCTCCCATGACCTGTCGGCGCTTTTCGCCGGAGGGCAATCCATCGACCTTGCAGGCACAAGCACAAGTGTCCTTGTGGGCAGCTTCGCCGTATCTGGCAACATCACGTTCAGCCTGTTTAACATCCTTGCGCTGATCGCCTTTGCCTACTGCGTGATAAAGATATTCTTCCAAAACATCAAGCGCGGAGGAATCCTACTCGTGCAGATGGCGGTGGGAGCCTTGTATATGTTCTCAATTCCAAGAGGATATATGGACGGCTTCGTGCAATGGATGAAGCAGGTAGCCGCGATCTGCCTTACGGCGTTTATGCAGACAACCCTCTTGTTCCTCGGACTCTTAACGTTCCCCGGAAATATGCTCCTCGGACTCGGCATTATGCTTGCCGCTAATGAGGTTCCGAGAATTGCCCAGCAGTTCGGTCTCGACAGCTCGGTAAGAGTCAATATGATGAGCGTTGTCCATGCGACCACCACCGCCGTCAACCTCACTCGTTCCCTTGCGAGAGCTAAGTAAAAGATGGGAGGAATGTAAATGACACAATATCTTTATCCGCAGAACCTAAAGGCCACAGCAAATCTGTGGCTGTGGGGCTTGCGCGACTTCGCCATACTTGGCGTAGCGGCACTTTTATCCATTGTGTGCATCGTGCATCTGCAATTCTTTATTCCCGCAGCCGCAACCCTTTGCTACGGCTTTTTAACCATCCGAATGGATGAAACCACCGTGATGGACTTTATCAAATACGCCATCCGGTACTTTATAACCACACAACAGCACTACGAATGGAGGTGACGATCATGGCAAAGGAAAACAAACCGCAGAAAAAGAAAAAAGGACGCTCCGTGCAGGATCTCATGGGCATCAAGACCTTCACCAAATACGGTCTGGCAACGAGCAAGGGCGAGCTGCTCTTTTACCTCGTTTCGCCCACCAATATATCGGTGCTGTCAGCGGTGAACATTGAGATCAAGGTGCGGCATCTGATGATGGTACTGTCGGCGATCCCCGACATTGAGATCACCTGCACCGACTCCTCCGAATGCTTCGACGATAACAAGGCATACCTGCAAGGCAGACTCGCAGAGGAAAACAATCCGAAGGTGCGCCGTCTGCTCAAAAAGGACATGGACTTCCTCGATAGCATTCAGGTGGAAATGGCGACTGCCCGACAGTTCCTCTTCATCGCAAGATGCAAGGGCTTAAAGCCGGAGCAGGTCTTCCAAAGCGCTAACCGTATCGAGAAGATCATCTCCGAGCAGGGCTTCGAGGTAAAGCGTATGAAGAAAGCGGACATCAAACGCTTCCTCGCCCTGTACTTCGATGCCTCGATGAACGGAGAGCATATGCCCGATGTCGACGGCGAGCAGTTCTATGAGGTGGACGATGAAGAAACGGAGGATTAGTCTCATTATTCTGCTTCTTCTGCTGTCGGCGGTCTGCCTGGCATCCCTCACGATGGCGTGGAAGGAGTACGCAGATCAGGCAAGCGACCGCCATGCCTTTGACGAACTCGCC
The DNA here is from genome assembly GCA_045538195.1 of Eubacteriales bacterium. Lineage (GTDB taxonomy): Bacteria > Bacillota > Clostridia > Oscillospirales > CAG-272 > SVTX01. The sequence goes on along the minus strand of JAZSRA010000039.1, from coordinate 15,277 downwards.
GAGCTTGTAGAAAAGCCGGAGGAAACGACCGTGCCGGCCACCGAAACGGAGTCCACTGACACTTCCGAGGATACAACGGAAGAAACCACCGATGCCGAAACTGAGCCGGAGCCAACCGAGCAGAAGCGAAACCTTGCTCCCATTATGGAGCAGAACAGCGAATGCATCGGTTGGATCTATATCGAAGGTACAGCGGTGAACTATCCCGTGATGCACACTCCAAGCGATCCGCAGAAATACCTGCGAAAGAACTTCGAGAAGAAATACAGTGTATCCGGCATCCCGTTCCTCGACTACCGATGCACTCCCGACACCAACCTCATCATTTACGGTCACAACATGAAGAACGGAACTATGTTCTCCGATCTGAAGAAATACCTCGATAAGACCTTCCGAGAGCAGTACCCCGTCATAGAGCTGGAAACGGCAGACGGTGTGCGGTACTTTACGGTAACCGAGGTGATAAAGACCGACATCTACGATAAGCGGTACGAGGACATCGAAGTGAAGGACGGCAGGCAGAAGCTCATCCTCTCCACCTGCTACGGCTCGGCGAAAAGCGGAAGGCTTCTCGTCATCGCCGAAGAAACCTAAATCCCAATATGAATCAGTCGTTTTGCGGATACGACAATACGGCTGTTTTGTCCTCTGTCCGCAAAGCGGCGGAAGGAGGAAAAATGTCAAAACGAACCCCAAAAGTTCTCACGCCGGAGCAGATGGAGGAAATCCGCACCAAGGACTTCTTCGATATGATCCTGCCCGGCACCGTGAAATTTTTATCCGACCATTATATCGTCGGCGACAGCTACCGTTGCGTGTGGGTAATCCGTGAGTATCCGCCCTCTACCGAGGAACAGGCCATCCTCTCGCAGCTTGCCGACCGAAACGGCGTAACGCTCCGCATCTACCACCGATTGGTGGAGGCAATGGAGCAAAGGAAGATCATTCAGAACGCCACCCGCCGCAACAAGATGAAAAGCGGCGGTAACGATATGAACGATACCATCGAAGCCGAAGGCAACCTCCAGGATGTAATCGAACTCCTGGCCAACCTGCGAAAGAACCGTGAACCCCTGTTGCATTGCTCGGTATTCATCGAGCTGAAGGCAAAGGACATGGACTCCCTCAAGGAGTTGCAGAGCGAGATTGCCATGGAGCTGACTCGCTCCAAAATGTCGGTGGACAGACTGACCTTACGGCAGAAAGAAGGATTCCTCTCCGTTCTGCCCGTGGGCTTCAATCAGTTCGGCGCACAGTACGAGCGTGTACTGCCTGCCTCCAGCGTTGCCAATTTCTATCCCTTCAACTTCTCCGGTAAGACCGATCCCCACGGTCTGTATATCGGCAGAGATAAGTACGGCACGAACATCCTCGTGGACTTCGACCGCCGAGCCGAGGATAAGACCACATCGAATATTCTCATCCTCGGCAACTCCGGTCAAGGCAAGAGTTATCTCCTCAAGCTCATCCTCACGAATCTCCGAGAGTCCGGCAAGAGGATCATCTGCCTCGATCCCGAAAGCGAGTACCATGAGCTGTGCGGAGAGCTGGGCGGCTGTTATATCGACTTTATGTCGGGCGAATACACCATCAATCCGTTAGAGCCGAAGGTATGGGCAGACGGCGTGGAGGACATCGATCCCACCACACCCGATGCATTCAAGAAGGTAACCCGACTGAGTCAGCACATCGCCTTCCTCAAGGACTTTTTCCGCAGCTACAAGGATTTCACCGATGCGCAGATCGATACCATCGAGATACTGCTCTCAAAGCTCTACGCTCGATTCGGTATTACCGACAGCACCGACTACAGTAAATTCAAGCCTACCGACTATCCTATCATGGAGGACTTTTATAAGCTCTGCGAGGAAGAATTCATGACCTACGACAAGCAGCGCCGATACCTCTACACCGAGCAGACGCTCCAGGAGGTGTGCCTCGGCATCCACAGTATGTGCGTAGGATCGGAATCGGTGTATTTTAACGGCTACAGCAACATCACCGACGATGCCTTCCTCGTCTTCGGAGTCAAGGGCTTGATGGACACCAACAAGCGACTCAAGGATGCGATGCTTTTCAATATCCTCTCGTATATGTCCAACCAGCTCCTGGGCGTAGGTAACACCGCCGCCTCCATCGACGAACTGTATCTGTTCCTCACCAATATGACGGCAATCGAATATATCCGTAACGCCTCCAAGCGTGTGCGTAAGAAGGAGTCCTCGGTCATTCTGGCAAGTCAGAATATCGAGGACTTTTTGATTCCGTCCATCCGTGAGTTTACAAAGCCCCTGTTCAGCATCCCCACGCATCAGTTCCTCTTCAATGCCGGACAGATCAATCCGAAGGAGTATATGGATGCCTTGCAGGTAGAGCCGAGCGAATTCGAGCTGATCAAGTATCCCGAACGAGGAACCTGCCTGTACCGATGCGGTAACGAGCGATATCTCTTGCAGGTCATCGCACCGGAGTATAAGTCCGCTATCTTCGGAAAGGCCGGAGGACGATGAGTGCGACAGTAGCGGCAGCTCTCAAAAAGATAGCCGTCTACATCCTTACGGACAAGAAAGCCCTCAAGGTTGTAGGCGGCATCATCCTCGGCATCATTATCATCATTATTATGCCGATTGTGGCGTTGCTCGGAATCTTCACCGGCAGCGTGGACATCGACACCGACAGACTCCATGAGATGATCGCCGAGCAACAGTCTGTGGCGATTGAGAGCTGGTCGAATGTAGAAACCGCCATGACGAATGCCGGCTACGACTCTCTCCGTATTCAGGAGGCACAAGCACTGTTCACCTTCGCCCTGTACGATCACGCTTCCGAGCCGGACTTCGCAAGTAAGCTGGTAGGATGCTTTGCACAGGAGCAGACGGACGAGGAACTGATCTCTGCTGTCAACGCAGCCTTCGGAACGAACATCGTAACCGCTGACTTCACCAACGTGATGGCAAGCACCCGTGCGGCGTATATCGACAGCTCCGGCTACACCGATCCCACTACCAAAAACAGCACTGACCTTGTGATGTGGGCAGAGTTTGCTCACGCCAAAGGATGGGGATACGTTTGGGGAACCTACGGCGACGTTCTGGACAGCGATCTGTTCGAGTACAAGAAAACGCAGTATCCCGACGAGGTCGGTGGTAAGGCAGAGTATATCGAGTCCAACTGGCTCGGCGGCAGAACCGCCGACTGTGTCGGTCTCATCAAGGGCTACGGGTGGTTTGAGCCGACCACCAACAACATCATCTACGCCACCAACGGAATGCCCGATATCGGTGCTGACGATATGTACAATAACGCCACTGAGAAAGGCACTATCGACACCATCCCCGAAATCCCCGGACTTGCCGTATGGCACGAAGGTCATATCGGCATTTATATCGGAAATGGTGAGGTCATCCACGCAGCGAACACCAATGCAGGCGTGATCAAGACTCCCATCGGCGACAGCGGATGGACACATTGGCTCAAGATACCGTATATCACCTATGCGGAAGAAACGGAGGAATCAACAGAATGAGATACCGTGGCTTTATTATCACAAGCACACCCGACTCCGGTATCGAACGGTACGATAGAGAAAGCAGTCAGGACGTTCTCTGCAACGGATATTACTGTCAGATTTACGACGGCGATGACGATCAGTACGCCAATCAGCTCGATGACTTCTGCATCGCCGAAGGTCATGAGATCAAAGACTGCTCCTACGGTGAGTTGGAGCGAGGTATCGCAAGATACGTGGACGATCACTATGATGACCTCGTGGAAGAACAGCAATATTACTTTGCAAAACGGCAGTCGGAGCTGATCGGACGGCTCGTGTGCTGGATCGGCGAAACCGAAAGCGGAGAGGAACTGTATCATACGCTCTCCGAGGTCGTCGGTATGAAAGACGATGAGATTCGGGCGGCAGGCTTTACCTCCCTTGTCCCGTATTTCAACCGAGAAGGATATGCGCAGACCATTGCGGAATACCTCATCGACGAAGGCACGAATGACACCTACTCTGGCAACCTACACGTGCCGTTCTCGGAGATCAACAAAAGGTACGGTGTAAACCTACCGACAGACAAAGAAATGCTGGATCTGATCCGTGACGCTCTTCTCGAACACGGCGACATCATCTCCGACCTGGAAACAAGCGAGGACTTCGACATGATGTTCTATACCATGTACTGCCCCTATGTTGAGGATGACGGTATCGCCGAGGATGACGGAGAGCGTCCGCAATTTATACCGCAGATGTAAGAAAGGAGAAAATCGACTATGCGACTACACGCAGAACTGCGACGAAAGCAATCCGAAATACAGGATGAAAACTGCATCGTCACAGATATTATTGAACTACCCGAAAGCGAATACGCCTCGCTGTATCAGAACCTTCTGAGAGAGCGTGACTACCTTGCAGAAAGGGCGAATATGGAATCCTTCATTGACGGACAGCGATGCTGTGTCCTCGTCCTCGGCGAAGGCCAGGAGGACGGCATCCTCGTAGACAGCCAGGGATCGTCCTACGCAAGGCGATCCGCATTCATCCCCGAAGCGAGAACCCTTGTGAGAAACCACATCCGGCAGCTTGCCGACTACGTGGTATCCGAAGGCACAGAGCATACCGAGGATGGCAGATGGGCAAACACCTACGACGAGCTGTACTATCACTTCGGAGCGAACATCACCGATGCCAACGGAAACGGCAAACTGCTCCGAGAGGAACTGCAGCGCAGAGATGAAGTCAACGAGCTGATCATGACCGAGGACTGCATCGAGATCAACTACCACTTGGCGTATTGTCAGAACTGCGGCGAGGGCGGTATCAGCGGAACGCTGGATCTGCTATCGCTCCTCGGATGCAACCTCTACGACGTACACTTCACCTGCGATGATAAGGACTGTACGCCTATCAGCCGACTGAGCGCAGATATGCTGACCGAGGAAGGTAAACGAGAATGGGCTGACGTTCTCTCCGCAAAGGTGGAGTCCATCACCTTCGAGAACGAGAGCTTCAAGTGCAAGCTTGCCAACTGCGATCCCGAACGACTCCGTGCATTCACCGAGATGCTGAACGGCCAATGCGATGCCGAGGACTATGAGCGTTGGGTGAAAAGCTCCGGCATCACCTATCCGCAGACCGAAGATCACAGTCCCACGCTCTCTATGTAGGAGGTGCGAATATGAGTATATTCCACGCATCCTTCCAAAAAGCACGGTCGGGTATGCTGACCAATATCTGCGAGATCGAAAAGGTGGTGGAACTGACCGACGAAGAATACGAACGTTTCAGTCAGAACCTCACCGTGTCGAGCGAACTGCTCTCACAGGAGTCCGAGCGATACCGAGTGGACGAACACGGCATCGCAAGATGCCTGCTCGTTATGGCAGAAGGCCGTCAGGACGGCATCTTGGTACTGACCGAGGGTTACGACTACGCAAGGCATACCGCACACCTGCCTAACGCCCGACAGTTCCTCAAGATGGAGCAGTCCTTCCGCCTCGCAGAATTCGTAGACCGAATGCACAGCCTAACCAATCAATTCGTTGCCGATGCCATCGACAGGCAGGTCGAGGGCGAATACAAGGTGTCCCTCGCACCGATCCGAAATAAGGTGGTCAACGACTCGTTCAGTGCGTCTCTGTTTATGGAGATGCTCTCAGAGCGACCGGAGATCGCCGAGGTGGACTACGACTACGAGAACGATACCGTATCCGTTGCACTTGCGAATGAGCATATCCGATTTACCGATGAAAGCGGAATGCGGTATCTGACCGAACAGGATATCGAGGTCATGTGTGCCAAGCATATCCTGTGGCTCAACGACGAGGGCGGCGAACAAGCCGACTTCTCAAACTGCGTGATCCGAGGAATGGATCTGTCGAGAAGGAATCTCAATCAAGCCATCTTCGATGGAGCGAAGATCAGCAACACACAGCTCTACAGTGCCGAACTGTGCTACGCATCCTGTGTCGGCACCAAGTTCTATAACTGCTACGCTACCGACCTCACCGCCGAAGAAGCCAGCTTCAAAGGTGCGGAGTTTATCGGCACGGAATTAGGTCGTAGCGTTTTCACCCACAGCAACTTCGCCGATGCACGATTCCGAAACTGCGAGGTGTACAGTTGCAGCTTGGACGGCTCCTGTATTGAGGGGACGGACTTCGGTGACACCGACACCTCTCTCGTTCGCATGAACCGATGCACCTACGACGAGGATATCTGGAACGCCGAGCAGAACGGCTCACCGATCACGATGTAGGAGGTGTGCTATGGCAGGTAAGATCAAATCCATCCACGGCATCTATAAGAAGCACGGCCGTGAGGCATTCCTCGAAGCCGCCGCCTACTACTCCGACCACGTGAATCCGAACAGTATCGATAAGACCATCGATGAGATGGAGTCCCGTTGGTACGATGCCACCCACCGACAGACCGAAGCGGAAAAGATGGTCGAGGACTACAACAACGGTCAGACCATCTTAAATGATCCCGACCTTGCCTGCACCGACACCGGTCAGGCAATGGTCATGTGAAAGGAGAATCCGAAATGAAGAAAACGTCAATTACGATTTCCTTTGACGAGGAAAAGCTCTCTGCGCTGAAGATGTACCTCACACAGAGAGGTGTGCAGGTGGAGTCAGAGCTGGAACGCTCCCTCGAAACCCTGTACACGAAAACCGTACCTGCCGGAGTACGTGAATTCATTGAGATGAAATCCGGCAACACACCCAAGCCCGCACCCATCGTGAAGAAACCGAAACCTTCTCCTTCTTCTGCCGTGGGCGCTGGCGGCCAGGAGGTGCAGAACGGATGAACCACGTTGAGGTAACTCTGTATTTTAACGAACTGCAGCTCCGAGCCGTGGAACACGAACTCGCCTCCGACGGTCTGACCCTGGAGGATAAGCTGAAGGAACATTTCGCATTCCTCTATGACCAGCTCGTGCCTCCCGAAAAGCAACTCGGTATCGAAGCTGAGATCGAGCAGATCGAAGCAGCCGAGAATGCCGAGCGAGAAGCCCGTCGCAAATTCGGTGTCTTCCACGTTCATGAGAACGGCAGCGACCGATACTTCACAAGCGAGCTGTTCGACTCTCTGCTGTCCACGGCATACAGGTACCGCCTGTATGATCGGGGCGAACTCAGTTCCAACCCGAAAATGTTTTCTGATGCCTTCGGAGAGGTGGAGCATATCAGTGCCGCACAGTATGAAGAACTCTGTGACCGAATGCCGAGCGACCACCGCATCAAAATCGCCGCGGATTTCGATTTGGATGCAGGCACAGCCAGTGCCTGCCAAAGCAGCGACAATGCGTGGTGGACGTATTCGCTCAAGGATCTGTCGACTGCTGCGTACCGTGCCAACCGTGGTTCCTACCGCAGCTCATACGACAGAAAAGAAAAATTCGAAGAAGCCCTCGCAGGCAAGGAAATCGTCCCACCCGAAGAAACCGAGGATGAAGCTCCCGACGAGGATGAGGACGAAGCCCCGGTGATGCGGATGTAGCAGAGCGAGGATGTCGCCCCTGTGAGCCATCGTGTCGCCCTGTGTGGCGAGTTTACCACCGAGGTGGAGCAGACACCCACAGACCACCGAACAAGCCCCGTTTCGGGCGTGTTTCGCACAAGGTAAAACAGAGCGATTTTGCGGGCGTTTCTCTCGATTTTCGAGGGTCGAAAATCAAGCAGGTGAAAAGGACGGGGTTGCAGATGCACCCCGTCCAGTATCACAGCGGACGGCAATGCCGACCGCACAAGGGTTTTTGGCACTTCCTCCCCGAAAGAGCCATAGGGGTTGTAAGACCGCCCGAAATCCTGTGGTCGGGGTTGTGACTTCGGAAAAACGCCGAAACCACAAGGAAACAGCATGGCGTTGTGAACGGCGTTGTACCAACAAAAAGGAGATGATCCCCATGTTTGAAAACAAGAAGAAATTCGCCCTTTGGGTGTACCCCGACACCCTCGAAAAGATAGAGAATATCTACCGAGAGGATGACTGTGAGAGCAAGTCGGAGTTCATTGAAAAGGCGATCAATTTTTATATCGGATACCTCACTACCGAGGATAAGAAAAACTATCTGCCGAGCATCGTCACCTCCACACTCAAGGCAATCGTGGACAGCAGCGACACCCGACAGAACAGAATGATGTTCAAGCTGGCGGTGGAGATCGCCATCGTGCAGAACCTCATTGCCGCTACCCAGGACATCGATCCCGTGTCCCTCGAACGACTGCGCGGTGAATGCGTTAAGGAAGTCAAGCGGCTCAACGGCGGCTTCTCCTTCGAGGATGCTCTCGCTTGGCAGAAAGGATAAGCGGATAGTCTATGGCAAAGCTGATCACCAAGTTCAAGTACCTCAAGCCGAATGCCCGACAGAGCGTTGGCGGGTATGCAAAATATATTGCTACCCGTGAAGGCGTGGATAAGATCGACGAGTCCTATCGGCTGTCGCCTTGCTCACTTAGGCAACAGCAGCTCATCGAAAAAATCCTCAAAGACTTTCCCGACAGTAAAGAGATGTTGGAGTATGAGGACTATCTGAAGGAGCCAACGGTGGGAAACGCTTCTGAGTTTATCACCCGCGCTCTGGAAGATAACGCTTACGAGGTGATGCAGACCAAGACCTATGCTGACTATATCGCCACCCGACCGAGAGCCGAACGCTTCGGCTCCCACGGTTTGTTCACCGATGACGGAGTCCCCGTCAAGCTCGGCGAGGTCTCGGAGGAACTGAATCACTACGAAGGAAACGTGTGGACGGTGATCATCTCTCTGCGCCGTGAGGATGCGGAGCGACTCGGATTCAATCAGGGCGAACGATGGCGTGAGATGCTTCGGACACAGACCGATGCAATCGCCACCAACTTCAAGATACCGAAAGAGGATCTGAAATGGTACGCCGCCTTCCACAACGAGAGCCACCATCCTCACGTCCACCTCATGGTCTACACCTCCGGCACTCACAAGCCGTACCTCTCGAAGAAAGGCGTGATGAGTCTTCGCTCATCACTGGCAAGGGATATCTTCAAGCACGACCTGCACGAAATCTATGCAAGGCAGACCGAGCATCGGGATGAACTGCGAACCCACGGCGGCCGTCTCATCGCCGAGATCGTGGAGCAGATCAACTCCGGTGAGTACGATAACCCGAAGGTGGAAGAAATGCTCCGTGAGCTTGCCGACCGTCTCTACCGCACAGGCGGCAAGAAACAGTACGGCTATCTGAAATCCGACGTGAAGGCTATCGTCAACCGCATCGTCATGGAATTGGCAGCTGACGAAAGGATCGCCGCCCTCTATGACCTTTGGTACGAACAGCGAGAGAAGGTACTCGGCATCTATACCCAAGACCTTCCCGAACGGATACCTCTCGTGGACAATCCCGAATTCAAATCGGTGAAGAATGCGGTGATCAGCGAAGCTATGAACATCCTTGCCGATATCACTCCCATCGACGAAGGTGATGAGGACATCGTCCTCGGCACTCCCGAACCGGAGCCGGAAGAAATAGAACGAACCGAGCAAGAGAGCGAGTCCGCAGCTCATATGAGCGAACGAGAACGGATCTCTGCTATGTGGCGGTACTACCGTCAGGCAAAAGAACTGCTGGACCGTGAAAGCGAGGACTACGATCCCGACACGGCGGTGGATCTGCTCATCGACTCGGCAAAGCTCGGATGCGACATTGCCAAATACCGTCTCGGAAAAATGTTCCTCCGAGGTGAGGATGTGGCGAAGAACACCGACTACGCTCTGCGATGGTTAGAGGATGCGGTGGCAGACGGCAATCAGTACGCCGAATACCTGCTGGGCAAGACTCTGCTCCGAGGTGAGGATGCCGAACAAGACCTGCCTCGTGCCGAGGATCTGCTAAAGCGTTCCTCCGACAAAGGAAACCGCTATGCAAAATACGCTCTCGGCAAAGCCTACCTCGAAGGAATCCTGCTCCTACAGGATATCCCCGAAGCGATCCGACTGCTGACCGAATCGGCAGACTCCGGCTTCGCTCCGGCACAGTATCTGTTGGGGAAACTTCTCTCACAAGGCGAAGTCATCCCAAAGGACTTGGAGAGAGCTATCGACTACCTCGAACGAGCAGCAGGTCAAGGCAACCCCTACGCCGCCTACCTCGCAGGCAAGCTACTGCTCACCGAGGAAGATATCAAGGACATCCTCCGAGCCATCAAGAACTTCGAGATCGCCGCGGAGAACGGTAACGACTACGCCGAATACCAACTCGGAAAGCTGTACCTCTACGGCAGAGAGATCGACCGTGACTATCACAAGGCGATGGAATATCTGCAATCTGCAGCTGACAAAGGCAACCCCTACGCCAAGCAGCTCCTGCACAGCGTTAAGAGTAACCGTCATTGGTCGGCGGCAATGGGATCGTTCCGTCTGCTCCATCACCTTGCACGAATGCTCCAAAACCGTTTGGAGGATGAGCGCAAAGATAGGATGGGCGGTATCGACCGCAAGCTCAAGCGGAAGATCGACGAGAAGAAACAGGCTCACGGTCTCAAACAATAATCCCAACGAAAGGAGAACCCATGTCAAGCTATATCCATTTCACAGAAGAACAAAAGGAGCAGGCTCGGCAGACCGACCTCTGCGATCTGCTCCAGCGCCAGGGCGAGAAACTCAAACGCTCCGGCAGAGAATACGAATGGCGTGACGGCTCACAGAAGGTAACCATCCGAGGAAACCTGTGGTTTCATCAGTACGAACGAGTCGGCGGCGATGCCATCGACTTCGTCCGAAAGTATATGAACAAGAGCTACCCCGAAGCGATGGAATATCTGCTGGGCGGCAGCGGTATGGGTACGCTGAGTACCTCGCCACCTGTGGTCAGAGAGCAAAAGCCCTTCGAGCTACCACCGAAGAACGATAACAACCGCCGAGCCTATGCCTACCTCCTAAACAAGCGAGGCATCAACCGAGAGGTGCTGAACGTCTTTTTTTATACCGGACTGATCTACGAATCGGCAGACTACCACAACGCTGTGTTCGTGGGCAAAAATCCGGAAGGCGTTGCCGTTCACGCTCACAAGCGCGGAACAGGCTCGGAGAGTACCTTCAAAGGAAACGTGGACAGCAGCGATCCGAGATACAGTTTTCACTGGATCGGACAAAGCAATCGAGTCTATCTCTTTGAAGCACCAATAGATATGCTGTCCTTTATTTCGCTTCACAGAAACGGCTGGCAGAAGCACAGCTATGCCGCCGCCTGCGGTGTATCCGACCAGGTGATGTGGCAGATACTTGCCGATCATCCGCAGGTGGATACGGTGTACCTCTGCCACGACAGCGACGTGGATGGACAGAAAGCCGCCGTCCGCATTGCGAATAAACTCACCGAACAAGGCATAAACACAGAAATCCTCGTGCCGATCCGAAAGGACTGGAACGAGGATCTTTTATATCCACCCGATGAAACGGAGGAAGAAATATGTATCCAAACTATGTAAGGAAAGGAGGCGGTAGCTCATGACAGGAAATCCCTTGCTCCTTGTAATCGTCGCCGGAATCATGTTCGCCGTACTCGGCGGTGTGACCTTGCTGTCCCACATCTACAGTCTGAACGGTATCAAATCCAAGACGGTGGGCGACGGTCAGCATGGCACGGCTCGGTGGGCGACCAAAGCCGAGATCAAGAAGATATACAAGCACGTGCCGTTTGATCCGCAGCGTTGGCGTAAGCAGGCAGCCAAAGGACAGACACCCACAGGCGATGACGGCAAGCCGTTGCCTCAAGGCATCGTGGTGGGATGTACCGGAAACACCACTGCGATGGTAGACACCGGCGACGTTCACGCTCTTATGATCGGTGCGGCAGGTGTCGGTAAGACTGCATTTTGGCTGTACCCGTGTATCGAGTATGCCTGCGCATCAGGAATGTCGTGGCTCTCCACCGATACCAAAGGCGACGTCATGCGTAACTACGGACACATTGCCAAGCAGTACGGATATAACGTATCGGTCATTGACCTGCGAAACCCGACTCGCAGTAACGGCAATAACCTCCTGCACCTCGTGAACAAGTATATGGATCTGTACCAAGCCAATCCCGACACCCTGGTCTATAAGGCAAAAGCAGAAAAGTATGCAAAGATCATATCCAAGACCATCATCCTTTCCGGTATGGATGCCGCATCCTTTGGACAGAACGCCTACTTCTACGACGCAGCCGAAGGTCTGCTTACGGCGACGATCCTGCTCGTGGCAGAGTTCTGTGAGCCGGAGAAACGGCACATCGTATCGGTGTTCAAGATCATTCAGGAACTGCTGGCACCCTCACAGAAGAAAGGCAAGAATCAGTTCCAACAGCTCATGGAGATGCTTCCCGATGACCACAAGGCGAAATGGTTTGCCGGAGCAGCACTTAATACCGCAGAGCAGTCCATGGCATCGGTCATGTCAACAGCACTGTCCCGACTGAACTCCTTCCTCGACTCCGAGTTGGAACAGCTCCTGTGCTTCGATACCGAGATCGACGCAGAGAAGTTCTGTAATGAGAAGTCCGCTATCTTCGTAGTTATGCCCGAAGAAAACCCCAACACCTTCTTCATGATCTCGCTGATCATTCAGCAGCTATACCGAGAGATACTTGCCGTAGCCGATGAGCATGGCGGTAAGCTGAAGAACCGCTGTGTCTTCTTCTGCGACGAGTTCGGTACGCTCCCCAAGATCGAATCCGCTGAGATGATGTTCTCGGCATCCCGTTCGAGAAGATTGCAGATCGTCCCCATTATCCAGTCCTTCTCGCAGCTCGACAAGAACTACGGCAAGGAAGGTGCGGAGATCATCGTGGACAACACACAGCTCACCATCTTCGGTGGCTTCGCTCCCAACAGCAGCTCCGCAGAGGTACTATCCAAAGCCCTGGGCAGCCGTACCGTCATGTCGGGATCTGTTTCCCGAAGCCGAAACGATCCCTCGGAATCCTTGCAGATGATTGAGCGACCTCTGCTGACACCCGACGAGCTGAAATCCCTTCCCAAAGGTCACTTCGTGGTGATGAAAACAGGAGTCCATCCCATGCGAGTCAAGCTGAAGCTGTTCTTTAAGTGGGGAATCGAGTTCGACGAGGACAATCCCTATGCCGTACCCGACCACGGCGGCCGAGAGGTACAGTATGCTGAGAAGAAAGAGATCATGGACGGTATCATCAAGAAATACCATCCCGACTGGATCGTTAAGGATAAGCCTGCCACAGACGGCGGTAACGGTATCAGCGGCCAGGATCAGGCAGAGAGCGAGAGCCATGAGCCACAGCAGACACCGCCCAAGAAGCCCGGCGACAAGAAAGGCGGCGGTGGAGCTGTCATAAGAGAGAAACCGTCTGCCAAACAAACAACACCTTTACCGAAACCGGAGGTGAAGCCCAATGAGCCGTCTTGATTTCCTATACCGTCAGGAACTGCCGCACCGAGCCGTGTCGGTGTACACCTACCTTGCAGACCGAGCCAACAAGGACGGCGAATGTTGGCCTGCGATCCCAACCATCGCCTCGGAGCTGAAGTTGTCCCAGTCCACCGTGCGACGTGCGCTCCACGACCTGCGTAAAGCGGGACTACTCGAAACCGAACAGCGATACCGCACTAAAGGCGGTAAGAGCAGTCTGCTTTACAAAATACGCAGCGGATAACAATCGCCGAAAAATATATACCTTCCGCCGAGGGGGTACTATACCTTCTCGGTGGCAGGTGGTACCTGTCATGATGACAGGAGAAAGCGAACTTCCCACTCTAAGAGATACTACAGCAGAATAGAAAAAGAGAGTTCTGTATGCTGAAAATCCACCTACATTGACAAAAGGGCAAAAAAATGCTATAATAAATAAAATATTCGGCAGAAAAGTCGGAATTCGGAGGAAGATTATGAATAAGAACGAACTGATCGCTGCCGTTGCAGAGGCAACCGGCGTTTCCAAAAAGGATACCGCAGCCGTTATCGGTGCAACACTTGATAAGATTGCAGATGCTATGGCTGCAGGCGATAAGGTACAGCTCATTGGCTTCGGTACCTTTGAAACCCGTGAGCGCGGTGAGCGTACCGGAAAGAACCCTCGCACAAAGGAAACGGTGAAGATTCCGGCTTGCAAAGCTCCCGCTTTTAAGGCAGGCAAGGCGCTCAAAGATGCTGTAAACAAGTAAAGCACGGAGATATGAACGGCTCGGAGGAATAACACCTCCGAGTTTTTCTTTTCTGCAAGTAATTCATGCGGTTGAATAACGCTAACAATAAAAAACTTTGAATTTTTTTATTTTTCGTGTAACAAACGAAACTTTTTCTTTAGATTATAGGTGAGGACATCAATACAAGGAGGTGCTGCAAAGATGGATGACAGCAAGATCATCGACTTGTTCTTCGAGCGCTCAGAAAAAGCGATCGTCGAGCTGTCAAACAAATACGGTTCAGTATGTATGAAAGTGTCCATGAATGTATTGAACAATCACCAAGATGCCGAGGAATGTGTTAACGACTCATATTTAGGTGTATGGAATGCTATTCCTCCCGAAAAGCCCAATCCTCTGCTCGCTTTTGTGTGCCGAATAGTTCGCAACATTTCTATCAACCGCTACAAGAAAAATAATACAAAAAGAAGAAAAAGCAATTATGACTTGTGCCTTGATGAACTTGAGAACTATGTATCCACACAAAATACTGTCGAGGACGAGTATGCCGAAACCGAACTTGCGGCGTATATCGATGAGTTTTTGGATTCACTATCCAAGACCAATCGTATGCTGTTTGTCAGACGTTTTTGGTATATGGACTCCTATGAGGACATCGCAAATGCATCTGGATTAAAGGAAGGTGCAATCAGGACACGATTGTCCCGAATCAAATCTGATTTGAAATTATTTCTTGAGAAACGAGGGGTGATAGTATGAATGCTGAAGGACTGATGAGAGCCATTGGTGGTATCAGTGACAGGCATATCGAAGAATTTGCCGTAGTAAAACCGGTATCCTCAACCAAAAGCACATGGTTAAAAATCGTATCCATTGCCGCGTGTTTTGCAATTATAGTCGGCATTGCTAATATTGCTCTGAATTTTATTGATCGTCCTACCATCGATGAAGCTCCCGAAGTGCAGGCCTGTATTGTCGGTGATGAGTATTACGAGCTGATTAAGGATGAAAAATACATTGAATCGAGAGGACTGCCGCAAGAAATAACGGCAAATATGCTCGGAGATTATATTGGATCATGCAGACTTGAATCCGACGGCAGAGTTGGCAAAGCATATGATTACCTTGGATATAGCGGGGA
>JAZSRA010000100.1:0-3082 GCA_045538195.1 Eubacteriales bacterium | reverse complement strand
TCCTGCGAGTATTCAACGGCAATATGCAAATTAAAGTCATCGGAAAGCTCGGGAAGAATGATCTGCACACAAAGCTCTTCAAAAATCGTTTGAACACGGTAAATGGCTTTCTGCGAGATCTGATTTCGTCTGCCGAATTCCTCAATTTTGCTGTTCAAGCCGATAAAGTCAAAGTCTTTGGAGTCAATGAAGTGTTCAAATACCTTGATGTGCTTGATAAAGCGAACGGTTCTTTCACGCTTGGGATGCTCGAATATATCGTCAGGCGAACCGTCCTCGTAAATCCCGCCCTCATCCATATAAAATACACGATTGGCAACCTCTCTTGCAAAGCGCATTTCGTGTGTAACGATCATCATCGTAAGTCCCTGACGGGCAAGCTCACGAATTACCGCCTGCACTTCTCCTACCATAGTCGGATCCAACGCAGAGGTAGGCTCGTCAAACAATATCACCTCCGGCTCCATTGCCAGCGTTCTCGCAATAGCCACACGCTGTTTTTGTCCACCGGAAAGCTCATCCGGATAATTGAACGCCTTATCCGCAAGACCTACCATACGGAGAAGCTTCATTCCCTCATCATATGCCTGCTGCTTGGTTCTTTTTAACAGATCCATTGGAGCCGCCATAATATTTTCAATTACGTTCATATGATTGAAAAGGTTGAAGGACTGGAACACCATCCCCATCTTCTGTCTAACCTTGTTGATGTCGCATTTCTTATCCGTAATGCGCACACCGTCCACCCATATATCACCCGAAGTAGGAGTTTCAAGCATATTGATGCAACGGATGAGCGTGGACTTTCCCGTACCGGAAGGTCCGATGATGGAAATAACGTCTCCTTTGTTAATGGTTACGTTCACGTCCGCTAAAGGAGTGGCGTTGGGATATTCTTTTCTTAAATGCTCGATACGAATCATCTTACGACTCCTTTCAAAACGTTCTTGTTCTTTCTTCTTTTAGGCTCCAGCTTGATACGAACAATGTTCAACAAAGCCGATGCACCCCAAGTGATTAGGAAATAAATAACTGCAACCGCAATCAGCGGGAAGAATGCCTCGTAAGTATTGCTTCGGATGATATCGCCCATCTTGGTAAGGTCGTTCACCGCAATGTAGCCAACAACTGAAGTAGCCTTAATAAGACCGATAATCTCGGAAGAATATACCGGAATAAACATCTTCATAGCCTGCGGAAGAACGATACGGAAGAACGTCCTATTACGGCTATAACCGAGTGCATACGCAGCCTCGGTCTGTCCTTTATCTACACCTTCCACGGTGAGTTCAAGCTGACCGTAAACAAAGGCTCCGAAAATCAATACAAAGCCTACGGTTGCTACGATTATTCCATCAACATCTATCTGACCGAACACCACGTAGAAGAGCAGCATAAGAATAACCAAAGCCGGCGTACCCGCAATCAGTCTTGAATACACCTTGGCAATCACTTTGGTAATCCTTGAAACCACCTTATATTTTGATCTTGCCGAAAGGTAAAGAAGAAATCCAAGCACAGTGCCGCCGAGAATTGCAAAAAAGCTGATGATCACAGTTATCACAATACCTTCAAGAATCAATTTCCAACGGCTTTCACGAATGAAGGTTTTCTGAAAGCTTTCACTCAGCGAAGCAAAAAAGTTTTCAAATCCGCTTCGCTCGTAAACTGCCATTACGACTTCCGCTTCCATATAAGGATCGCTGAAATTTACGCTTTCTTTGCGTTCGGGAGTCATATAGAGTCCACCGCAAACAAGATCGTATTTACCTACTGCAAGTCCGGCAAGACTTGAGGCAAAGGATATATCGGACAACTCAATCGTGTATCCGTACTTTTGGCAAAAGAGATACAAAACTTCAACCTCAAAGCCAACCGGTTCACCCTCGTACATATAAACAAATGGTTTTCTTGTTGAGTCAATTGATACTTTCAGTTTTTTTCCATTGCCGTTCAGTTCGTTTAACGGAATCTTTTCCTGCGGTTCTGTCTCACCGTACCATTTATCGATCAAACGGTCTATCTCACCTGCTGCTCGAAGCTCAGCAAGAAACTCATTCATCTGCCCCTGTAACTCATATCCCTCGTCGCTCTTTTGGAAGCCAAAGCCGATTTCAACGGAATACGCAGGAACGGTTATACAAGACAACCCGCTATCATCACGCTTAAACGAGTTAAAATTCGGACGGTCAAACATAGCACCGTCTACCTTGCCTTGCTTGAGAGCCATCAAAACATCGGCAAAGTTGTTAAATTCTTTGATCGTTGCATTGGGAAATTGTTCACGCGAATAGCCACCGTAAAGAGAACCGGTCACAACTCCGAGATTGGCATTCGTGAACTGCTCAAGACCGACATCCGTTCCTTTGATGAGAGCTACTAAATTTTCTGTGTGATATACATCTGAGAAATCAACGTTTTCCGCCCGTTCCTCCGTGATGCAAAAACCTGAAGCTCCGATATCGTATGTTCCCATCGACACACCTGTAAGAACACTGGCAAATAAGGTATCTTCAAAATCAAGCTTGTATCCGTATTCCCGTGCAAACGATATAAGAATTTCAATATCATATCCCGTAAGTCTACCGTCTTTCATATAGACAAACGGCTTTACCGAGCTACATACTCCGATGCGCAGGGTTCCGTTTTGGCCGGTCAGATCATCATACGACATAAACTCTGTCGGCTCTTTTTCGGAAAACCATTTTGCCTCAAGCACTGCAACCGTCTCTTTGTTATCTGAAAGGAAAGCATTTAATTCAGCTCGAAGATCCTGGTTGGCACCCTTTCCGAAGATCATTCCATATGTACTCGTAGCCATCGATTCTTCAACGATGGAGTAATTTTTTCCTTCCCAGCGCATCGCATAATAAAGCGATTCATCGGCAGGAAAAGCATCGATCTTACCGTTATCAAGAGCCATCAATGCATCTGATGCGGAGTTAAATTCTATTTTTTCTGCTTTGGGGATCAACTCATCAGCAAGCACACTGAAAACCGTACCCGTTACAACTCCGATTTTTGCATCGTTCAACTCATCAAGCGTTGTATAAGTTTTATCGTCATTTCCTGTTCCGCATCC
>JAZSRA010000050.1:0-1602 GCA_045538195.1 Eubacteriales bacterium | reverse complement strand
TGCGAGGTTACTCGTTTCTGGATGCCCAATGTGGCGGGTATCTCTTTGAGGTAGAGGTTGTACTTGGCGTTGCTCAACACAGGCAGTAGATAGCCGTTAATGCGGGTCGGCTCGTACTTTTTCAGGATTGACAGCGGTATGTCGAGCAGCTTGACCTTTGATGCGACGCCCGTCTTGACGCGGTGTGTCTCAATCCACATCGAGCCGTCGTCCGCCAAAACAAGGTTTTGTTCGGTCAATGATGCAGTAGTCGAGTAGTCGAAACCTGTAAAACAACAAAACACAAAGACATCGCGCGCCTTCTCCAATCGCTTCTTCGTTGGTTTGTAGTTGAGTATCAGCTCCAATTCGTGGCGAGTCAGGTAGCCTCTATCCTTCTTGACCTTCTTTAATCGCACATCGCAAAATGGATCTTTCGCCATCAGTCCGCTCTTGAAACACATCGTTGTAATGCGCTTTAAGATACGCATCAACTTTTCGGCAGAGTTGGCTTGCAAGCGGTAATCGACCTTCAAATATGCCTCAAAATCGAGCACAAAATCTCTATTGACCAGCGATACGGGGATATCCGGACGATTGCGTTTCACTCGCAGGAACTCCGCCAAGCGACGAAATGTCAAGTCGAACTTGTTGAATGTCGATTGTGTGATATCCACGCCGATAAGATTCTCCTGCCTATCGTTGAACTCGGCAAACACCGTAAGTAGTGTCTTGCTTGGTGCTTTCACTCCGAGGAACTCATCACGCACCATTTGAGCCGTTACAGCCTCGCTCTGCTCGCACAGACGATAATATATGGTATTGATGCGTGTAACAACGCTATCGAGGTAGCGATTGGCTTGCAGTGCCTCGTGGCTATGCCCAATGGCTCGACCACTCTTGGCGTCCCAAATTTTCTCCGATACTCGGATTTTAAGGCTGAAACGAGCCTTTGTACCGTTGATTGTAATGCGAACATAGATTGGGAGCATCTTTGCCTCGTCGCTTGCCTCCCACTTAGCGTAGAATAGGATTCTAAATGTACTTTTCATCTGACTGTTTTTATTAAAGCGTAGGCAACTGTCAGTTGAGAAGTTTGCAAGAAGTTGATTTTTCTGCCCCAAATTATCAAAGTGTCCCCTTATTTCGGAGTAAGTGTCCCTTATTTTCACGATGGATATTCGGAGGGACACTTCGAGGTTCGGGCTATGTCGGGTAGAGGCTCCACGAAGTCGGAACGATACCTACCGACAACAAATGAAAAACCCTCTGAAACGATGTTTCAAAGGGTTTTGCTTGATTTTGTCCTCAAAACTTTTGGACTTGGAGCGGAAAACGAGACTCGAACTCGCGCCAAACAAGCAATTATATATCAATCCTTTATCAAGTATGTCTCAGAACTCGTGGCGCTAAATTAGAGCTTTTAAGCAAAACATGAAGTCGGAGGCCAAGCGGTCTTAGGAAGACAATGACTAGACCCAACTCCTTGGCTCACAGAACGACATGGCTACGATCCGACTTACGAGACTCGAACTCGCGCCAAACAAGCAATTATATATCAATCCTTTATCAAGTATGTCTCAGAACTCGTGGCGCTAAATTAGAGCTTTTAAGCAAAACATG
>JAZSRA010000104.1:0-4797 GCA_045538195.1 Eubacteriales bacterium | reverse complement strand
GCTGCAAGAAAAGTACGAAAAGAACGCGATTAGGTGTTCATTTTCTGCCCACGTCGGCAGAAAACGAACCAAAAGAACGCCGCACGGGTGATAGGGGCGGGTCTCACGAATAAAAAAGCAGCAAGCCGCGTTTTTATTCGTCTCGACAGCCCCTCCCCCGTGACCCCCAACCCCATTGGGTTAATATAGTGGGATACGGCTTACAAAAATATCAAACTTTTAAATTCAAAGAGGCTTTCCCTTCGGGAAAGGTCGCTTACGCGACAAAGCAAAAAATTACAATAAGATTACGGCTACAAATCTAAATTATAAGAGAGTTTTACCTCTTTGATATTAATAATCTTTTTTCGTCGGCTCTGCCGACAGGAGAGAGGGGTACATAGGGGAGAGAGGATGTCGCAGGGCGAGAAAATGCGGCATGTTCGCTTTTTCTCGGACAAGACCCTCTTTCACCTATGCGGCGTTCTTTTGGTTCGTTTTCTGTCGCTGGTGACAGAAAATGAACATAAATAAAACACATAGATAAATCAAAAATTGAAAAAGTATAACCAGTATTAAGGGAAAATTATGAACACTATTTCACCCGAGCTTTATACCACGCTGCAAGGCGAGGGAAGCGACGAATTTGAAGAAAAACGCTCTATATTTATCGGTCACGCAAAGCATATTACAAGCGAAGACGAGGCTTTGGAGTTTATCAAAGCCAAGAAAAAGGAATATTCCGATGCGACCCACAACTGTTGGGCATATCTCTTAAAAGGCGGCATCGTCGCCCGCTATTCCGACGACGGCGAGCCTCAGGGAACGGCGGGAGTGCCGATGCTTGAAGCTATACGCAAAAGCGGAGTAGAGGACTGCGTCGTGGTAGTCACCCGCTATTTCGGCGGCATACTGCTTGGTGCTGGCGGACTTGTAAGGGCATATTCTCACGGAACAACCGTCGCCTTGAATGCGGCGAAAATCGTGACCTATGAAAGGTTCGTAGAGATGGAGCTTGCCTGCTCCTATTCCGACTATCAGAAATATTCGGTCATTCTGCCCACCTTCGGGGCGATAATTGACGACACCGGCTTTTCGGACAAGGTTGTGATCCGTTTTGCCGTCAAGGAGACGGTCGCAGACAAGCTGACTCTGAAAATAACCGAAATGTCAGGCGGCAGAGATACGCCCGAGAAGACAGGAGAAAGGTTCGATCACAATGGCTAAATTATTTGATACACATGCTCACTATTTTGACCGCAAATTTGAGGATACCCATGGTGGCGCAGATGCGCTTTTGTCGTCAAACGAGTTTTGCGAGACTGTCGGAGGGATAGTCAACGTGGGAACAACGTATGAAAGCTCGCTCCGCTGTATAGAACAAGCGAAAAAATACGATTTTATGTACGCCGCCGCAGGAATACATCCCGAGGACGCCCAGACTAAGTGCTGTCTGACCCCCGACGAGGAAATAGCCAAAATAAAATCGTTGGTTTGCGACAGAGAAACGCAAAAAGCAAACAAAATTGTGGCTATCGGCGAGATCGGATTTGATTATTACTGGCAGCCCGTGGATAAGCCTTTGCAGTACGAATATTTTTCCAAGCAGATGGAGCTTGCGAGGGAAGTCGACCTGCCCGTCATCGTCCATAACCGCGATGCCCACGCCGACACCTTTGATATGATCTGCCGCTATCCAAATGTGCGCGGCGTGCTTCACAGCTGCTCTATGAGCGCGGAAATGGTCAAGGAGATCGTCAAGCGCGGCTGGTATATCTCTTTTTCGGGAACTGTGACCTTTAAAAACGCAGAACGCGTGCGCGAGGCTTGTCGCGCCGTGCCTCTTGACCGTCTCTTGATCGAGACCGACGCGCCATATCTCGCTCCCGTGCCTTACAGAGGCAAGATAAATAACTCTGTTCTGATGCGTGAGACCTGCACCGTGGTGGCTCAGGTTCACAGGATCGGCGCCGACGAGATGGCAGAGATCACTTACGAAAACGCTTGCAGACTATTCAATATTCAATAAAATCGCCCCCAAAACGTCCAGTGCAGAGCTTGCACTGGACGTTTTATTTTATCGCGGTAAAGGAATAAACAATTCTGTGCAAAATGCCCAAATTTGTGATATATATACAAATTTTGCCCTGCAACTTCTACAAATAGAACACAAAAAGTTTGATGGAAATTCTTGAAAAGCATTTAAAAATATAGTATAATGAATAGTGTGAATGTTTATTTGTCCGTATATACCGGATAGATTCGCAATACAGGAAACTATATGAAAGGACCCACAACAGGTGGGTAAAGGACCACTACCATGGCTCAGTACAACACAAAACAGATCAGAAACATCGCTCTTGCAGGTCACGGCGGAAGCGGAAAGACCTCTCTTGCAGAAGCTATGCTTTACGTCAGCGGCGGAACCGACCGTCTCGGTAACGTTCCCGACGGTAACACTGTATTTGACTACGATCAGGAGGAGCAGGTAAGAAAGTTCTCCCTCTCCGCTTCTATGGCGCATATTTATTGGAAGGACGTTAAGATCAACGTAATTGACACCCCCGGTTACCTCGACTTTGAGGGCGAAGTGCTTCAGGCAGCAAGAGTTGCCGACAGCGTAGTTATCTGCGTCGACGGTAAGGCAGGACTTGAAGTAGGCGCTGAGCTTGCTTGGGATAAGGCTACCTCTGCGGGTGTTCCCAAGGCATTCTTCATCAACAAGTGCGACAACTACGACGCGCACTTTAACGCAACCTTTGACCAGCTCCGCGAGAGATTCGGTAAGTCTCTCTGCCCCGTATTTATCCCCGTAGGTAAGAACGGTAAGGATATTACGATGATCGACCTGCTTGATATGCAGTCTTACGTATACGACGACTCCGGAAAGAGATTCCCCACCGATACCACTCCCGAGCTTGAGGCGGCTGCCGAGAGATATAAGGAGGTTCTTTGGGAGGCTGTCGCAGGTACCAGCGAGGAGCTTATGATGAAGTTCTTCGACGGCGAACCCTTCTCCAAGGAGGAGTGCGTTGAGGGTCTCCACCAGGGTATCATCGACGGTACTATCACCCCCGTTTACTGCGGCGCAGCTACCAGACTCTGGGGCGTTGTGGCAATGATGGATTCCATCGCGGCCTCCTTCCCCCGTCACACCGCTAAAAAGGTTGAAAAGGACACCTCGGGCGCGGACGTTGCTATCGACGTTGAGGGCGATCCCGCTATCTTCGTATTCAAGACTGTCGCTGACCCCTTCGTAGGAAAGATGTCTTTCTTCAAGGTTATGAACGGCTCTGTCAAGAAAGACTGGGTACTTAAGAACGCAAGAAGCGGCGGCGAAGAAAAGCTTGCTCACATCTACATTATGAAGGGTAATAAGCAGGTCGAGGTTGACGAGCTTGCTTGCGGAGATATCGGTATGGTATCCAAACTCTCCGACACAAACACAAACGACACCCTTTCCCGTTCGGGCAAGGTTGAATACAGCAAGGTTTCTTACGCTAATCCTTACTACTGCAAGGCTATGTACCCTCTCACCGCAAAGGACGAGAGCAAGATCTCTCAGGCTATCGCGAGAATGACCGAGGAAGACATGACCCTTAAATATGAGAATAACCCCGAGACCAAGCAGCAGCTCATCTACGCTATGGGTGACATGCATCTGACCATTCTTGCGGCTAACCTCAAGAACCGTTTCGGCGTTAACATCAAGTATGAGACTCCCGCTATCGCGTATCGCGAGAAGATCACCAAGACCGTTGACGTTGAAGGTAAGCACAAGAAGCAGAACGGCGGTTCGGGTCAGTACGGTCACGTTTGGATCAAGTTCTCTCCCTCCGAGGAAGAAGGACTTACCTTCTCCGTATCCGTTGTCGGAGGAGCTGTTCCCAAGAACTTCAACCCCGCAGTTGAAAAGGGACTTCAGGACGCTATGCTCAAGGGTGCTTACGGCTATCCTATGACCCGTCTTGCGGCTGATCTCCACGACGGTTCCTACCACGACGTTGACTCTGACGAGTTGTCCTTCAAGACTGCGGCATCTCTCGCATATAAGAAGTGCTTGGAGCTTGCTAACCCCGTTCTCCTCGAACCCGTTGGCGACCTCGACGTAACCGTTCCCGAGAGCATGGTTGGTGACGTTATGGGTGACCTTAACAAGCGCCGCGCGGCAGTTATGGGTATGGATGCAGTCGAGAACAGACCCGGCTACACTACCGTTCACGCTATGGCTCCTAAGGCTGAGATCGCGGATTATCCCATAGTTCTCCGCGCTATGACTCAGGGCCGCGGAGTATTCGAGTACAACGTAACCGGATACGACACCGTTCCCCAGAACGTTACTCAGAAAATCACAGCGAAGTAATTGAATTTTGTATTTAAGGGCGAGTCCACAAGTTGGACTCGCCTTTTGTTATGTCTATAAATTGATATTTAGCGGTGCGATATATACTAACTTTTATTGTCAGCAGCGACAATAAAAACTGTCAACAAGCGCAGGCGCTTGATTGACTCGCAAATGCAAGCATTTGCTGTTACAAAAGAAACGCGAGGTATTGTTCATTTCTTTCCACCAGCGGAAAGAAACGAACCAAAGAAACGCCGCACGGGGGAATAGGGGCAGGTCTCACAAATAAAAAAGCAGCAAGCCGCGTTTTTATTCGTCGCGACATCCCCTCACCCGTGTCCCCCAACCCCAAAGGGTTGATATAGGGGAGTACGGCTTATACCAATATCAAACTTTTGCCTCAAAGAGGCTTCCCCTTCGGGGAAGGTCGGCTTCGCCGAAGGGTTTAGAGTTGAGGGTTTGTTACTTCAACT
>JAZSRA010000011.1:0-2080 GCA_045538195.1 Eubacteriales bacterium | reverse complement strand
GCTGCAAGAAAAGTACGAAAAGAACGCGATTAGGTGTTCATTTTCTGCCCACGTCGGCAGAAAACGAACCAAAAGAACGCCGCACGGGTGATAGGGGCGGGTCTCACGAATAAAAAAGCAGCAAGCCGCGTTTTTATTCGTTTCAACAGCCCCTCCCCCGTGTCCCCCAACCCCATTGGTTAATATAGTGGAGTACGGCTTACAACCAGATAAAACTTTTAGCCTCATAGATGCTTTCCCTTCGGGAAAGGTCGCTTCCGCGACAGAGCTTTAAACTTTAATAAGATTACGGCTACAAATCTAAATTATAAGAAGGATTTCACTTCTTTAAAATCAATAAACCCATTTCGTCGGCTTTGCCGACAGGAGAGAGGGGTACATAGGGGAGAGAGGATGTCGCAGGGCGAGAAAATGCGGCATGTTCGCTTTTTCTCGAACAAGACCCTCTTTCCCCTATGCGGCGTTTCTTTGGTTCGTTTCTTGCCGACGTGGGCAAGAAATGAACACATAATCGCGTTTCTTTTGTAACAGTAAATGCTTGCATTTTTGAACCGATCAAACACTTGATCCTGTTAACAGTTTTCATTGTCGCTGTTGATAAGAAAAGTTAGTATTAAATCAAAATTTAATGTAAAAAATAAAAAAGGAACGTATCAATCGATCCGTTCCTTTTTTATCAATTTCAATTATTAGCCAAGCTTAGCCTGATTAACCTTGATGCCGGGGCCCATTGTGGAAGCAACGGTGCAGCTCTTAATGTACTGACCCTTTGCAGCAGCGGGCTTAGCCTTGATGATAGCGCCAAGCAGAGTGTCGAAGTTCTCCTGAAGCTTTGCTTCACCGAAGGATGCCTTACCGATGGGGCAGTGGATGATGTTGGTCTTGTCAAGTCTGTACTCGATCTTACCTGCCTTAGCCTCAGTAACTGCGCGAGCTACGTCGGGAGTAACAGTACCTGCCTTAGGAGAAGGCATAAGTCCCTTAGGACCGAGAACCTTACCGAGACGACCGATAACACCCATCATATCGGGAGAAGCGATAACGACATCAAAGTCGAACCAGTTCTCCTGCTGGATCTTTTCAGCGTACTCTGCGCCGCCTGCGTACTCTGCGCCTGCGTCAAGAGCCTTCTGAACGTTGTCACCCTTTGCGAATACGAGAACCTTTACGGATTTACCTGTACCGTTGGGGAGAACAACTGCGCCTCTGACCTGCTGGTCTGCGTGACGGGAGTCAACGCCGAGACGAACGTGTACTTCAATAGTTTCATCAAACTTTGCCTTAGAAGTCTGGCAAACAAGAGAGAGAGCCTCGGAAGGATCGTAGAGTCTGTTCTTTTCAATAAGCTTTACGCTATCTGTATATTTCTTTCCCATTTCTACTTACCTCCTATTAGTCTTCAACTACAACGCCCATGGAGCGTGCAGTACCAGCCACCATGCTCATAGCAGCCTCGATAGAGCCTGCGTTGAGGTCGGGCATCTTTGTTTCAGCGATCTTTCTAACCTGCTCGGATGTGATCTTAGCGACCTTGTCCTTGTTAGGCTTGCCGGAACCGGACTCAATGCCTGCTGCCTTCTTGATAAGAACTGCTGCAGGGGGAGTCTTAGTAATGAAAGTGAAAGAACGGTCAGCGTAAACTGTGATAACAACAGGGATAATAAGACCTATGTCGTTCTTAGTTCTTTCGTTAAATTCTTTTGTAAATACGGGGATTGCTACACCGTACTGACCAAGCGCGGGACCTACGGGAGGCTGAGGAGTAGCCTTGCCAGCAGGAAGCTGCAATTTGATATAACCCATAATTTTCTTTGCCATAATTTCTATTACCTCCTATGTGGTTACGCGGGAGACCTACAAAATTTATCTCCCTCCCACGAATTCTCCGATCGACGGAGTGTGGCAAAACCGAAGCGGGGAAGGGCTGTTCCCTTACTCGGCTGCGCGGATCTCGTCTGCTCCAACAATAACGGGGAGATCACGAGTACCCGCAGAGACAAGAACTGTGATGTCCTTCTTGTCTTCGCTGATATCGGTAATGGTGCCTGCATATCCTTCGAACATACCAGCAATTACAGAT
>JAZSRA010000001.1:0-4990 GCA_045538195.1 Eubacteriales bacterium | reverse complement strand
CCCCCGTGACCCCCAACCCCATTGGGTTAATATAGTGGAGTACGTCTTAAAACAATATCAAACTTTTAAGTTCAAAGTCGGATCGTAGCCATGTCGTTCTGTGGGCCAAGGAGTTGGGTCTAGTCATTGTCTTCCTAAGACCGCTTGGCCTCCGACTTCCCCCGTGACCCCCAACCCCATTGGGTTAATATAGTGGAGTACGTCTTAAAACAATATCAAACTTTTAAGTTCAAAGAGGCTTTCCCTTCGGGAAAGGTCGCTTACGCGACAAGACGTTAAACTTTAATAAGATCACGGCTACAAATCTAAATTATAAGAGGGGTTTCACTTCTTTAAAATCAATAATCTTTTTCCGTCGGCTTTGCCGACAGGAGAGAGGGGTACATAGGGGAGAGAGGATGTCGCAGGGCGAGAAAATGCGGCATGTTCGCTTTTTCTCGAACAACACCCTCTTTCACCTATGCGGCGTTTCTTTGGTTCGTTTCTTTTCGCCGAAGAAAAGAAATGAACGTATAAACTCACAGATAAATCAAAATTTGAAAAGACAAGCCCGAGGCATTGCCTCGGGCTTGCGGTAAGTCAATTATTTAGAAAGATACTCTTTGAGATATTCTATCGCCACGCGGTATCCGTCAAACCCGAGGCCCGCTACCGTCTTGACGGCAACGAGCGAGACAAACGAGTGCTTTCTAAATTCCTCGCGAGAATTTATATCCGAAATATGCACCTCCACCGTGGGGATCGACACCGCCTTCAAGGCGTCAAGTATCGCCACCGACGTGTGGGTGTAGGCGGCGGGATTTATGACTATGCCGTCGACCTTTCCGTAAGCTTCTTGTATCTTATCGACGATAAAGCCCTCGTGATTTGACTGAAAAAGCTCACATTCAATGCCGTTTTTCTCGCAGGTCTCCTTGATGAGAGCGCAAAGCGCGTCAAAATCCTGCTTGCCGTAGATGTCGGGTTCGCGGAGACCTAACATATTGAGGTTGGGTCCGTTTATAATCAAAAATTTCATATTTCAGATCCTTTCAAAGCGTTTTCAGCTTGTCGATTATTTCCTTGGCGCAGTCCTCGGCGCACCCGTCGTTGGAGACTTCAAGGTCGCAGAAGCGTCGGTACATAGGAAGCCTTGTTTCGTACATCTCCGCGAGATTTTTGGAGAGAGGACGGTCGTCGATAGCCAAATTTTCGAGAGCGCGGTGGATAAAGACTATTTTTCCGTTCTGGTGCAAGGAGTTATAGTTTTCCTCGCGAGTGACCACACCGCCGCCCGTGGAGATTATTTTTCCGCTTGATTTTCCAGCGTTTTCGACCTCGCTGTGTTCGATCTCACGGAATTTTTCAATGCCGTTGGAGTTTAGTATATCCGAGGGATGTCTGCCCGTGGAAATCGCGATCATTTCGTCGGTGTCAACTGCCTCGCGTCCCGTCAAGGCGGAAAGCAGCCTGCCTACGGTGGTCTTGCCGCAGCCCGGCATACCGACGAGGACGATGTTTTCTGTCTGCGCGGCGATAAGAGAGGTAATGCGCTCGATCTCGCCGTCGTCTATCTGCTCTCCGAGGAAAAGCTCGCAAGCTCGCTTTGCCTGTGCTACAAGCATTGAAAGACCGTTTGTCCGTCTTATTCCGAGACGCTCGGCATCAAGCAAAAGCCTTGTTCTTGCGGGGTTGTAGATCATATCGATCACGCCCTCGCAGGACTTGAAATTGTCAAGCACGATAGGCGAGACGCCGTTTTTGGGGTACATTCCCACGGGTGTGCAGTTGATTATGACCTCTGCGTCGGCGCATTTTTCGTAGACGTTGCCGTAATTGACCTCGCCCGTGCGTGAGACGAAGGTGACTGTCTTAGCTCCCATGTCCTCGGAGACGGCTTTTGCGGTCAGCGACGCGCCCCCCGTGCCGAGAATGAGAACTCTTTTGTTTTTGATGACTATGCCGCTTTTCTCCACGGTGTGCGAAAAGCCGTAGTAGTCGGTGTTGTCGCCGCGAAGTCTTCCCGTAGCTGTTCGGGTGATCGTATTGACCGAGCCTATGCGCTTCGCCTCGTCGCTGATCTCGTCAAGATGTGGCATTACCGTCTTTTTGTAGGGGATCGTGACGTTGATCGCGTCAAAATCGCCGCGCTTCAAAAAGTCTTCCACCTCATGCTCGGGCATTTCAAGGAGAGAGTAGGAATAGTCCGCAAGCTCTCGGTGGATAGTGGGTGAAAAGCTGTGAGAAAGCTTTTCGCCAATCAGACCGCATTTCATATTCTTTTTGCCGTATATCATATCAAAACCTTTCAGACTATCTCGGAATATGCGCCGAGAAGTCGGAATTGCTCGCTCCGCGCTTCAAGCTCGCATAGCAGATTTTTCAGGGTGTCGGAATAGACCGAGACCGTAAAATCAAAGTAGAACATCGACTCAAAATCCCTCTCGGGTATGGGACAGGATTCGAGCTTGGTCATATTGATGCCGAGCGCGTTGAAGCAGGAAAGCACGTTGTAGAGTGCGCCCGGCTTGTTGGGAGTGACAAGCATAAGAGAGATCTTGTCAGCGCCGGGGTAGACCTCGGGGGTCTTGGAGATGCAGATAAATCTCGTGTAGTTGTTGCCCATGTCCTGAACCGACGCGGCAAGGGTGTCAAGAGAGTAAAGCTCGGCGCAATACCGCGAGGAAAGAGCGGCAAGGTCGCGTCTGTCCGATTCCGCAACGGTCTTGGCGGCTATGGCGGTGTTCGCCACCACCGTGACCTTGACGTTTGGCAGGCTCCGCAAAAACGCGGCGCTCTGGCTTATCGCCTGCTCGTGGGAGATGATCTCCTTTACGTCGGAGAGAGAAGTGCCGCGTTTTGCAAGCAGATTGTGGTCGATTTTAAGTCTCACCGACTTTACTATGTAAAACTTGTGGTGAAGCATCAGCTCGTAGACCTTTTTGACAGACCCCGCGGTGCTGTTTTCGATAGGCAGGACACCGTAGCGACATTCTCCCTGCTCGATAGCCGTGAAAACGCTGTCAAAGGTGGGGTAATATCTGATAGTGGGCAGCTCGAAAAGCTTTTCGGTCGCGATCTGCGAGTATGCGCCCTCAACACCCTGACAGGCAACCTTGGCGCGGTCGGGGAAGATCTTGGGGGTCGTGTCGAGCGAGTCCTTGATCTCGTTGTAGATCGAGGAGTCGGGATTCAAACGCGTCTGCTGATACGCCTTTGATACGTCCATCATCGTGTGATAGAGCGTTCTCGCGTAGCCGTCAAATTCTTCGCCCGCCATCTCGGAAATGCGCTCCAAAAGGGCGCGCTCGCGCGCCGCGTCAAGCACGGGCAGACCGTGTTCCTTCTTGTATTCAGCTACGCCTGCGGCGATAGCCATTCTTTTTTTGAAAAGCTCGACGATCTGCTCGTCGGTCTCGTTGATTTCTTCTCTCAGCTTTGTAAGATCCATTTTTTGCCTCCACAGGGCTCTGCCCTGTACCCGCAAGAAACTTTTTGGAAAAAAGTTTCTTGACTTCAAAAACTTTCAATAAATTGGTTTAATTGTATAATGCTGTTTATCTTAAAAATTAAAGTGTCTTGCAACACGATAGCAGGTAGACTTTGTTTTAAATCGCCACCGTTTTATAGGACAAAACGGGGAACGAAAATCCTTTTTTGGGGGAAGTTTTTTGCCAAGCTTTTTCTCAAAAAAGCTTGCCGCCGGAGGCACGCCTCCTCTCCCTTAATCAAGGATCATATCCATAATAGCGAGTGCGCAAGCCGCCTCGAAAACGGGAACGGCGCGAGGGACGACGCAGGGGTCGTGTCTGCCCGTGACCGTCAGCTTGACGTTCTCTTTTCGGGAGAGCGAGACGCTGTCCTGCTCCTTTCCGATAGATGGGGTAGGCTTCATAGCGGCGCGGAAGATGATGGGCATGCCGTCGGTCATACCGCCGAGAATACCGCCCGAGTTGTTGGTTTTTGTGACGATTTTGCCGTCCTTGACCTCAAACGGGTCGTTGTTTTCAGAGCCGAGGAGGTTCGACGAGCCGAATCCGAGGCCGAATTCAATGCCCTTGACGGCGGGGATACCGAAAACTATCGAAGAAATTCGACCCTCTACGCCCATAAACATATGCTCGCCAAGTCCTGCGGGGAGTCCTATTGCCGCGCACTCGACGACCCCGCCGACCGAGTCGGCTTCAAGTCTTGCTTCTTCAATGACCTCGCGCATTTTCGCGCCTTGCTCCTCGCTGACAGTGGGGAAGGAGTGAGCGTGGAGCGCGTCAAAGTCGGATTTTGAGACTCTGACCGCGTCGAAAAGCTCGTCTTGGACGTCACCTACCGACGCAATGTGCGCCGCGACGTAAATATTTTTTCTCGCTAAAATTTGCAGACAGATACCGCCCGCGATACACATCGGAGCCGTCAGTCTGCCCGAAAAATGACCGCCGCCGCGCAGGTCTACGCCGTCGCCGTATTTCATTCTCGCGGCAAAATCTGCGTGGGAGGGACGGGGAATATCCACGAGAGAGGAGTAGTCGCCCGAGTGCTGATTTTTGTTGTAGATAACAGCCTCGATAGTCTCGCCCGTGGTTACGTTTCCGTCAAATCCCGAAAGGAAAACAGGCTCGTCGGGTTCGCGTCGCTTCGTTGAATAAGCGTCGTTGCCCGGCGCGCGACGAGACATAAATGCTCGGAGTTCGTCAAAATCGATATGCTCTCCCGCGGGGATGCCGTCGAGGGTCATTCCGATCTTTTCGTCGTGGGAGCCGCCGTAGATTTTCAGTTTTATGTTAATTCCGTAAGTGTTCATAAGGATGTGTTCGCAGAAAACTTCTTCGGAATAAGTTTTCCGCACCTTTCAATAAGGATATGTGTTTTGCCATTCAAATTTTGATTTATCTATGAGTTTAATACTAACTTTTCTTGTCACCAGCGACAAGAAAAGTTACAAAAGAAACGCCGCACGGGGGAATTGGGGCGGGTTCTAAAAATCCGCAAAAGACGATAGTAAAATTTAAATCAA
>JAZSRA010000009.1:0-2015 GCA_045538195.1 Eubacteriales bacterium | reverse complement strand
CCTACAAATTCGTCTATATCCTTTTTTATCGCAGGAAGAATATCGTTCGGAGTGCCTCCCTTAACTTTGTTAAGGATCGCTCCAAGTCTATTCATTCCATAAAGTTCGTTTTGGAGATTGGTCGCTTCGGTTACGCCGTCCGTGTATTGGAATATCTTATCTCCGGGTTCAAGCGTCATAGAGCCTGCGCGGTATTTCATACCTTCCATACCGGCAAGCACAAAGCCAGCGCGGATTTTATAAGGCTCAAAGTCACCGCCTGCTTTACAGATAAAGGGCATTTCGTGTCCTGCATTCACATAAACGAACTCGCCTGTTACAAGATCAAGCACGCCCTCAAAGGCTGTGATAAAGAGTTCTTCGCTGTTAGACTCGCACAGAAGCTGATTGACCTCGGTGAACACCTTGCCGAGATCTCTGCCCGGTGTGGTGTGGTCTTTTATCAAGGTTTTACCGATAACCATAAAGAGCGCAGCGGGAACGCCCTTGCCCGAAACGTCTGCCATAACAATGGCAAGATGGGTATCGTCCACCATAAAGAAGTCATAAAAGTCACCGCCGACCTCCTTGGCAGGCTCCATCGTGGCGTAAATATCAAAATCTTTTCTTTCGGGGAAAGCCGGAAAGATGCACGGAAGCATAGATGCCTGAATATGCTTGGCAATATCAAGCTCAGCACCGATTCTTTCCTTTTCCGCCGTTACCCGAGAGAGATTTGCAATATAATTTTCAAGTTCTGCGAGCATGAAGTTGAAGGACTGGCTCAGGGATTCGATCTCGTCCCCGGTCTTGATGTCGATGTGCTGATTTTCAAAAGTACCCGTCTTGGTAATCTCCTGCGTAAAGGCGGTCAATTTTCCAACAGGCTTTGTAACCATCTTTCTTACAAAGAAGATATACAGAATGATGGTAATAGCGATAATAGCAAAGGAGATCAGCAGCATATTGATAAGGAAGGAGTTGAGGTATGCTCTCACTTCGCTCATATCGAGTATGTACTGAATTTCCGCGATAGCGTTTCCGTTCTCGTCAAGAATGACCGAAACGCCCGTGTAATTGTATCCGTAGTCGTTGTCCGTTACGAGAGGAGTGTCAATTCCCTTATTATCTCTATATCTTTCCCAAATGGTGATATATTTTTCCATATCGGCAGGATCGTCGGGATTTGCCGCGTCTACGTACAGAATATCACTGCCGTAAGGAAGCTGATTGGCGGGATCGTCTCCCATTTCCTCCACCATTGCGTCAATGTAGAAGCAAACGCTATCCTCATCGGGAACAACGAGGGAGAGAAAGGTGATATCGCCGTCCTTTTTCAACTGATTGAAGAGATCATACATTTTCTGATATTCGGGTGTCTCATCGCCGCCCTCTGTAAGAATCGTTTTCACATCCTCAATGTCAAGCATAGCGGCTATTGCGTTGCTGTTCGTCATAACTCTTTCCGCATACATTTCTTCCAGGTACGATTTCGAGGTTGCGTAGCTGAAGAGCGAAATGGCAACCGTAAGAACAAGCCCGACGATTCCCAGTGAAATAATAAATTTAGGCAAAAGTTTAAGCTTCATTGTTCGTCTCCCAGTCAAGTCGTTTATAGTAAACCTCCGCGTCACACAGGCATCTGCCGTGACAGATCGGGCATATCAGCTCGGTATCGTCGTACCAAACCTTTTTTGCTTCGGCTAAATAATCGAATTTGCATTCCGAAAGAGCTTTGCCAAGCGGAAGGATGCCGCCCGGCTTCCAACAAACGATAAAAGTAACGTCAATGGAAATCTCTTTCAGCTTCTCTAAAATAAAATTTACCATTTGTGCGGCAAGACCGATGCCGCGATATTCTTCTTTGAGCCCTACCGACTGAATTTTCCCAACCTTTTTATCGGTGCGGGAATACACCTTGCGAAACAGCTCTGCGTCAAGCTTTGCATATTTCGCAATATCTTCCGGATCGGTAAGATAGTAATATATATATCCAACGGGTTCTTCCGCTTCGCTTTTTAGAAGATAGAAAAATC
>JAZSRA010000021.1:0-3054 GCA_045538195.1 Eubacteriales bacterium | reverse complement strand
TCGGATGCAGAATGCTTATCCTCCGAGAATATCACTTTGTTTCTGTCGATTTCCTTCGCCTCGGGAAAGGCATTTCGCAGAATGACAGTATCCGAGTCGTTTTCGGTTTCTATCACATATTCATTGCTTCGGTATCTCGTTTTGATATCGGACAGCTTACCTTGAATATCCACAACGCCGTCTTTCAGAAAAGCCACATCGGTACAAATACGCTCCACATCAGAAAGAATGTGCGTAGAAAACAGTACCGTTGTCTGATCCTTGATCGCCAAGAGAATGTCGAGTATTTCTTTTCTGCCCACGGGGTCGAGCGCCGAGGTTGGCTCGTCACAAACAAGAAGCTTCGGGCGAGAGAGGAGAGCCTGTGCAATACCCAAGCGTTGCTTCATACCTCGTGAAAAGCCTTTGATACGGTGCGTTTCATCAACAAGACCGACAAGAGTTAGCAACTCCTTTGTACGCCCTTCTATATCTGCACGGCTCATTCCCGTAATCTCACCGCAAAAATGCAGATATTCTTTCGCCGTCATAAACGGATAGAATTCGGGAACGTCGGGAAGATAGCCGATATAACGGTTAGTATCGGTTTGTCCGTAGACTACTTTCTCTCCGTTAACAACAATCTCTCCTGAATCTGCCCTCAGAAGTCCGAGAACTGTTTTCATCGTGGTTGTCTTGCCTGAACCGTTTTTTCCTATAAAGCCATAAATGCTATGCTCCGGAACGGACAGATCAAGTCCTCTCAAAACCTCTTTATCACCAAACCGCTTATGCAGACCGGTGATACGTAGCATATCCATTAGGAATCCTCCTTACCGAGAAGGAAATATAGGATCGGACCGACAAAGTTCATCAGCACGATGGTAATAACCAGCCACAAAGCACGATTACCACGCTTATATGTCTTGTGAGTTAAAATATGATACAGTGTATATCCAAACAGCGCAAACTGTACAATCACAAGCGGAATTAAAAACGGAAGGAATTCCATAATCTTATCCATTATTTCTTATCCTCCTTTTCTGCGTATACTTCGACACACAATCCCTTACGTCCGCATTTCGGACAAGTCAGACGGCGCATTTTCGGTGTGTGATATGCCCAAAATGTTTCCTTCAGTTTAGGCTTGAACACCTCGTGACATTCGGGGCAGATATAGGCAACGTGATTAAAATAATATTTAGATGTGCAGATTCCCCACGGAATTGCCACGCAAGCCCATATCACGAACAGCCACCAAAGACCATTTGTGATCCACAGAACAATCGACGTCAATTGCAGTGCGGTCACGGGAATTCCCGTAAACACCATAGTCAGGCGCATTTTGTTCAACTTGTTTTTTTGTTTCATAACGTGTGCTATATCACCGATAGATTCAACGGAGAAAGTATCAAGCTCCTTTAATTCACGCTTAATGCCCAGGGTCAAGTCAAGCTTTGCTTGGCGCTCGGAGAGTTCTTCTCTCAGAACCTGCTCCTGTTGTTCAAGCAGTATTGAAATGATATTTTCGGGATTTTTCTCAGCGAACAAAGCAGAAATGCTGTTAATGGGAAGTCCGGCTTCACGCAGAAAACAGATAATGTGCATGCGCTTCAAGTCGTCCTCCGTATAGAGCCTGCGACCACCCTCGGAAAACTCGCTCGGCACGAGAATGCCTCGGTCATCGTAATATTGAACCGTTCTCACCGATACTCCGCAGAGCTTTGCAATTTCTCCCGTCGTGTATTTTGACATAGCTTATCACCTCCTTGATCCCCATTATACAACATTACGCAGCGTAACAAGCAATACCTCACGCAAGGGGATTTTTTGAAAAATTCTCGACTATTAGTTGAGTTTTCGTGTTTCTCAGTATTTTTAGTATATTATATCACAATTTTATGAACTGCTCAAGAATATAGATAAAATCCCTCGCTCCAAGCGGAACGAGGGCTGATGTTATTACTTATAGATTTTGCTGTTTTTTCTTCAGCATTTCATTGAGCTTGGCTGTGTTTCTTCGGATAATCGAATAAATGATAGCCCAAATCACTATATAGCCCACAACAAAGATTGCCGAGAATACTATAACCGGTATTACCCCGAAGTCAAGCCAATCGTTGAGTAGATACGTACCGAGATAGCCAATATACAAAGTACCGCCGTGTATCAATATCGCCGTCATCAGCGGCATACGCTCAACTTGATATATAGCGTTCATACCTCCCGCAATAAAGGCAAGTGCGGAGAGTGAAAATATACCGATACAGACTTGATTGACTGTTAAGGTATCTATGGCAGCAGACTGTTTCAAAATCAAATAGACGATTGCCAAAACAATTGGACCTAACCCCGTGGCAATTAAGCCTCGATGTACAAACTCCAAAACAAACTTTTTCATATTCCTTCGTACCTCCTTCTGATCTCCGCAAAGCAACGCCTTGAAACGTATTCTTTATATCCGCAGTAAAACACGGCATCTACACCGCCGCTGAAAAACGCATCAAATCGCTGAATACGATGTTCATTGGCGATAGTAGATTTGTTGATACGGATAAAATACGATGGCAAAATATCCTCTAAATCCCGAAGCCTGTCTTTGAGCGAATAGTGATTGCCTTTTGTATCAATGGCAATTACCTTTCTATCAAGGACAGTAATGCACTCTATCTCTACAAACGAAAGCTTTCGCATTTCTTCATCTCGGTATCCCATTATAAAGTCTGCTCCGGAAAAGCTATGCACGAGATCTTCTATCTCTTGTGTTAGAGAAGAAGGCGCGTGAACGATTGCGATTATTTCTTCTTCGGCATCCTTGTCGATGATAAGTTTGTACTTCATTTCCCATAATCCTTATTGTTTTTTCATTTGTCCAAGAAAGCAGAACACGGCAATCACCGTTAATGCTACGCTATACAGAACAATCGGCAAAATATGTGTTGCTGTAAGCCCGAAATCTCCGCTAAACAACGCTTTTTCTATTTCTGCTGCGTGAACAAACGGGAGTGCATTGGCTATTTTCTCAAAGACTCCGCCCACGAGTTCCAAATCGAACCACACGCCCGAAAGCCACGC
>JAZSRA010000014.1:0-1947 GCA_045538195.1 Eubacteriales bacterium | reverse complement strand
ACAAGCTAGCGCGGGAAATAGTGGTCTTATTACGACGAGAAACGAATTTGAAAAAGCATTGAACGCCGCAAAGGATGGTGACACACTTCTCGTTGGAGATATCGACTTTAATTTGCAGGGAGAAGGTGCAGTAAACGAAGCAGAGAGAATTACCATCACAAAGAACATAACGATAAAAAACGGCAAGACGGACGGAAAAGCCGTCTTTACGGGTGCAAGCTTTCTCTTGAACGGAACAAACGTTGCAGGCAAGACGTCGGAGTTCCGTTTTGTCGGAATCACCTTTGACGAGGGCTTGAATGCCGATGAGATCACGCATACCGATTGGGAGCTTTCTTATAGTGGTGACGGCTCGTTGATTTCAAGCACGCCGATAAAGTGTCAACGCGCAATTAATTGTATCGGTAATATCAATGCAAATTTCTCCGATTGTGAATTCAAGAATTATATGTCGGTCGAGGGTGGCGCAATCTACGCATGGTATCTCGACGCAGACAATTCGCATTGCGCCTTAAACCTTACGCTTGACGGGTGCAGTTTTGAGAGCAATTCGGCGCTCAATTCCGGCGGTGCGATTTATCTCCGAGCAAAGAGTAATATCCAACTCTCTGCCGTTGATTGCACTTTCACGGATAACCGTTCGGGCTTCAACGACCAAGCCACGGGCGGCGGCGCGGTTGCTCTTCACGATTGCAAATCCGAATTTAATAACTGCGAATTCAAGGACAACATCGCTAACCACTTTTACGGCGGCGACCGCTTCTTTGATTTTGGTTATGTTCCCGAAATGGGCGGCAACTTTATTCTCTACGACGATACTCTTGAGGGCGGTGCTATCCTTGCGTGGGATGGCGAGCTTTCTATGAAAAACTGCGTTTTGACGAAAAACTCCGCTTCTTATGGTGGTGCAATCGCTTTGCAAACCATTACCGCTGACATCGAGGACTGCTTGATTACGGAAAACAGCGCAGTCTCCGTGTTGGAAGAAGCGCATAAAAATAAATATCTTGGCGTGGGAAGCTGTAACGGCATCGGCGGTGCAATTTACATTGACGGCGCGAAAGATATTACTATCAGCAATACCGAAATCGCAGACAATTATGCCGACAGCGCCTATGGTGCGATTTACGCAACCTACGTTACATATGATCCCGAATTTTATGAGCAGTTTGAACTTAATTTGCTGTTTTGCTCAATACGTGACAACGCCTGTGGCGTAAAAATTTCCGAAATACAAAATGATAGCGGCTCGTGGTTATATGACACGCACGCCATCCCATATATAAACACCGTGGGCTGCCTTGTGCTTGATGAAATATACGGCGAGGACATACCGAGAAACGAACAGCCCACCGAGGAAAACGGATACAACTTCTTCGGCAGTGCAGCTCCTGCACAGTGGTACAACGAGGAAGGTCATCTCGTACACGCCCCCACGGTTTCCACCGATTTCATCAAGGAGAAGCTCGGTGACAGAAACTATTACGGCACGTTTACGGTAGGCGCAAACAACCACGAGGTAACCTTCAAGTTTTTTATGGACGGCGTTTGCAAGGAAACCGTTGTTCTTCCTTCCGGCGTGCATCCTCCGCGCCCTGCCTTTGAAAAGGTCGGCTACACGCTCACCACTTGGACGCTTACTGAGGATTTTGAGTATCAGGCAGACCGTTCCTTCATCGTCGGCAACAAAACCGTAAGCGTGGACTTCCACGCAGTATTTGCCGCGAACACTTACATGATAACTTTGGATTTTGGTGAAGCCAAAGAAGAAGTGGAGCAGACGTATAACGAAAAACTTATTCTACCTACACCGCAAGAAAGAAACGGATATAGATTTATCGGTTGGTATACCCAAGAAGATGGAAAGGGGGATAAGCTTGTGGTTGGTAGCAATTACGATACGGCAAGCGATATTACCTTCTACGCATATTATGAAAAGGAATTTCC
>JAZSRA010000141.1:0-7481 GCA_045538195.1 Eubacteriales bacterium | reverse complement strand
GGGATCGAGTTTTGTTTTTTGTGAGCACCCTGTCAAGCTCAATAGCAGAAGCAACCCTGCCAAAATGAGAGATAATGCCTTTTTCATAATTTTCCTCCTCGGTGGGGTCGCCACCACGGCCTACCTATCAATTTTCCTATCAATTTTGCCTCCAAACGCAGAAAAAACAAACTTTTTTCATTTCATCCTATCAATTCGGGGGTTTTTGACGGGGACAAAAGATTGTAAATCCGTATAATGTAAATTGCAAGAGTGCATTAAGGAGGGTATAGTCTTGCCTTTTTCCGAAAAGTTAAAGGGGTACCCCTTTAGTTAGGAATGTTATTCCTTACTAAAGAACTCTGACAACGCGCCAACGAAACACAGAGTCCGCCCCGAACCATTTTTAATATTATAACACATAGTATTGAATTTTTCAA
Organism: Eubacteriales bacterium; assembly: GCA_045538195.1. GTDB lineage: Bacteria > Bacillota > Clostridia > Oscillospirales > CAG-272 > SVTX01. The sequence continues at coordinate 7,062 of JAZSRA010000141.1, read as the reverse complement.
TAGTGAGCTGTGAATATTCAAAAAAGAGTCACAGTTCGTTCACCTATTGGCATTTCGGGAGGAGAACAGAGTTGTTGATGGGTGAAAGAAGAACAGCCACCTATAAGATCATAACTGATTCCGGTGGAAACCGCTATACGTTTTTCTGTGATCTGACAGGAGCGTTAGTCTGTACGACTAAGAAAACCTACAAAGCGGATACACCCGAACAGGAGTTGTTGCTTGCTTGGGAAAAGGAAGGCAAGAAGCATTTCAACATTTGCCATAAATGCGGCAAGTTTGTGATTAACGCCGTGTTCAATCCAGAAGTGGCGGAATGTGTCGAATGTGCTCCCTTTGAAGCAGAAGCCAAGTTTTGCAAGACCTGTGGCGCAAAGGTTGAAACCCCCGGAAGAACCTGTCCTGTGTGTGGCAACCTGCTGAACTACGAAGGGAGGTCTCTCTGATATGACACAGAAAACACGGTTAAAGAATTTAGAGGATTTTGGATATGGCCCGAATGTAATGCGGAATACCAAAGTCTGCGCTAAATGCGGTCAAGTGATTAAAGCCTCCGCTTCCTTCTGTCCCGATTGTGGCGAAAGATTATCAAGCGAAACGCTCTTTGACCGTTACAAACGGCAGCATCCCTGCTGTCCCGAATGCGATACGGTGTTAGCCCCCGACTCGCTGTATTGCCCCCATTGTGGGACAAAGCTGAAAATAAACAAAGAATTATGAAAATGGGGGTACTATGTTCTGCAATCGGAAATGCGATAACATTTCCGTTCTATAAAAGGACAATTTCGAAAACCCGGATTGGAGGAAAACACCGTGTTGAAAAGACTTTTATGCTTGCTTTTGTGCTTATTGCTCGTCATGCCGAGTTTAACCCTCGGAATGACTGTTTCCGCTTCGGAAAGAGAGGACGGAACGGGATCGAGACCGAAATACGTTACCGTAACAAACCAAAGGGAACTGATCGACGCTCTGACCGAAGAAGGAGGGGAAAGGGTCTTTATTCAGATCGGCGCCGATATAGAGGGAGAGCAGTACTATGCATTCGGTCCGATCAGTGTGAAGGGCTATAAGACCGTCGATCTGAACGGTCATAAGATCCGATCTAAGTTGTTCTTTAACGACGGGAGCGAGAATCGCAGTCTGTTTGTCATCGAGGCGGGAGCGTCGCTGACACTGAACGATTCCGTCGGAGGCGGCGAGATCATCCACGACAGATTCATTCCCGCCATGGGCGAAACGAATGCGTATTCCGACATTTTTCTCAGCCGCCCGTTGACGGTGTTTGACGTATACGGCGTTTTGACCGTGAATGCGGGTGAAATCACGGCGGGACATTACGAGAGCGAGTATTATACCTATACCGACGGCTATATCTATGCGGACAGCAGTCCGTCTCCGGGAACCGTCAACTCGATCACGCCCGGTAATGCGGTCGTCGTAAAGAGCGGCGGGCGTTTTGTTTCCAACGGCGGCGAGTATTACGGGCGCGGTTTTACGATCGACGACGAGGGTCAGAAGGATTCAGCATGTGCGGCGGTTAAACTGTTGAGAGGCGCCGAAGCGGTGATATACGCCGGAGATTTTTACGGCAAGAGTTGTGCCGACGTTTTTTCGGTAGGTGACCGGGTCGATCTTACCGTTTACGCGGGCAATTTTTATGCACGCTACGATAACCGCGTTACCGTTGATAAGGCAAACGGCGTCGCCGCCTACGTCAATGTGGATTGCGGCAGGATCGGGATCCCGCTGTACGCGTTCAACCATGAAAAAAAGGATTACACGCATATCTATGTGGATTCGACGGAACATTACTATGATTTTACCGATTATTCCGCAAGCGACGCGGCGGTGTTTCTGAATCTCGGTTCAAGCGGGACCGGTATCGACGTGAGGGTCGAAACGCTGACGGGAAGCGGAACGAAGGCTTCTCCGTATCGGATCAAATACGTTTCGGATCTGAAAACGCTCCTGCGGCAGACGGGGTCGTCAAAGCGTTATCTCCGACTTGAGGACGACCTGAGTGATTTTATCGACACCTTTACCGTAAAGGGCGACGCCGTTCTGGATCTGAACGGACATACGATAAAAGAACGGCTTGATTTCGGCATCGCGTTATCCTCGGATGCCCTTTTCAACGTGGAAAGCGGCGCAAACCTTACCGTTGACGATTCCGTCGGCGGCGGCGAGATCATCTTTGACAGACGTATCCCGAGTATGGGGGAAACGAACGAGCAGACGGGGATTTTTCTCGACCGTGCGCTGACGGTGTTCAACGTGCAGGGGATCTTGACCGTGAACGGCGGCGAGATCACGGCGGGGCATTATGAAAGCGAGTATTACACATACACGAAAAAATACAATACCGGCGGCAGCACAAGCGCGGGAACGGTCAATTCGATCACGCCCGGAAACGCGGTCGTTGTGCGTGACGGAGGGCGCTTTACTTCCAACGGCGGCGAATACTACGGGCGCGGCTTTACGATCGACGACAACGGTGAAAAAGAGACCGTCTGCGCGGCGGTATGTCTTTGCAACGGCGCGGTGGCGATCGTCAACGCCGGCGACTTCTACGGCAAGAGTTGTGCCGACGTGTTTTCCGTCGCGTGGGGTGCGAATGCCTCTATCAATTTCGGCTACTTTGAGGCGCAGTACGATAATCGGATCACCGTTGATAAGTTGAACGGTACCGCCTATTATGTCAACGTGGACTGCGGCCGGATCGGGCTCCCTCTGCGCTCTTTCTCCCATACAGGCGCGGACAGAAGAGTGATCAAAATCGGTCCGGATCAGTATCCCTTCTCGCTTGATTTTACGACGTCTCAGAGCAACGAGTTTGAAAATCTCGGCTCCGAAGGAATCGGCGCCGACGTCACCGTTTCGGTTCAGGAGAACGGCGCCTCACGGATCGTGCGCGAGGACGGGATCGACGCGGGACTTACCTACAGTCCGACCGATCACTTTGAACTGATCAACGATAACGCGCAATATTACAGTGAAAGCTTTGCGCCGCTGCCGGATGCTCCGTACCACGTTATGAGTTATTACTGGAAGGTCACGCGGCTCGGCGGTAACGGCTGGGAAGACGTTTCCTACGCGCCCGGTGCGCCTGTTTCCAATAACTACTATCTCACCGACACAAACCGCCTTGACCTTTACGCGCTGGCGCGGGATCTGCGCGGCGGTATGACGCAGGGCTCGACCTACCGGATCGAAGCTCACGCCTCCGAATACTGGAAACCCGCTGACGAAGTCATTTACACTGTCAGCGACGACGTGATCGAGATCGACTGCGTGTACGAGCGGATCGGCAATATCTCCCTGCCGGACGACGTGACAGGAATCATTTGGCCGGAGCACGGCAAAAATCCGGTCAATCTGAGTATCGAACAGGAAGCGTTCACCGCGGCATTTACCTTTGAAGAACAAAAAGCAGGCGGCACGCGCTATACGCCTATGTCGGAGCGCAGTACGTTTTCGCGCGGCGGCAGTTACCGCTTAAAGGTTCAGATCACGCCCAAGCCGTACTACCGGGTCGACGCCGAGCACAGCCTGACTGTCGGAGGAAAAACGGCGACTGAACTCACCGTAAGCGGCGGTGTGCTGACCGGATATATCGTCCCGCTCGACGTTCTCCCTTCTAAGATCTTATCGATCCCGGTACGGGGCGACATTTCCGTCGGCGTCGAACTCTCGGCGGCGTCGCCGCTGAACTCTCCGATTTCCGGCGTGAAGGTTTCCACGGTGTGGTACAAGGACGGATCGGCCTATACCGGCACGTCAACGCCTGGCGAATACCGTGCGCTCGTCACCGTCACGGCGCAGGATCCGTACGTTTTCACGGACGCGACTATCGTCACGGTCATGGGAAAAATGTATCCGATCACAAATCTTTCTCCGGACGGTCTTTCGGGATCGGTTCTGACCGATCCGCAGTACGTGGGATGCGATCACAGCAAAAACACGAACGGGGTTACCTATGATTCGGAATACCACTATCGGATCTGCTCCATCTGCGGCGAAGAGTTTGAACACGCCGCGCACACCTTCGGAAATTGGAGCCATCAGGGAGGCGAAGATGTCCGGACATGCAGCGTCTGTTCTTATCAGGAGACGGTGAGCAACGGAAGAAGTGAAGTGCCCTACATCCGCCTTACCGGGAAAACTCCGAAAATCGGCGATACGCTTCCCGTGCTTGCCATCTGTGAAGAAGACCGGAAGTACGGCTCGATGGAGAATGAAACAGAATGGTATATCGACGAACTGAACTACAAGAACCGGGTTTCTGCCGACACGGTCATGGAAGAGGGACACGTGTATTTGGCATTTCTTAAATTCAATGTCAGTAACGGCTATTTTTTCACCGATGATACCGAGGTCTCGACGCTCGATCTTTTGGCGTCCACGAGGGAGAATGTATACGGTTCATGGAATCATATCGAAGCGGTGCTTGCCTTCACACCGCGGGCCTATGCCGCCGGTCATTTCACACTCGCTCCTATGGTGGCGGGTCAAACGTACGGCGAATTTCTCTCGGGCTTTGACGCGGATATCGACGGCGTTCGCGATGCGCTCACGGTGGCGGTTTACCAAAACGGTTCTTTGCAAGCGGCTCTCGTTTATAACTATGCGTCCGATTCATGGTGGATCGCTTCGGGCAGCGTTGATGAATTCATGGCGCGCCCGATGGATCCGGAGGCGGAATACAAACTTCTGTTAACGCTTGCGGAAACGGGCAAATACTTCCGCGAAGAGGACGTTCGGGTGGATAATCCCGTCGCGGCGGCGTCTTTCAGCGTTGCCGGCGGCAACCTCGGCTGCACCGTAACGGCGTATTACCGCCTGTGCCCGATTGAAATTGAGGCGGCTTCAATCACGCTGCAGAACAATCTGAAAGAAAACTTTTATATAGAAAAAGAATCCATTACCGAAGGCGGATATACGGATCTTCACGCCGCTTTTGAAATAAACGGTAAAACGGTGACGGCCAGCCAGTTCAGCGAAGTCACCTCCGAAGGAAAGACCTATTACGTATTCAGTCTCCACGACATTGCGCCGAATCAGATGAACGACACCGTCAAGGTGACGCTTCACGCGGTGAAGGACGGAAAGGAATACGTCAGCGCACCGACCGAGTACAGCGCTGCGGAGTACTGCTATTCCATGCTTAAAAAAACAGACGACGCCGAACTTCGAACACTGCTTGTGAATCTCTTGGATTACGGAGCGGCGGCGCAGCACTACACCGGATATAAGACAGGCGATCTTGCCAACGCAAAACTCACCGAAGAACAGCGCGCGTGGGGTACGGCAACGGATCCGGCCTTAACTTCGGTCAAGAATATTGCTTATCAAGCGGTGGAATCGCCTTTTGTCGTCTGGAAAGGCGTATCCCTCAGACTGGGAGATTCCATCACCATGCAATTCGTGTTCACGGCGGCGAGCACCGACGGGATCACGGTTCGGTTCGAAAATGCGGGCGGAACCATGCTCAAAGAGATCACGGCAGAGGATCTGACCGCGTCCGGCGGGTATTATATCGCGTCGTACAGCGGCATCACCGCCGGACAGATGAGCGAAACCGTTTTGGTCACGGCGTATAACGGAGATACAGCGATCAGCAACACGGTCTCTTACAGCATCGAATCCTACGCATACGCCAAGCAGAACGATGCCGACGCGTCGCTTGCAGCGTTGGTCCGCGCTATGATGAAGTATGGCAATGCGGCGAAAACGTACGGAAAATGACGGAAATATGACGATAAGGCTCAGATCATTTCATAAACCAAAAATAAACAAGATTACGGGGTCAACTATATGAAAAAGTGCAAAAAATATGGGCTTCGACTGCTCAGCGTGCTTTTGGCGATCATAATGATCGTATCGGCTGTTCCGATGTCTGTCTTTGCGGTAGATATCGGTGACGGCGGAGTTGGTTACGATGGCGAACAAGGCAATACCATCGGGATTAATACCGGCACAAGAGGATTAGGGTCGACAACCTTCGTCGCTCCGGTCTCTTCGCTCACGGCGGGCGCTTATCAGATCAAAATGGGCGGCGCCGGCTCCGTCAGCGCTGAGCCTGTGACGAACGTACAATGGAACAGCACCTCCGATTCCGGCGTGAAATTCTACTACTACTTGACGGACAGTGTCGGAATGGAGTTTTCCAACAATGCGTACGCGAGCGGCGTCTCTTTGCCGAGCGAATGCGGCACGGTATCCTACAGTTTTGTCTATTACTTTGAGAATCCGGCAGAGAAGGGCAAATCTCTTTCCAACGTCGTGCCGGTCGGTATGACACAGTCCGCGTGGCTTACCGCCTTGTCGGATTATGAGAAGGATCCCTCTCATTTCAGTGACGGATCGCTTGATTATACCGAGTTGTTTCAAACGCAGCTGACATGGGTCGATGCGTCGAATACCACACTGCCTCTCGCTTATTCCATGGGCGGCGACGGCTCCATTGTGTACGAGCCGCATTACTACTCCGTTTTTGTCAAATGGGAGTTGGACGGCTCCGATCCGTTTATCAGCACCGATAACAGCGTCGTCTACGTCCATGACGGCTCGTCCGGCGGCGGCACCGGCGGCGGAACAGGTGCCGGCGGTGACGGCGGGGGAGGAACAGGTGGCACTTCCACCGGTTTTGTCGCGCCTGTATCGTCGGTCATAGCCAATCCCTATCAGACGGGGAACGGCTCCACGGTCGCAGTGGACGATGTGGAGCTTGTGAACCACGCCGATCCCGGTGTTGATTTCTTCTATACCGCGGTCGACTCCGTTGGCGGAACCTTCGGCGGCGCTCCCTGGAACACGCCTCTCGGCGAACAGGACGGCGTGATCCAGTATGCTTTTGTATATGCCGACTCGCTTCCTCAATACAGAACGATCCGCTCCTTTACCCCGGTAGGCACCTCGCCTTCCGCGTGGCAGACGGCGGTTTCAAATTATGAAAATCAGCAGATGAGTGCCGGCGGTGGCGGCGCAGGCGGCGGGGGAGGAGTCGTCGAGTTCGACTATTCCGATCTGCTCGCTACGCTGAACTGGACCTCCGCGTCGAAC
>JAZSRA010000110.1:0-6736 GCA_045538195.1 Eubacteriales bacterium | reverse complement strand
GCTTTGTCGCGTGAGCGACCTTTCCCGAAGGGAAAGCATCTTTAAATTTAAAAGTTTGATATTGTTATAAGCCTCACCCCACTATATCAACCCAATGGGGTTGGGGGACACGGGGGAGGGGATGTCGCGACGAATAAAAACGCGGCTTGCAGCTTTTTTATTCGTAAGACCCTCTCCTGCCCCCGTGCGGCTTTTCTTTTCGTACTTTTCTTGCAGCTGGTGGCAAGAAAAGTACATATAAGAAATCGCTTTTTTGGGTTACTTTCTGCCGACGCGGGCAGAAAATGAACACCTAATCACCGCTAAATTGCAATCTTAACGTAGGCATAAAAAGGGCTTTGCGTTTTTGGCGCAAAGCCCTTTTGTTATTAAATTCTCCTCACCTTGCCCGCAGGCGCGCGGCAAAGCTCATAGTCCTCTATCACGCGGTCGACCTCGCGTGGTGACTCGGTGGTGAAGAGGAAATGACGGTCGGTAACACCTGACGCCGCAAGCTCCCCTTCTCTGTCCGACATCTGCGTCGGCAGACTGTTCAGCACGATATTTCGGTGCGGATATTCGCGGACTACGGGGAAAATAAATCCTCTCCTGTCCTTCATTTCGGCTTTTCCATGAGCGCAGACCTCGCAAGCCCTCTTATCACCATAAAGCTCCTTGATAACGCACTTTTCAAGTGTCATAAGCGGTATGCGTCCGTAGACGATCGCAGCCTTTGCTCCCTTTACGTCACGTATCTGCGGCAGCGTCAGCTCGGCGGACAAGACCACGCTGTCAAATCCCAGCTTCTCGAAAAATCTCACCGTCTGATCGTTTCCTACGTTAAATCTGAAATCGGCGATCAGCAATAGCTCGGGAGCGTGTTTTTTCAGCATTTCTATCTGTCCGAGATTGGTGACCACGGCATGCTTCGCCCCCTTTGCGACGGCTTTTTTCAAAAGCTCGGTCGCGCGAGCCGTCTCGGAGTCGAAGATCACGGGCGGCATGACTATTCCGTCGGCGTTGCCGTCAAAGGTGTCGAGAGGTAGTAGAATAAGATCAAAAAATCCCCTTGCGCGCTCGGTTATCTGCCCCAAATTTGAAAACCTGCCCACTCGGCGACTGACAGGACGATTTTCGGGCTTTGGCAATTCAACCACCTCGACCCTTACGGGCTTGACTGCCGCCAACTCGTCCTCAAGAGCGGAAATTCCCGCTCTGCGGAGAGCGTTCAACTGTGAGATCGGCATCATCAGATTCTTGCCCAGGTCGATTTTAATATTTTCAAGGGTGAAGCAGGAGTCTCCCAGCTTGCCCATACATTTTTTGACGGTACTCTCGTCGACCGGCGCGTTTATAGCCGCTTGCGGAGTCTCCCCCGTAACCATCACCTGCTTATCCTTGCAGGAAACGGTCAGAAGGCTCGGATTACCCTCGAAAAGCGTGACCTGCATATTCACGGGGATCTTGCGTTTGATCTTGTTGAATTTTTCGGTCTCACGGGACGCTTGCTTGTCCTCCTCGCTGCGGACGCCAAGCATTTTTCTTCCCACGCTCTCGGTGTAATATCCGTCGGAAAAACCTCCGCGAGAAAACAGCTCGGCAAGCTCGCGGACGTCGTCCGCTGTGGCGTCTCTGCCCTCGTCAAGCAGTCTGCGCCAGATTTTCGTAACACCTCTGACGTATTCGGGAGATTTCATTCTGCCCTCTATCTTCAAGGACGCAACGCCACTATCTATTATCTCTCTGACATGACCCGCCAGCGACATATCCTTGAGAGACAAGGGGTATTTGTCCCCCACTCTGCCATCGACTCTGTCGTAAGGGAGACGGCAGGGCTGGGCGCAAAGACCTCGGTTTCCGCTTCTTCCGCCAACCAATGACGAAAAGAGACACTGCCCCGAATGGCTCACGCACATGGCCCCGTGTATGAATATCTCGACTTCAAGCGGGTTTTCGTCCACGAGGGTTCGTATATCTCTTTTTGAAAGCTCTCTTGCGGGAACGACGCGTGAAAATCCGTGATCGGCAAGAAGTCTTGCGCCGCCTGCGTTGTGGACACTCATTTGCGTGCTTCCGTGCAGCGGCATTTCGGGCAGACGGGCATGAATAAGCTTTGACGCGCCGAGATCTGAGATGATAAATGCGTCAATACCGATCTCTGCCGATCTTTCCGCCGCCGACAAAAGCTCGGAGATCTCTCTGCCGTGGATCATTATATTTATTGTCTGATATACCTTTACCCCATAAAGGTGGGCAAGCCTGACCGCCTCGCGAAGCTCATCCTCGGCAAAGTTTTTCGCGTTTGCTCGGGCATTGAAAGAGGCGCCCCCCACGTATATCGCGTCGGCGCCTCCGTCTATTGCCGCTTCAAAAGCTTCAAGCGACCCCGCAGGGCTTAACAGCTCGGGCAATTTTGTGTTTTTCATATACTTGCGACCCTATCAGATGTCGGTAAAGGTGAGCAGGTCGAACATCGAGCCAACGCGGCTCTTGCCGGGCGCTTTTTTCTTTGCCACCGCCTTGGTGTCGGTCTCGGGAACCGCCTCAGCAATCGCGTCGGCAATCGCCTCTGCCGCAGCTTCCTCAGCCGCAGCAGCCTCAGCGTCAGCTTCGTCGGCGGACACTTTACCCGCCTTTATATCGTCGATTATCTGATGCAGACGAATGTTCTCTCTTTCAAGCCTCTCGCGTTCTCTTTCCAGCCTTTCGCTGTTCTTCTGAACAAGCTCAAGCTTTTCGCAGAGATGCTCAAATTTCTCGTTTCTATCTTCGAGAGTGTCGCTGACCTCCTCAAGCTCTTTCTTAAGTCTTATCTTGTCGGCGCAGAGATCGAGCGCGCAAAGCACTGCCGCCTCGTTTTTAGTGCATTTCTTGCTTTTGAGAGCAATCTCTCTCATTTTTCTGTCAAGTATCCCGACTATGTATTCCACCGATTCGTGGGGTTCGTCGGTAATAACGTTTATCTCCATGTCGGCAATAGAAAGGGTGTACTTCTGTTTCATAATGCTCCTCCGTATGTTATTCGGTCTCCGAGCTTCTCGGAGATGCTATAAATTTCATTATTTTGAAAATTTACTTGAAAAAGAGGGATTTTTGTTGTATAATTAAAGCAATAACATATCAAAACCGTCTTCTTTATATTATTATAATACAAAATTATAAATTTTTAAAGTGGTTTTGCAAAATTTTTTTTGAAAGTGACACTTTTTTATGAGTTTTTTTGAAAATTACGAGAGGATCGTGGTAAAAGTGGGTTCTTCTACCCTAACACACTCCTCGGGTAGACTTAATCTGCGCAGAATAGAGCTGCTTGCCAAAACGCTGTCCGATCTTAAAAATTCGGGCAAAGAGGTGATACTTGTGACGTCGGGCGCGGTCAGCGCGGGAATTGTCAAGGCGGGACTTGGCCACAGACCCGAGTCTCTTGAAGAAAAGCAGGCGATGGCGTCTATCGGTCAGAGCGAGCTGATGAAGATATACGACAGATTTTTCTCGGACTACGGACACAAGGTTGGTCAGATACTTATGACTCGCGACGTGGTGGATAACCCCGTCCGTCGGGTTGCCGCAGAAAACACCTTTAATACTCTTCTCCGTATGGGATGCGTACCGATAGTTAACGAAAACGACGCGGTGTCCACCGACGAGCTTGTTAAATTCGGAGGAAACGACATTCTTTCAGCTCACGTGGCGAATCTTTGTCACGCCGACGCGCTTATCAATCTGTCCGACATAGACGGACTTTTTGACAGCGACCCCAGAAAAAATCCCGACGCGAAATTTATCGCGCGGGTTGATGACGTTGACGCCATCCTTTCTTTTGCGGGCGGCGCTGGTACCGACAGAGGAACGGGCGGAATGGAAGCAAAGCTTACCGCCGCAAAGATGGTCACGTCAAACGGAATACCTATGTTTATAATGAACGGCTCGGACCCCGAGATACTCTACCGATTGCTTGACGGAGAGAGTGTGGGAACCTGTTTCGTGGCAAAAAAGCCTTAATGATCCGAGTATATTTCTTAAGAGAGGAGGAGCTTTACAATGAGCGAAAACAATATTGATCTTCGCGATGCCGAGCGTAGCGTTGACGGGTCGCAAGTCAACGATAGCGACACCGTAGTTGCTTTGGATCTCAGCAGTCTGGATAGCGATATTTCTGACGATATTTCCTACGATGATACCGTCGCCAAGCTGGAAGACGGAAGCATTTCGGTGGAAAACGCCATTATGCAGCTTAAAAAGACGGCAGACGAGGGATGCTCAAGGTCATTTATATACCTTGGCAAGCTTTACGGCGACAAAAATGCTCCTTGGTATGATCCTTCTCTTGCCTTCCGATGCTTTTCGGACGCGGCAAAGCTTGATTCGGGCGAGGGATATTATTATCTCGGTATTTGCTACTTGAACGGTATAGGTTGCGATGCTGATCCCGTGACCGCCGTTGACATGCTTCTTCGCGGCGGAGAGAGAGGACATACAGAAAGTATATGCACCCTCGGCATCTGCCGCGAGGAGGGCGTTGGGTGCGAGACCGACTACGCCATGGCAGTAAGGCTTTACGAAAGGGCGGCGGAGGAAGGCTCTGCCACCGCGCTCAACAATCTTGGAGGCTGCTATTTTTACGGACACGGCGTGGTACAGAACAAGGAATACGCCGTCGAGCTTTACGAAAGAGCGGCGAAGCTTGGCAACGTCAACGCGGCTTGCCGACTCGGCATCTGCTATGAGGACGGAGACGGCTGTGAGCAGGATGTCGAAACGGCTTTTTCTTACTACAAGAAGGCGGCAGAGGGAGGCAACCTAATAGCCATGTACCGTCTGGCGCTCTGCTACGACAAGGGTGTGGGCGTTGAGCAAAATTTTGCAAAGGCATTTGCTTACCATAATAAATCGGCTAACGCGGGCTATGCTCCTGCCATGTACCAAGCGGGAATGATGAGCAAGAGCGGCAGAGGAACCAAGAAAAGTGCCTCTGCGGCATATAAAATGTTTTCTATGGCGGCGGAAGCGGGACTTTCGTCTGCCGAGTACGAGGTGGGCAACTGCTGTCTTGAAGGATCGGGTACTGTCAGAAACCCGGAGCTTGCTTATCTCCGCTATCTTGGCGCCTACGAGAGCGACGTCTCCAACGCATCTGCCGCGTTTAAGCTGGGACTTTGCAATCTGAAGGGCTTGGGAACCGTAAAGGATGAAAAGATCGCCTTTGAGTGGTTTTGTCGCGGTGCGGAGCTTGGCTTCCCCGACGCGGCGTACATGAAGGGCGAGTGTTATTTGTTCGGCGTGGGCGTTGACGAGGATGCCCAAAAGGCTGCTGCAAGCTTTGGCGAGGCGCTCGCCTGCGTGCCTGACGGTCTTGCTTGCGAGGACGCATATCTTGCTATGGCGAAGTGCCTGGAGCAGGGGGTAGGCGTCAAGCGTGACTCCGTGGCGGCATTAGGTCTTTATAAGACCGCCGCAGAGAACGGAAACGCAGAGGCGATGTATAATCTCGGCCGTCTGATACTGACGGGTGTAGGCTCAAGGTCAGATCATTCCGACGCAAGGACGTATATGCTCCGCGCGGCGCGAAACGAATATGTCCCCGCAATGCTGGCTATGGGAAGATTTGCCGATGAGGGGCGTGGCGTTGCCAAAAATTCATCCGATGCCGAGAGATGGTACACCAAAGCGGTTGGAGCGATTGTCAGAAGCGCCCCTGGGCTGAATGATTTTCCCCAACGCTTTTACGAAAAAGCGGAATATGAGACCGATTGCAGAATAGAGGCGCAGTACCGTCTTGGTCTGCTTATGGCAAAACGTGAGCCGTCCCTCAGGTCCTATTTGGGCGCATTTGAAAATATTGCCTTCGCCGCTTCGATGGGTCATGACGGCGCTCAATTGGAGATCTCAAAGATATACGTTAATGGCGGCGATCTGAAAAGCTATTATGAGAGCGATTTTGGAGAGATCGGCGAGGATGTACCGTCGAAGGAAATATTCGGCAGTGCTATGAACAAGCTTGGAGACGCATATTTTGACGGCAAGGCGCTACTTAAAAAGAATGAGGTCGCCGCGGCAAGATGCTACAAGATCGCCGCGGAGCTTGGCGACGTTGACGCTTCGTACAGCTACGGCTGGTGTCTGCGTCACGGTGTGGGATTAAACGAAAACGACGCAGAGGCGGTCAGATGGTTGAAGCTTGCGGCGGACAGAGGAAACGTCAATGCGGCGTACAGCTACGGACTTTGCTGTGAGGAAGGCTCGGGAACGGGTATAAAGAACAAGCGTGAGGCTCGCTCCTATTACAGAAAAGCCGCGTCAGCGGGACACGTGGAGGCGGCAAGACGCTATATGGCGTTGTCGGATAAATAAGCGCAAAAACAGAGACTTTTTACGGTCTCTGTTTTTGCGTCTTGACTTCAAATTTTGATTTATCTGTGAGTTTGTATGTTACTTTCCTGCCACCAGCTGCAGGAAAGTAACCAAAGGAAAGCCGCACGGAGGATAGGGGCGGGTCTTACGAATAAAAAGGCAGCAAGCCGCGTTTTTATTCGTCGCGACAGCCCCTCCCCCGTGTCCCCCAACCCCATTGGGTTAATATAGGGGAGTACGGCTTACAACAATATCAAACTTTTATTCTCAACAAAGCTTTCCCTTCGGGAAAGGTCGCTCACGCGACAAAGCAAAAAATTACAATAAGATTACGGCTACAAATCAAAATTATAAGAAGGATTTCTCTTCTTTAAAATCAACAAACCCATTTCGTCGGCTCTGCCGA
>JAZSRA010000131.1:0-11920 GCA_045538195.1 Eubacteriales bacterium | reverse complement strand
GCCATAATGGATAAGATCTCATTTTTTGAAAGCTACAATCTCTCGGATGCAGCTCCCCGCAGTCCCGAGCTTGAAATAATATATTCCGACGGCTTTGCCGCCGCTATTGAGGAGTTTATTAACGACAGATTCCGTGGTATTGCCCACGTAAGCCACGGAGAGCTCAGCTCCTCCGCCATTCTCTGCTCCACGGAGTACGCAGCCTATCTGTTCAAAACTCTTCTTGCCGAAATATACGGCAGGGTCTTTCTGGATATTCATATAAGCGCCGACGACAATGGGCTTACGATCCTCATAAGCCATAACGAGCCCCTGCCCCTTACCGAAGGGGAGATGCGCAACATCATTCGTATCGCCCGAAACGCAGGAATGGAGATATACCCGAGCGAGGGCTTGATCCGTCTGACGATGAGCTTTGCCGATGCCGCCCTTCGCCGCATCTACGCTGCCAATCCCAGAGACTCCCGTGGCGTTATGCTCTACAAGCTTGGCGAGATCTTCCATTGTGGGGCCATCAGCTTCACCGTGAGCAAGAGAGAAGTGGGTAAAAAGGGTAATTTATAATGGAAATTTTATACAAATCCTATTTTTAGGTTGACAATATCCTAAAATTTGTGTATAATATGGATATGAAGCAAAGGAGGTGGGTATATGAACATAAATACCGAACAGATCGTATCTATATCAGAGGCTAATCAGAATTTTTCGAAAGTTGCAAGAATGGTTGACAAGTCGGGCGAAGTTTTTATCTTTAAAAACAATAAGCCGAAATACAGACTAATTGACATTGAGCAGGAAAATACGATTGAGATGACTGATGATGAAAAAATAGATTTTGTTGCCGCGAGAATACTCGCTAAATACCGCGCGGCGTTTGAGGAGCTTGCAAAATGATAAAATTCAGCAAGGAAAAGGTGCTTTTGCTTCACAAGCTTATTACCGAAGAAACCGGTGGCGATCCCAATGTCAGAGATATTGCCTTGCTTGATAGCGCTCTTGAATCTGCATTTCAGACGTTTGGAGGACAAGAGCTTTATCCGACCAAGGAAGAAAAGGGCGCGAGAATTGGTTATTCGTTAATTTCAAATCATGCTTTTGTTGATGGAAATAAAAGAATAGGAATGTATGTTTTGCTGACATTTCTTGAAACAAACGGAGTAAAAATCAACCCAACTGTCGATGATGTGGCACGTGTCGGGCTTGCAGTAGCATCGGGAGATATGAAATACGAAGAACTTTTGAATTGGATATTGGAAAATAAAAAGTATTAAAAAAGAGGAAATAAAAATGACAGAAAATATTGATAAAGACTACCTCTGCGGCGATTTCGGTGAGGTTACCGAGTGGTTGCAGATAAAGGTAACCGTAAAGACCGAGCGTCTTGACGAGCTTGTTTCGCTTATGAGTATGATCGACAGCAATCTGCTGATCGACGACCTCAGCGACATCGATCTCAAGACCTGTTATGGCGACCTTATCGACGAAAAGATACTTAACGCCGATAAATCTCACGCATCGGTGTCCTATTTCGTTCCCAAGGACGCAAATATCGCCGACGATATGGCGTTTTTGCGTGAAAGACTTCAATCATGCGGATTTGCCGACGCAAATATTGAGGTAATCGGTCTTTGCGAGGAGGACTGGGCAAACTCGTGGAAGGAGTTTTATAAGCCCTTCAAGATCGGTAGGATAGTTATTGTACCCGCATGGGAGAAGTACGAGGCTCGTGATGACGAGATCATCGTGACCATGGACCCCGGAATGGCGTTCGGAACGGGAACTCACGAGACCACTCGCCTAATTATCGGTCTGCTTCAAAAGTACGTTAAGAGCGGAATGAGTCTGCTTGACGTTGGAACGGGAAGCGGAATTTTGGCGATCTGCGGCGCAAAGCTGGGTGCCAACGAGTGTAAGGCTTACGACATTGATCCTATGAGCGTTCGCGTTGCCAACGAGAATATACGTGAGAGCGGACTTGAAAATAAGATCACCTGTGAGCAGAGCGATCTGCTCCGTCAGGTCGAAAATCGCGTTGGCGGTTACGATATAATCTGCGCTAACATCGTTGCGGATATTATCATTCGTATGACGCCCGACGTAGCTCCCTTTATGAGTGAGCGTACCGTGCTTTTGGCTTCGGGCATTATCGCAGAGCGTTGCGACGACGTAGTCTCCTGCTTTGAAGCTCACGGCTTTAAAATAGTAGAACGCGTTTTTGACAACGGCTGGTGTGCGCTGGCTGTTATGCTGTAAGAAAATTGTGGGGGGAGGAAACCATTTTTTGAAAAAATGGGTTTCCTCCCCCTGCACTCCCTCTTTCCCCAAAGCTTCCAAAAAGAGGAATAAGTAGAATCATGGTTCGTTAGGGTTTATGAAGAATAAGTATCATACCGTCATGCTTTTCCTTGACGGCATATCCTTGATTGAGAAACGCTTGATACTGCTCCTTGTCAAGCTTATAGCGCAGATCGTAGATTATGAGATCGACGTTGCCTTCATTGCCGTGATATTTCAATTCGTATATCTCGGCTCTGTCGGCGATATGTGCCAAAAGCATGGACGAGCAGGCAACGCTTGCGTCATCGGGAATGGTGTCAAGGATCTCATCCATTTTCTGATAGGTCTCCTTGTTTTTGTCCCATTTTTCACGGTAGTTTTTAAGATTTGGCAGTACGCTGACCATATACAGACAGAGGCAAGCCGTAGCACCTATACTTATGAGGGTCTTTCTTTGAGGAGCCTTCATGTCGGGAAGATTCATGACCGTGACGTATATCAAAAAGGCGGTAACGCCAAAATGGTACTGGAAGTTGATATTATACTGATACTGATAGTTGGTCAGCAGATTCATCAGAACGGGAGCTATAAGCAAGTACCGCGAGATCTTTTTAGTGCAGAACGGAATAAATCCGAGAGGCAAAAAGAGCTGGATAAAATAGGTCAGCTTGTTATATGAGTTATCACCTGTGGTAAACAACTGCGTCAGTAAGTATCCGGGATTTAGTAGCGCGGTCTTGACGGCTCCAATCAGTCCGTCGTCCTTGTTGGCGATAAGATTGTTAAAGCGGTTTATCATGGGACCCTTGATAGAGGGGTTAGGCGTTTGATCTGCATAAAGCTCGGCGTAATGAGCGGCAGTGGATTCAAGGACGTTAAGGGCGATAGCGAAGTATATCAGCGCACCCACCGCCAATATAGATCCGTGAAGGAATTTCTTCCTTGACAGTATTATGAAGATAGCAAAGATCACTACGTAGACTGCCGCGTCCTCCTTGACCATAAGGACGGCAACTGCAAAGAGATACATAGGGATAAGCTTTTCTCTTTCGAAAAAGTAGAACAGCCAAAGTAAGAGCGGTGTGAGAAAACAGTTTTCGTGGATGTCGTAGAAGCAACCTGCCGAAAGTGCGGGGTAGAGAGAGTACATAACCACCACAAGCAGAGTTGCCTTTCCCGAGAGTTTGAAATGCTTGCAGAGAAGTGCCACGGGTATCACTCCAGACGCCAACACTACCGCCTGAGCTATTTGCAGGGTCAGCGGCGACGGGAACAGGCAGTAAAAGGGAAGAATCAAATAATAGATCGGGGATACGTGTACCGCGAAGTGGGTGAGAAGCACGTCACGCTCCGAGGTGGAAAGAGGCAGACCAGTCTCCTTCATATTGTGAAACATATTCACAAACAGACCGAAATCAAAGTTCGGCGAGGAGAAGGTCAAGTATCGCAGGCTGGTAATGGCGGCGATAACTCCGCCGCAGAGAAGTCCGCAGACGATCGACGCGATAATTACCGTCTTTTTACCCGGCTTCCATATTTTCCAGAGCAGAGTGTTTTTGTTTACGAAATAGATCACGAACAGACAGTAGACTGCCGTGACCGCAAGGCCGAAAATAAATTTGTTCTTTGAGCCTTCGTAGTTATAAAGCCAATAGGAGACGCAGGAGGTGGAGAAAAGCATCAGCACCCAGGTGTCGGTCTCGAATTTTGAGAGAAAAGCGTTGAAAAGCGAGCAGAAGACGAAAGCCAATATTACGGCAAGAATAACGTCGGTGAAGGATCTGTCCTGTGCAAAGGACAGATCAAAATAATCCCCCTCGGTATTTCGCAGATTAAAGGCGGCGAAGACGCACCATGACGCTATGATGCGGCAGATAACTCGCTCCCAGGTGAACGCGTCGCGAATACGGAATTTTAGAAATCTATTTTTTTGCGGTGTCATAATAACTCCTGATATTGCGTTTATTTACGGTAGAATAATAATTAATTATAACATTAATGCTCTCTGTTGTCAAGCGGTATTATATTACCTTTAATTGAAATAAGAAAATCCCGTCTTTCACCGTTCGGTAAAAGGCGGGATCGTGATTTTAAAGTCTTACTATGCGCTCCCCAATCCTGCTTGCTTGCTCGGGGTCGTGAGTGACGAGAATCAGAGTTCGACCCTCAGAAAAGGAGAGAAGAATATCGATCATATTGCTTGCGGTGTCCTTGTCAAGTGAGGCAAATGGTTCGTCGAGGAGAAGCAGATCGGATTGCGTCGCTTCGGCAAAAGCGAGAAAGCGGGCAAAGGCGACTCTCTGCGCCATTCCTCCCGAAAGCTCACTCGGAAGCTTTTCGGAGGAGTCTGCAAGTCCTACCGCCGAAAGATACTTGTCTGCTAAGGAAAAATGATCCTCATATAGCACGGCACGTATATTTCCCAAGACGTTTTTCCAAGGCAGCAGCCTCGGATCCTGAAACATTATTGCAATTTTGCCGTGGTGGACAAATTCGCCGCTGTCGGGATCTGTCAAGCCTGCCGCTATGCGCAAAAGTGTGGTTTTGCCGCATCCCGACTCGCCCATTATCACGGTTTTTGTGCCGCTTTCGGCTGTGAGAGAAAAATTGTCAAATAATACGTTTTCTCCGTACTTTTTTGAAATGCTTTTAAATTCAGCCATTTACCGCACCTCCTTTTTCATAGTAGGAGCGGTTTTTCAGCGCCTTTTTTACCGCAAAAACCATAGTTTTTTCGATTATCACGCTTAAAACGATCACCACGGCCGTCCAAGCGAAAAGATCGACGGTTTCAAGAAGAATTTTGGAGTCCGAGATCATTTTTCCTATAGAGACTATCGGTTGCAGAAGCACCTCCGCGGCGATACCCGCTTTCCAAGCCATTCCAAGCGATGCTTTAAGCGACGCGAGAAAATAAGGAGTTATGCTCGGAAGATATATGTGTCTGATCTTTGCTCCAAAGCTCATTTCGTATGCTCTTGCCATTTCAAGGAGAGCCTTGTCGGTGTTAAGAATTCCCGTTTCCACGTTTGCCCAGACCACGGGAGCGACCATCATAAGCGCGATGATAAGCGGCGTCATGTCACGGCTGATCCAAAGCACGATCAGAATGATAAATGAAGCTACGGGAGTGGATTTAATTATCGCCAAAAGCGGCGCAAAAAAGTCTCTTGCCAGACGCGAAAACGCAGTAATCAGACCGCCGAGCGCGCCTATTAGTGTGCCGATTATCATTCCTATAAGTATACGGATGAGAGACAAGCCAACCGTCCGATAAAACTGTGCGGTCAGCAAAAGCTCGCCGATCCGCACCGCCACCGCCCAAGGGGTGGGAAAGAGCAATTCCTGCCCCACCGCCATGGCGATAATCTGCCATATCCCTATCCAGATAAGGGTTATGAGCGAATATTTAAGAAATTTTTTGATCATTTTGTAAGATAGATTCCGCTATCGGGGAGAGAACCGCCAACCGCTTTGGGGTTGACTGCATAGAGCTTTTCGAAGAAAACGCTAAGAGCGGTCGCCATTTCATCGCCGTCGATATATACGATGTTGCAGTTGGGGATAGCCTTTGCCGCTACCGCATCATTGCCCGCGAAAACTCCCGTGGAGACGATAAGCTTAGCCGCCTCTGCGGGCTTTTCGTTGGTAAATTCGATAGAATCCTCGTAGTCTTCAAGGAACTGTTCAAGCTCCTTGGGGTGAGCGTCCGCCCACTCGGTTCTGACCACGATGCAACCCTGCATAAGGGTGTTTTCGCCGTATACCTTTTCCCATTCCTCGGTGAGGTCGAGGGCGGTCACCAGCTTGTCGTTATTTGCCTTGGCGATGGTTACCATAGGCTCGGGGAGGACCGCGATGTCCACCTGTCCCGAAGCTACGGCGGTGCGGAGATCGGCAGGCTGAGCGTAAGCGGTGTCAATAGTTACGTTAAGGTTATTGGCGCGGCATATAGCGTCGAAAATGAAGGAGGGGTTCTGCGCGGGGCAGTAGACCGTCTTGCCGTCGAGATCGTCGATACTGTCGATAGTGACCTTTTCGCCGTTAGTTACAAGATAAAGCACGCCGAGAGTGTTGACTGCGGCGATCTTTACTCCGCCGTTCGTCTTGTTGTAAAGAGCGGCTGCCGCGTTTGTGGGGAGAGCGGCGATGTCTATGCTTCCGTTTATAAGACCTGCCTGAATGTTGGCGGCGTCTGTCTCAACGGTGAATTTGTAATTTAGTTCAGCCTCACCGTTAGCGGAGTCGCTTATAAGCGCCGCTGCACCAAAGCCGGTGGTTCCGTTGAGAACTGTGACGTTGATCTCAAGATCCTTGTCCACCTTTGCAAAGATGTTGCAGGATGTAAGGACTGCTGACGCGATAAGCGCTAAGCATAGAACTGCAATAATTGTTTTGATAGTTTTTTTCATGGTGTTTGCCTTTCTTTGTTGTAAAAATTGAAACTGTATATAGATAATATTGTTTCCGAAATTATGAGTTTTATTTGTATCTTTCCATCATACCGCGTCTGTCAAGGACAACGATCTTTTTGCCCTCCCGTCTGATAAAGCCCTCCTCCGTCAGCTTGTCTGCCGCTCGGTAGAGAGAGGCGCGACCGAGATTTAGCATTTCGCAAAGGGAATTCATCTGTACCGTGATCTCAGAGGGAGCATCGTCGCAGTCGCAGGACTCCGAGAGAGAGGAGTCGAGGAAGTAAGCAAGACGGCGTTCCGCGCTTCCCGCGGTCAGACAGACGATCTTTTTGTTGAGATAGCGTATCTTTTGGGAAAGAAACGCTACGAAATTATACATTGCGCGAGAGTCGCTTTCAAGTATTTTTCCGTATTTTTCGGAGGATATTTCAAGCACCTCGCATTTTTTTGCCGCTATCACACGGCTGACAAAATCCTCTTTTGAGAAAAGGTTTGCAACGCCAACAACACATCCTCTCCCCACTGTACGGAGCAGAACGCTTCTGCCCTCGTCCGCGGAATATATCTCTGCTTTTCCCGAAATAAATATCACCATTTTACTCTCACCGTCGGATGGAGAGCAGATAACTTCGCCTGCGTCGTACTCCACGGCTCGAAAGCTTCCGTTTTCAAAAAAAGAGAGCAGTTTTTTTTCGTCTGCGCCCGAAAAGAGCTTGGTTGAAAGCAGTAGATCGAGGGTCGCGTTATTGTCGGCTATCGTTATCGGCTTCATTTTAAGCTCCTTGCAATAATGTCTCATTTGATACATTATTGTAACATATGATTTGCCGTTTGTCAATAAATTTTTAATTATTTTATAAATTTAAATTGCTAATTGTGGACTACAATCAGCATATTTCTGACAAACGCTTGAAAAGACTGAATTTTTGTGATAGAATAAAATCAAGGTGTAAATATTATGTTAAGTTATCCCTTGATGCCTTTACACTATTGAAATATTAATATATAATATTATTTTGGATACGTGTGATCACAAAAAATCTCTGATAATGGAGGAAAAATCATGACACTTGTAATACTTGCAGCAGGAATGGGATCGCGCTACGGCGGTCTCAAGCAGATCGACCCCATCACCGACGGCGGTGAGTTTATTATTGACTTTTCTATTTTTGATGCTGTAAAGGCAGGATTTGATAAGGTCGTATTTATCATTAAAGAGGAGAACTACAACGCGTTCCGCGAGACCGTGGGCGCGAGAGTTGAGCCTTATATCAAGGTTGAATACGCTTTTCAGGCATTGGATAAGATCCCTGAAGGCTTTGATATTCCCGAGGGCAGAGAAAAGCCTTGGGGAACTTCACACGCGCTTCTTTGCGCCGAGGAGTTCGTTAGTGATAATTTCGCGGTGATCAATGCCGACGATTTTTACGGCAGAGACGCGTTTCTGAAGCTTGCCGATCACTTGAAGGGGCTTGATACGGCTTCTACCGATTACTGTATGATTGGCTACGTTCTCCGCAACACGCTGACCGAGAACGGTACGGTCTCTCGCGGCAGATGCGTGACCGATGACAAGGGTATGCTTTCGTCTATCACCGAACTTACCAAGATAAAGACCAACGGAAGCGACGCGCTCTATCTCAACGACAACGGCGAGTGGGAAAACCTTTCGGGTGACACCGTGGTTTCTATGAACTGCTGGGGTCTTACTCCCGCGATCTTCGGCGAGCTTAAGAGCGGTTTCGTGAATTTCCTTTCCTCCGAAAAGGGAAAAGAGCTGAAAAGCGAGTATTATCTCCCGGGTGCGGTTGACGACATGATGCGTTCGGGCAAATGCTCTGTTAAGGTCTACGCAACGAGTGCCGCTTGGTACGGTGTGACCTATTCCGAGGACAAAGAGGGAGTTAAGAAGGCTCTGCGCGCTTTTATGGACGGCGGCGAATACCCCCACAAGCTTTGGAAATGATCGGCTTGATAGAAAAAAATTAAGAATTTTAACTTAAGAGAGTAGGATGTGTCATAAGCACCGTGGCTCATTTTGCCTTCGGTTCAATTATATCGACGGCGATGTTTATTTCAAAACGTCTTATCCTGCACATAATCTCGACCGCGCGAGAAATCAGTTCAAATTGGTTCTCGATATGGAGGAGAAGATGGATGAAATGAAGGCTATCGTGGAAAAATACATATAAGATAAATCAAAATTTGAAAATATTATCACCAAATAAAAGAAAGGGTATTATTATGTCAGTTCTTATTACTGGAGGAGCGGGCTTTATCGGCTCACATACCGCGGTTGAATTTTTAAACGCAGGCTACGAAGTAGTCATTATGGATAATTTCTCTAACAGCAAGCCTGTTGTGCTTGACCGCATCCGCGAGATCACGGGCAAGGATTTCAAGTTCTACAAGGCTGATCTTCTTGATGTCGAGTCTATGGATAAGATCTTCGACGAGAATCCCGATATCGACTCCTGCATCCATTTTGCGGGACTTAAAGCGGTAGGTGAGAGCGTTGCAAAGCCTTTTGAGTATTACCACAACAACGTGACCGGCACTCTGCTCCTTTGCGACAGCATGCGCCGTCACGGTGTCAAGACCATCGTTTTTAGCTCCTCGGCTACCGTCTACGGCGACCCAAACGAGGTTCCGATCAAGGAAACGGCACGTGTTGGCAACGCTACCAACCCCTACGGTGAGACCAAGGTTATGATCGAGCGAATACTCAAGGACTTTTACGTTGCAGATAAGGAGTGGAATATTTCCATTCTCCGTTATTTCAATCCCATTGGAGCGCACAAGTCGGGCAGGATCGGTGAGGATCCCAACGGGATCCCAAACAACCTTATGCCTTACATCACCAAGGTTGCTCTCGGCAAGCTCCCTTGTCTCAGCGTGTTCGGTAACGACTACGACACACACGACGGCACGGGTGTCCGCGACTACATTCACGTAGTTGACCTTGCAAAGGCTCACTTAAAGGCACTTCAGTATATCGAAAAGGCTCACGGCATCGACTATTTCAATATCGGTACGGGTACTGGATACTCGGTTCTTGATGTTGTAAAGGCGTATGAGGACGCGACGGGAATCAAGATCAATTACAGAATAGTAGACCGCCGTCCCGGCGATATTGCCGCTTGCTACGCAGATCCCTCCAAGGCTCGCGAGGTGCTTGGCTGGACCGCGGAGTACGGCATATTTGAGATGTGCCGTGATGCAAATAATTGGCAGACCAAGAACCCTAACGGGTATGACGGATAATTTTAAATTTTTATTATTGAAACTACTCATCCACCGCAGGTGGTGGATGAGTAGTAATAGGAGTTGATTAAAAATGAACATAGAAAAGAAATATTTTGGCACGACGGATGGAAAAGACGTTGATATCTATACAATGACGGTTGATAGCGGAATGAGCGTCAGCATTATCACTTTCGGCGGTGCTATTCAGAAGCTTCTCGTTCCCGACAGATGCGGTAAATTGACCGATATTGTCGGCGGCTACGACGATCTTTCCGACTACGTAGAGGACGACAGCTACCAGGGCGCTGTTATCGGTCGCTGGGGAAATAGAATTGGCAAAGGCAAATTCACTCTTGACGGCAAGGAATATAATTTGTTTATAAACGACGGTCCTAATCATCTTCACGGCGGTAAGGTCGGCTTTTCTTACAAGGTTTGGGATGCCGAGGCGAGGGCCTGCGAGGACGGCTGCGAGCTTTCTCTCACTTACGTCTCTCCCGACGGCGAGGAGAACTTCCCAGGAACGCTGACTGTCAATGTGGTCTACAAATTGAGCCAAGACAACGCACTCTCTATTGCGTATAAGGCTACTACCGACAAAAAGACGGTGTTGAACCTTACCAATCACGCCTATTTCAATCTCGGCGGCTTTGCGTCGGGCAAAATATTAGATCACGAGATGTGGATGGATGCAGAAAGCTTCCTTGAAACCGACGATGGTCTTATTCCCACGGGCAATATTATACCCGTAAAGGGAACTGCCTTTGATTTTTCCGAGCCTAAGACTATCGGTCGTGATTTTGACCTCTCCTACGAGCCTATGCGCTTGGCGGGAGGATACGACCATTGTATCATTTTTACCAAAAAAGACGATCCTATGGCGGAGGCGAGAGTTAGAGTATATGAACCAACGAGCGGCAGAGTTATGGAGGTATATACCGACCAGCCCTGCGTTCAGTTCTATTCCGGCAACTCCTTAAATAACGGGGCGCATCCATTAAAGGGCGGATACCCCCAGACGAAGCAGACTATGTTCTGCCTTGAAACAGAGAAGATGCCTGACAGCGTAAACCACGAGAATTTTACAGACTGTACTCTTGACGTAGGCCAGACCTACGAGCATAAGACGGTCTACAAATTTTCGGTGAAATAAAGTTTTATTGACAAGAAAGGAAAAACGACAATGAAAAAGAAGATTCTCACACTAACACTCACGGTAGTGCTGCTTATCACACTTGCCTTCACACTCTCCTCCTGCGGCGGTCCTAAGACGTTTACAGTCGGTGAGTTCTCAATCGACCTCAACTCCTCGTATTTTGACGTTACCGCTATTATTCCCATGGAAGATATTGATACTACTTTTGCTGCATATCTTTCCCTGACAGAGGCAATGATAGTTTTCCCCACCAAGGCTCCCGATCCCGATAACGAGATCCTTCTTTGGGATTACGTTGATGCATACGCGGACGAAATGGGCGGCACCGTTTCCCAAAATGGTGACGGTATCTATACCGTAAAGTATACCGAGTCCTCCGAAGGTAATTCTTTCAGCATTATCTCGTACATATACGACGCTGAGGACGGCATCTGGGTAGTATCGTTTATGGCACTTACCGGTGACGTCAGCGACAAGAGTGCTGATATCGAGGCATACGTTGATACCATTGTAATCGACTAATTAATTAACGCACCGCTATAATCTAATAGCGGTGCGTTTCAGTCTGTCGAAAAACGCCCATTACGCGAGAGCGAAGGTGGGCGTTTTGGTGTATTTGAAGTAAAAAAGTGAGAGAAAAGCAAAGAAATCGGAGGGATGGTTATCTCTCCACTTTCTTTTAGCAAATTTTTTGAGATTCATGGCAGCAAATTTAAGCCTTACCCAATTAGAGACTTGGGCGAGGCCGCGGTAAGATGTATAACGCATGGCGTGTTTTTCTTTTGCGTCCGCAAAGACACGCTCGATCGTCTCCTTGCGTTGCTTG
>JAZSRA010000061.1:0-21348 GCA_045538195.1 Eubacteriales bacterium | reverse complement strand
TCGCTTTTTCTCGAACAAGACCCTCTTTACCCTATGCAGCGTTTCTTTGGTTCGTTTCTTTCCGCTGGTGGAAAGAAATGAACAAAAACCTGCGTTTCTTTGGTTCAGCAAATGCTCGCATTTGCGAGCCGATCAATCGCTAAGCGATTTTCGGCAGGTTTCATTTTCACCGGAGAAAAGAAATGAACAATACCTCGCGTTTCTTTTGTATCTTTTCTTGTCGCTGATGACAAGAAAAGTTAGTATTAAACTTGCCGATAAATCAAAATTTGATACAATACACCACTCTTTTACTTCTTTACCCTTGACAAAGCCTTATAGATTTGTTAAAATATATTATATATATTATAAAGCCCCCGAAAGAGGTATAAAATGACTAACAGAGAAAGATTTATCGAGATATATAGGGAAAAGATCAAGAGAGCAGGCTCTGAAAAGCTTCTGGAGTTCCTTTGCTCCGAGCAGAGTGACTTCTTTACCGCTCCCGCCTCCACTCGTTTTCACGGAAACTACGAGGGCGGCTTGCTTGAACATTCCTTGAACGTCTACGATTGCCTTTGCGATATTCTGAGCCGTCCCCGCATTAAAGAGCAGTACGGCATCGAGTACAGCGAGGAGAGTATTGCTATCGCGGCTCTGCTTCACGATCTCTGCAAGGTCAATTTCTATAAGACCAGCTTCAGAAATCAGAAGAATCCCGAGGGAAGATGGGAGAGCGTACCTTACTATACCATCGAGGACAATCTGCCCTACGGTCACGGCGAAAAAAGTGTGTATATCGTGTCGGGATATATGAGACTAACCCGCGACGAGGCATTTGCTATCCGTTATCACATGGGATTTTCGGCTACCGACGACCCCGGCAACGTTGGCAAGGCTATGGAGATGTTCCCCTTGGCGTTCTTCCTCAACTGTGCCGATACTGAGGCGGCGTACTTTGTCGAGGGTTCAAATAAATGATTAACGATAAATGCCCGACATCAATGAGTCTTCGGTGTCGGGCATTGGATTTCTGGAGAAAACTATGAAAAAGCTTGATGCTTCAATAAAAAATCAACTTGTAGATAAAGCGCTTGCGGCAAGAGAAAACGCCTATTCGCCTTTCTCGAACTTTTGCGTAGGCGCGGCGCTTCTTTGCGTGGACGGGGAAATATTCACGGGCGCAAACGTGGAAAATAGCTCGTACGGCGGAACGATATGCGCCGAAAGATCGGCGCTTTGCACGGCTGTGAGCGCGGGCAAGCGTGATTTTGCCGCTATTGCTATTGTAGGCGGCGAGGGAGGAGTGACTCCCGATAAAATATGCCCACCTTGCGGAATCTGCCGTCAGTTTATGGCGGAGTTTTGCGGGGACGATCTGCCCGTTCTTTTATACGACGGACAAGCTATCTTTGAGAAGACCTTGGGTGAGCTTTTGCCCGAGGCATTCAGACTTCAAGAGAGGTAAAAAATGTTAGAAGATAAAAAGACACCCGTGGGGAGCTGCGAGAGCTGTGAATTTTATGACTACGACGAGGAATGGGAGGAATACGTCTGCATGATCTCTCTTGACGAGGACGAAATGATAGACTTCCTCGGCAGGAACACGGGTAGATGTCCCTATTACCGTTATTACGACGAATACAAGAGCGTCAGAAAACAGAATTGATTCTAAAGGAAGAATAAAAATGACAGGAATTAATAAAAAAATTGATTGGTTGAGAATGGTGCTTTGCGCGGTGGCGCTTTGCTTTATCGTGGTAATGCTTTTCAGCTTTTACGAGGGCAAGGGGGCGGAGATAATCTCCGATCTCTCCGCCGACGGAAAATCTCCGAACCTCGTATGGCTGGCGGAACACGTTTTTGCGGCAATTCCGGTACTTATCTTGGTGCTTATATCGGAATTGTTCTTCCTTGAAAAAAGCAGATACGTTCCCGTCTACACTCAACTGGAAAAGCTTGTGATCTTTTCTGCGGTGGCAATGTTTACCTTCGGAATAGTGCTTTTCAGCGTAATTGCCTCAAGTCCAGAGGCGGTAGATCCCGAAACGGGAGAGAAAATAAAGACCATTTGGGACAGGACAAACGTCTGGTTCTTTGCTCAGATATTGCCCTTTTTGATCGTAATATCCTATCACGTTATTCGAATCGGCACCGAAAGAGCAGAGCTTTGCGTCCCGCTCTCCGAAGAAAACGTGGATGATGACACCGAAAAGGAGACGGAGGAAGAAGATGATGAATAAGAGTCTGAAAAAATCCGTTTTATCTGCGGCGTTGGCGGCGCTGATAATATTGGTGTCACTTGGCGGTTGCGTTGAAAGACCGTCCGAGGCAGAGAGCGGCGATTGGAATGGTAAGGACGAGTTTGAGCCGTCTGACGGAATGGGAAAGGATACCCAGGCTCTTGCCGAAAGGTACGAAGAATATGAGGAGAATTCGGGTCTTGCTTTCAAGCAAAATCAGCCTGCTGCTGAAACCGATTTTTCCGTTTCGGAATTTGAGGGCGGAGTTAAGATAGACGGCTATACGGGGAGCGATAACGTTGTAGTCATTCCCGAAAGTATTGACGGCAAGGCCGTGGTCGCAATCGGAGCGAAGGCGTTTTCCTCGGCGGCGATCCGAGCGGTGTACGTTCCCGATAGCGTGACGTTTATTGAAAAGGGTGCTTTTGAAGGTGCTAACGCTATTACTACTTTGCGACTTCCTTTCGTGGGAGACGGCAAGGAAGTGACCCATTTCGGTCATATTTTCGGCAGTGACGGATATTCCAACCACGCCGTAAAGGTGCCGACAAGCCTTGATATGGTAATTTTGGGAGATCATACTGCCGATATAGCGGAAAATGCCTTTGCCGGATGCAAGTCGCTATCGGCGATCGTGTTGCCCGTCAACATTGAGAAGATCGGCGATTTTGCCTTCTATGAATGTAAGGATCTGGTCTACGTTTCCCGCAACACTGCGGTAAAAGAAGTAGGCAGTTATGCGTTTGGATATTGCTCGTCGTTGTTTAAGGCGGAATTTGTGCTTGTGGAAAGCTTGGGACTCGGCGCTCTTTACGAATGTAATTCGCTCAAATATCTGTCGTTGCCCTTTGTGGGCGGTTCCGCAACGGAAAATAGATTTCTTGGATATATTTTCGGATCGGAGAGCGCGGACTATAACGACGAGTTCGTGCCGAAAAGTCTTTTCAGCGTTTCACTTTCCGCGCTTCAGTGCAAGGATATTCCAGACAGAGCTTTTTCGGGATGTGCTTATATTGCCGAAGTAATTTTCGATATGGAGATCGAAAGCATCGGTATCCGCGCATTTTATGCTTGCCGTTCTTTGAAGAGCATAACGCTCCCCGATGCGGTGAAAACTATCGGCGACGATGCATTTTTCGGTTGTGACAACCTTGAAGAAATCAATCTTGGAAAGGATATTGAGAGCATCGGAATGCAGGCATTTTTCGGTTGCAGAAGACTGAAAAAACTTGTGATTCCCGAAAAGGTAAGCGAGATCAAGCCGTCCACCTTTGCTTTTTGCTCGTCACTCAAAACCGTTGAGCTTAATAACGTCAAGAAAGTGGGCAAGGATGCCTTTTATAAGTGCGATGTGCTGACACCCGTTGACCTTACGGGAATTGACGTCGCTGACGGCAACGATGCCCTCAAGCTGACGGAGAATGAATAATAAAAACGAGACCTTCCGTAAAGGAGGGCCTCATTTTTTATTGAATACGCTCGGAGAGGGTTATCTTTTGATCTGACAAATTAAATTCAAAGCATATTAAAGCATTTTCGTTATCCTTATCACCCGAAATTATCGTCATATTCATAGCCGACAGACAAAGCGGTGCGAGAGATAGGAGTGTTTTTTCGTTGAAGCGAATTGTGGGAGCTGCCCAGAACGCGGTAACCTTTTCATCGTTCTCCGACACGTCTATCGATATTTCGGTTCGTGCGCTTTGCGCGATATATACGCAGTTGGTCATGAATAGTAGAAGCGCTTCAGTCTTTTCCTTCGATTTTGTTTTTATATAAGGATCTTCGCTGACGATGTAGGATAAATTCTCCATAATTTCGGACGGTTGCTGGGGCTTGTGACAAAGCGTGGTGTAATCCGCCTCAAATAGTAGACTGTATTCTTCTGTTTGCATAAATTTCCTCCAAAAAACAAAAAGGTGCGCAACCGAAGCTACGCACCGAAAAATGCATGCCTCATTGCTGCGACACAAATGAATTTTATATTACCTGCAGGACAAGCATACAAAACCGAGCATACATTTTTACCAATAGTAAAAATGTATGCTTGACCTGCATAAGGTGAAATATTCATTTGTGTCGCAGGTTCATTATATCACAAACCGATTATTTTGTAAAGTGCTTTTTCAAAAGTTTTTGGTAGGGTTAGGGGCGTGGGGGAAGGGAGACCTTTTTTTTCAAAAAGGTGTCCCTTCCCCCATATATCTCTATTTTCTTAAATTCCTCATTGAGTTGAGAATAGCTATTACCGCTACACCGACGTCGGCAAAGACTGCGGCGTTAAGCCCTACGACGCCAAAAGCACCGAGAATAAGCACCAATGCCTTGACGCCGAGTGCAAACGCTATATTTTGAACAACTATGCGGCGGGTTCTGCGGGAGAGCAGGATCGCGTCGCTTATTTTGCGAAGATCATCGTTCATAAGCACGATGTCAGCGGCTTCTATCGCGGCGTCAGAGCCGAGAGCGCCCATGGCGATGCCTACGTCTGCGCGAGCCAATACGGGGGCATCGTTGATGCCGTCTCCCACAAATGCCACTTTTCCGTCTGCGGTTTTCAGTAACTCCTCAACCGCCAAAACCTTGTCTTGGGGAAGTAACTCCGCGCGGTATTCGTCAATGCCAAGACCTTGAGCCACCGCCTGCGCCTCTTTCTCGCGATCACCCGTCAGCATTACCGTCCGCTTAACACCCGCCTTGCGTAGTCTTTCGATAGCTTCTTTCGCTCCCGACTTTTGGCGGTCGGTTATTATGATGCAACCCATATATTGCTTGCCTAACGCCACGTAAACGCAACTTCCGAGGTCATCCGAATTAGTCAACCCGTCGGGCAACTCAATGCCGTTCTCTTGCATCATTTTAAGGTTGCCTGCAAGCAGTATTTTTTCGTCCGTGATAGCCTTAACACCTCTGCCTGCCACTTCCTCGATATCGCTTACAACAGGCGAGAAAACGCATTTTTGAGCCTCATAGGCACGTCTTACCGACAGAGAGATGGGGTGAGTTGAGTATTTTTCAGCCGCGGCGGCGAGAAAAAGCAATTCTTCCGACGATACCTGCTCCGAGGGTATAATTTTCGTGACCTCAAACACGCCCTCTGTCAGAGTTCCCGTCTTGTCAAATACCACCGTGTCGCAAGCGGAGAGGGCATCGAGATAGTTTGAACCCTTGATAAGTATTCCGCGCGTGGATGCCGAGCCGATACCTCCAAAGTAAGAAAGGGGAACAGAAATGACCAGCGCGCAGGGGCAACTGATGACAAGGAAGGTCATAGCTCGGTATATCCAATCCTTCCAGACCGCAAAATCGCTAATGCCGAGAAAGAGCGGGGGAATGACTGCCAAAAGCGCCGCTGAGATCACAACGATAGGTGTGTAAACGCGGGCGAACTTGGTGATAAATTCCTCGCTTTTCGCCTTGTTTGCCGTACTGCTTTCCACAAGGGCAAGAATTTTTGAAACCGTTGATTCTTCAAAGGGCTTCGTCACTCTTATCTTAATAAATCCACTTTCGTTGATGCATCCGCTGAGTACCGTGTCGCCCTCGACCGCGTCGCGGGGGATCGACTCACCCGTCAAAGAGACGGTGTTGAGAGCGGTCTTGCCCTCGATTATCACGCCGTCAAGTGGGATCTTGCCGCCCGCTTTTACGCAGATGACGTCGCCAACCTTTATCTCGTCGCAAGGAACTTCGATAAGCTCGCCGTCCTCGCCTTCAATAAACGCCGTGTCGGCGCGGATAGAGAGCAGGGATTTTATCGACTTGCGGCTTTTTCCAACGGCAATATGCTCGAAAAGCTCGCCTACACTGTAAAAGAGCATTACGAATACAGCTTCAGCGTACTCGCCTGTGACAAACGCGCCGATCGTTGCTATTGACATCAGAAAATTCTCGTCAAAGATCTGACCGCGCACAATGTTCCGCGCGGCTCTCCACAGTATGCTGTATCCGACAACCGCGTAGGGAATAAGAAACAAAAGCAGAGCTTGTATGTCAAATTCTCCTATCGTCAGCACCTTGGGAATGAGAGAAAAATGCTCAATCGCCCATACTATCGCCAGCAAAGCCGCCGATATAATTATGCGTATCAGTTGTTTTTTGTCTTTGCGTCTCATATCAGTCGAGAATTATGCGGCAGTCTGGTTCCACCTTTTTGATTGCCTTCTGTGCCGCTTTAAGTATCTTTGGGAAGTCCTTTTCGTCTGCTTCAATAGTCAATTTCTGCGTCATAAAGCTGACGGTAGCCGAAGTCACACCGTCTATCTTGTTGATTGCCGCTTCCATTTTTGCCGCGCAGTTGGCGCAGTCAAGCTCTTCAAGGTTAAATGTTTTTTTCATAAGATTTCCTTTCTGTGCGGGGCTTTGCCCCTGCACCCCACAAGAAACTTTTTGAAAAAGTTTCTTGACTTCAAAAACTTTTAAAATTGGGTTTATCGTTTAATTGAGTGTATTTTATTCTTCAATGTGTTCAACGCCCATGTTTATTATAGTTTTAACGTGGTCGTCTGCAAGGGAATAAAAGACAGATTTCCCTGATTTGCGATATTTTACTATGCGCGCGTTTTTCAGTACTCGCAGCTGATGAGATATTGCCGACATGCTCATATCAAGCTTTTCGGAGATGTCGCAGACGCACATCTCTCCATTAAACAGGAGATAGAGGATCTTGATTCGGGTGCTGTCTCCCATGACCGAGAAAAATTCTGACAATTCGAAGAAATGCTCGTCGTCGGGCAACTCTATTTTGTCAAGGACGTCGCGGTGAGTTTCATGCTCACAACAGACGGGAACTGTTTCGTGGTTATGCTCCATTATATGCCTCCTTGTCAATATAATTGAATAATTGTTCAACTGTTGTTTTGATTATAACACGGGTTTACAGATTTGTCAATATAAAATAGAAAAAACGAAGAAAATCTTCTTCGTTTAATCAAATATCGCTATTAATTTTTTGAATGGTTTTTGAAAGAGGTGGGGTGTGGATGAGAAAACTTTTTTCTTAAAAAGTTTTCTCATCCACACAAATAAATCTTATAAAAGAAAATCAGGCATTTTTTGACCGATCTGCACCTTTTCGTACTTTTCGTCTTCTTTGTGACCGATAACTGCGGCAACGGTCTCGGGTGAGACGTTGGCAAGAACTGCGGTCTCGACTACGGGAGTCTCTGTGGGAGGAGTAAGCGTTTCCGTGACGGTCTTTGCCTTGGAAGCGGTCTTTTTAGCCGCAGGCTTTTTGGCGGAAGCGGTCTTCTTCTCGGTGGAAGTCGTAGCGGTCTTTTTTGCGGTAGACGTCGACTTCTTCGCGGGTGCCTTTGCTACGGGAGCTGCCGCAGTGGTAGCTACCAGCTCGGGAGCGATCTTTTCTTCGTCTGTGGTCTTTGCCACTCTTTTTGTGATACTGTCCTTACCTATCGGCATATTTCATAACCTCCTGTGCCATTTCCATATATTCTTGAGCCGCGCGGCTTGTTCTCTTATAAGCCATAACCGGCTTACTGTTATCCTGTGACCACTCGATAGTAGAGTCGATTCTGATTATTGATTGGAGAAGTCTTACGTTATCAAGGCTCGAAAGAGTTTCAACGGTCTGCTTGAAGTAGTTCTTTCTTTCGCTTGCCTTGGTGATGGCAATACCCAAAATATCAAGATTGGGAGAAATGAGCTTGACCTGCTCGTAGAACTCAAACATATTTGCAAGTCCGAAAAGACCCCAAGGGCTTGCCTCAACGGGGATAATAAGCCAATCGGACGCACACATAATGTTCATTACCCAACAACCGAGGGTCGGGGGCGCGTCGATGAGTATGTAGTCATATTTGCCCGATTCCTTGATGCTTTTAAGTCCCTGACGGAGAATAAATTCTCTCTGCCACTTGGTGAAAAGCTGGAACTCAATGCCGCTCATAAGGGTGGAGGAGGGGATAAGATCAAGATTTTCGTACTCGGTGTGGACTACGAAGTCGGCAAGATCCTTCTGCTCAACGATGCCCGTGTAGAGATTTTTTGGGCTTTTAGCCATTTCCAAGGACTGCTCGTCGTCGAAGAATTGAAGAGTGAGATTCATCTGCATATCGGCATCGATAAGAAGCACCTTTTTGCCGAGTATGCTCATTGAATATCCTACGTTTGCGCAGGTTGTGGATTTGCCGCTTCCGCCCTTGTTGTTGGCGAAGCAAATGGTTTTGGTTACAGACATATTGTCCCCCTTGGCGATGCAAGCATCGCAGTGATATGCCGCAAGCGGCGTGATATTGCGCGTAGCGCAGTGTTGTGAACGCAGTGAACAACAAGGTTCTGCGAAGCAGATTCTTATATGCTTTGCAGAGCAAAGCGTAATATTCGCCTTCGGCGAGTTATTGGTTGAGATAATCGATTATAGTGTCAAGTCCCTCGCGGGTATAGGAGCTGACGTAAAATATTTTTTCCTTTATAAGTCCGCAGTTTTCGAGCCATCTTTCGGCAAGCGGAACGTTTGCGTCTTCCTTATCGATGCCCGAAATAATGCCGATCACGTCACGGTTGACATGGTGGACACAGTTGGGCGGAAATACGCAGAAGGGTTCGTTTGCGCTGACCACGAGACCAATGACGTCCGCCTCATAGGAATAGACCGCCAAAGCCGCCGCCAGCGTGTGAACTTCGGTATACTCTCCGGGAGTATCAATGATCGTGTCCATGTAATTGATGTACTGCGTTTTGCAATAGTGGAGCTGTTCGCCCTTTAAGGCTTGGGTCAGCGTTGTCTTGCCTGCGGCAACTCGCCCCATAAGTATTAGTTTTTTCATTAGGTTCTTGTCATTTCACAAACCGAGAATTTGAGAACGTTTCTGAAATACTCGGTAATAGCGGAGAAAGAAGCTTCGACTTCTGAAACCTTGCCCGTAATGATGAGCGTTCCCGAGAAACGGTCGACAAATCCAAGATCCGCACCCGAGGATTTGAGGGCGATATCAGCGGTAATGACCGCGGTCTCTGCAGGGCTGACGGTAAGAACACCGATAGCCGCATGCTCGTAGTCGAGCTTGGGGTCAAGACCCAGCTTCTGGTAAAGTGTCGGTTCGGGATTTGCGATAATATGAGCAAGCGTGATCTGACGACCCGGTACCAGCTCCTGTACTATTCGCATTTTATCTTGAAATTCAAACTTTTCTAACATAAGGTTATCCTCCGATCTGCACTTGCAGTTTTGTTGACGCGCTCTGTGCCGCCTGGAGCAGCATATTCATATGGTCGGCGGTGGGCGGTGTAATGCCGTCCATAAGATAGGTTCGACCAAGCCCCGTGTACTTATCCTGTCCCAATCTGTGGTAGGGAAGCAGGTGCATTTCGGTCACGTTCGGCAGAGAATCGGCAAATCTTGCGATCGCCGCGATCTCCGAAGGCGTGTCGTTAAAGGTCGGCACTACGGGAACACGGATTATCAAGTGGCGCGCGTTTTCCGCGATATATTTAGCGTTTTCGAGAATTAGTTCGTTGGGACGAGATGTAAATTCCAGGTGCTTTACGCTGTCCATGTGCTTGATGTCCATCAAGAAGTGGTCAACGTGAGGCAGAAGTCTCATTACCACTTCGCGGTCGGCAAAAGCCGTGGTCTCGATGGCGGTGGTGAAACCGTAATCGTGGGTTGCTCGCAAAAGTGCTTCTGCAAACTCGGGTTGAGCCATGCATTCGCCGCCCGAAAGGGTCAAGCCGCCCCCGCTTCGAGCGTAATATATGCGGTCGCCGACGATCTCGTCCATGATCTCCTGTACGGTCACGTCTCGTCCCATTATTTCCTTTTTACCCGCGCGGGTCATTTCCTGTATCTTGTATTCCTGGGATTCGGGGTTGCAGCACCATCTGCAACGGAGATAGCAACCCTTTAAAAATACTATGGTCCTGATTCCGGGACCGTCGTGCAACGAATATCTCTGAATATCAAAGATTCGTCCCGTTTGTTCGTATATGTTTTTCGCCACGTCGGTCTCCTTTCGTGTTATTTGCCTTCGGCGACTTAATAAACTCTTTTGGAAAAAGTTTATTAAGAATTTTCAAAAACTTCAAATAAGGCGAGTAATAATTTCTACAATTTATTGCACTGTACCATTCAATAAAATAATACGACTGTAACCATTACTATCCTTATTCAAGGTTTTTCACCATTTAGTGATATAAAGCGTCTGTAATTTCGACTATCCTTCTTGAAGGTTTTTTGGAGAGCGCGAGAACCTTTTTTTCTTAAAAAAGGTTCTCGCACGCTTCCTTCACACATACTTCGCGGCTAATGTCATGATCTCCTCTTGGGTGGTGTCCTTGGCGTTGACCTCGCCGGATATCTTGCCGCCCGACATAACGTAGATGCGGTCGCAGATGCCGAGCAGCTCGGGCAGCTCACCGGACACGACTATTACCGCCTTCCCCTTGGCGGCGAGAGAGTCGATAAGCTGATATATCTCAAACTTCGCGCCAACGTCAATACCTCTCGTCGGCTCGTCGAGCATCAGTATCTCGGGTTCGGTCAAAAGCCATCTGCCTAAGATCACCTTTTGCTGGTTTCCACCCGACAAAAGCCTTATTTCCGTCTCCTGAGAAGCGGTTTTGATATTCATCGCGCCGATAGACCAAGCAGTGTCTCGGCGGCGCGAGCGTTCGGACAGAACGCCAAGCTTCAGATGCTTGCGAAGACTTGATATAGTGGTGTTTTCCCTGATGTTAAGGTTGCCGAAGATGCCGGTTGCCCGTCTCTCCTCGGTCAGGAGCGCAAAACCGTTTCGGATAGATTCGCGGGGCGAACGGTTTCTGATCTCTTTTCCGTCAAGATAGAGCCTGCCGCCAAGACGCTCGGATATGCCGAAAAGATTTTCGATGACCTCGGTTCGTCCCGCACCCGCAAGACCTGCCAAGCCTACTATCTCGCCCCGACGCAGACAAAAGCTTACGTCCTCAACGTGATTGTGCTTTGAAGACAGATTTTCCACTCGAAGAAGAACGTCACCAGGTGTATTGGTCTTTTCGGGGAACATCTGGGTCAGCTCTCTGCCTACCATAAGCTTGATTATCTTTTCCATAGTCATCTCCCCCGCCGCTTCGGTGGCGATATGCTTTCCGTCGCGCATTACCGTGATCTCATCGGATATTTTTAGTATCTCGTCCATTTTGTGTGAGATATAGATGATGCCGCAGCCGCGCTTTTTGAGCGTGTCGATTATCTTGAAAAGATGCCCAACCTCGCGCTCGGTCAGTGAGCTTGTCGGCTCGTCAAGCACGATTATTTTCGCGTCGTAGGACACCGCCTTTGCGATCTCCACCATCTGTCTCTCTGCCACCGACATTCGACTCATAACGGTGCGCGGATCGGTAGAGATGCCAAGGGAATCAAAAATCTTTCGGGTTCGCCGATACATCTCCCTCTCAGACGTTATAAAGCTAAGTTTTGTAGGATATCTGCCAAGCCAGATGTTGTCCATGACGTTGCGTTTCGTCGCCTGATTAAGCTCTTGATGCACCATAGCCACGCCGTTTTCAAGAGCATCCTTGGGGTTCTTGAAGGCAACTCTCTTGCCCTCAAGAAATATCTCTCCGCTAAATCCCGAATTTATGCCGAAAAGACATTTCATAAGCGTGCTTTTTCCTGCTCCATTCTCACCCATCAGCGCGTGTACCGTTCCGCTTCGTACCGTGAGCGAAACGTCGTCCAGCGCCTTGACGCCGGGAAAGCTCTTGGATATATTCTTCATTTCCAGTAAAACATCTGATCTCTTTTGCATACTTATGCCCTGCCCTCTCGGTATTTTTTATCCCAGATACTGGGAATAAGGTATTCTGACCTTGAAAACGTTTTCGTCAACGTTGTAGCCGTCAAGACCGTCGTTCATGGCTTTGCCCTCGTCGAGCGAGTTTGCCGCGATCTTGGTCACCGCCTCGGCAAGTCCTGCCGAATCCTGCTTGATAGTACCGGTCATTTTGCCTTTGTTTATAAGATCGACCGCCGCCGCGGTGGCGTCAACTCCAAAAACAGGTATCTGTCTGCTCTTTTCCGCACCCGTATTGTAGCCCGCGGAGTTGAGAGCAGAAATAGCTCCCTCTGCCATGCCGTCGTTGTTGCAGATGACAAGCTCTATCATATTCCCCTTGTTCTCGTTGTAAGAGGTCAGAGCGGTGGTCATATATTCGTTAGCCGCCGCCGCGGACCACTGACCGTTTCGGTCAACGAGATACTTGTTGGGGTTACCTGCGTCGTAAAAGGTGAGCGCAGGCTTTCCTGCCTTTGAAAGCAGCTTGTTAGCTTCCTCAACGCTGTACTGCGTTCTGTATATCGCCTCGTTGTTGCCCTCCTCACCCTTGAAAAGGACGTAAGAGATCTTTCCGTCGCCGTTGATGTCAATTTCAGAGAAGTTTTTCGACACGTATTCTCCGATCATCTCTCCCTGCAGAATACCCGCCTCCTTTGCGTCGGTTCCTACAAAGGCGCACTTGTCGTAGCTCTTGACTACTGCGTCGGAGACCTCGCGGTTAAAGAAGATGACGGGAATACCCGCGTTCTTGGCGAGGGATACGATGCCGTTTGCCGCGTCGTCGGAGCCTGTGTTTACAATATTAACTATAATAGCCTTCGCTCCCGCGGTGATGGCGGTCTGGATCTGCTCGGTCTGTGTTGTCTGGTTGCCGTTGCCGTCGTAATCCTGATAGCGGATACCTGCGTCGGAAAGCTGTTTGTCCATTGACTGTCTTACGTTTGAGATGAATGGGTCACTGTAAGTGTAGTAAAAGATGTGAACGTCTGCCTGACCGCCGCCCATGGTGCAGGATACGGTAAACATCGGTAAGCTCAAAAGAGCGCAAGCGATCAATATATAACTGATGATCTTTTTCATAAAAATCTCCTGTCCTTCGCAATTTTGCGAAACTTTTTGGTTTTACTACTATTATCGTGCAGGACGAGCATATTAATTAGTGAGAAATTTTTACTTATCATGAAAGCGCTTATTTTATTGACAAGAAAATGCAAAAATGGTATAATAAGAACAAGTTTAAGTATTTGGAGAAAAAGAATGGATATAAAAAAGATCGTCGCGGTGGCGGCGGCTCTCTGCATCTCTCTTGGCATCTCGGGACTTCTTGCGCCCGAAGTGGTGGCGGCGGATGACTTATATGAAATGTCAGAGCCGTACAAAGACGGTGAATATTACGAAAACCTAAAAGACGTCTCGCTTGGCGGCGATCAGGCGATCGACGTGGTGGCGGTGGCGCTTTCGCAGCTCACATATCACGAGGGCGACGGTGACGTGGATCTTGGCGGAGACAACAAAAACGGAAGCCGCGATTTCGTTGAATATAACCTTCTGTTCGGAAAGCTTGACAACGGACAGGGAAACGGCGTAAGCTACGGATATTCCTGGTGTGCCAGCTTTGCTACGTGGTGTCTGCGTCATGCGGGCGTCAGCGAGGAGCAGAGCGGACAGAGCAGCGCCGCAACCTACCGAAGCTGCTGGCAATGGCGCAAAGCGTGTATTGAAAACGGAATTTACCGTGAAAAACAAGGATACGCCCCCAAGACGGGAGATATTATATTTTTCAAAGACGTTAACGACCCAAGCATCAAGGTTGATGCTTCCCACGTAGGAATCGTTCTTTTTTCGGACGAGGATGAGGTATATACCATTGAGGGAAACACCAACACAAGGCTTGGCTCTCCCGCCGTCGGTGATTGCGTTGCGGTAAAGGTCTATCCCCTTGACAGTAAATACATAGTAGGCTACGGTCTGCCGAAGTACGAGAATACCGAGGAAAAATTCCTTTGGGGCTGGCAGGACGTATCGTCGGGCGCGTCGGAGATAAAGTCGCTTGACGAGCTTTTTGACGCGGCAAGGAACGGCGCGCAGATTCGTCCCGTCTGGGAAGACGAGCCTATGAAGATCGTCAGCGCAGGGGAGATAATCGGAGCCGTGGTTGTGTCGGTCTGCCTCGTTGCCGGCATTACGGTATTGACCGTAACGGTCTTTGTCAAAAAAAGAAATAACGGTCAGAAGAAAAAGCCGAGCTAAAATCAACAATAATATCAAATAAGAGCAATAAAAAAGCACCCGGTGGGTGCTTTTTTATTGCTCTTATTTGTTTACCGTCAGAGTAAAGACGCGCGGTTCGTTCGCTTTAAGAGACGCGCGAAGTCTTATTCTGTAAAATCTTTCGATTCCCCACTGTGCGGGCAGGGTTTCGGTCTCATCCCAAGTGCAGTCGGGATTGTCGAAAGAAAATTCAAGAGAGGGGTCGAAGTCAACCACCTTTCCGCAGACCTCCATTTTGCCTTTTTTGAGAAGCTTTGGCTCGGAGACCGTGAGCAGATTGAAGATGACCTCGCCGTCAATTTTTGAAGTGAGGGTGTCGGTAACAACGGCTTTCCCGTTGTCAATGACCGCCTCTCTCCTGTATTCTTCGATAGACGCGCTTGCGTGATAAGCGTCGGTCAGATCGATGGAAAGTCCACCGGTCTGCTCGTCATATTTGGCATCCTTTGAGGCGTAGCACTTGCCAGATTGCTGATAAACTCCGTTTATAGTGGGTATGTTGTGATACTCGCCGCTCATAGACCAGATAGTATATCTGTCCTTATCAAAGGTTCGTCTTGTGTAAGTACCGACACCCGCGTCGATAAAGATCGGCTGACCGTCACAGAAAACGGTGAAATCTCCCGTGTCATTGTGGTTGTGGCTCAGCAAATTATGTCCGCCCTTAATCGAGAGATACAGACCCTCCTCGGGGATCTCGCTCTCGCGGCTGATGGCAAGATGTAAGCTGGGGAAATAGGACTTGAGCGCCACCTTGAAGTCACGTCTCGCAAGGTCGGGAGCGCAGAGGTCACGGTAATATCTCCAACAAGAGTAGCTTGAAAACTTGACCTTACCGAGCTTTTCGGAAATCTCGTTCTTGAACTCCCAGAAGTTCATTACAAGATCGCTTCCGCACATTTTACCCCAATCGTAGCCCCAAGGGAAGTCTATGCTAACGCTTGTATGTGCGTCGGAATAGTTGAGAAAATGACCGTTTGCCACGTACATTCTCGGGAAATATTCCACCATGCTTTTGAGAAGAACGTCATCAAAGGCATTGATCTTTCCTGCCGTCATATCGTAAAGCACGAGGCAGGCTTCGTAAAGCGCGCCGCCCGCGCCCTCCCAGTATCCGGGGCCCTCGTCGCAGGCTCCGTCGGGGGAATAAATGTCGGTGAATTTGTCGAGTGCCACAAGAGACAATTCTACGACCTTGTCGCGGGTCTCCTTGTCCTCGATAGCCAGCGCGCAGGTGGTGAGCGTCTGCGCCACTATGTGAGGACACCAGTTATTCATCCAGTTGTACGGCCCGTATCCAAGCCAAGGCATTTCGGTGAAATGATTTATAAAAGGATATATAACTCTGTCGCGGAGATTTTCGATTATTCTCTTGTTGATGACGGGAGAGATCTTGTCAAACTCCTCGCGAAGGAGATACCAAGTGAAGGTCAAGGTCGAGCCGGTGTTTCCAACGTAAAGGTCGGAATAGTTGCGGCCGCCCTCGTAAGAATACGGCAGAGAGTGAGTTTTATCGTTGGGATTGGGATTAATATGAGCAGGCAACACCCATGTGCTTTCTTCCAGTATCATCCACACAAGGTCAAGTATCTTGTCGACAAATCTTCCCTGCCTCTCGTATGCTTCGGCTAAAGTTAACTGAATAAGATCAAGTCGCCTAGGATTGTACTGATTCTGATAGACCGCTCTTTTTCCGGTTTTTCTGTAAAGCATGAAATCGGTTACGGTCAGCACGTAATATTTTTTATCAAGTAGCTTTTCCGCCTCGGCAATTGCCACTTCTCTGTATCTCGGATTCAGAGAAAAACCCTCTTTTCTGTCAGAAAATATCTTGAACTCCTCGTAAGGAATAACGCACTTTGAAACGTTATAATTCTTTTCCGCAAAAATCTTTCTTCCCATAGCTTTTATCTCGGATTATTTGTAAAATTCTGTCTTGATGCTTCGCTCAAACAGACCGCCCAATACCTCTTTGGCATCCTTGCCGTCATATATGATCTCATATACCGCGCGGCAGATCGGCATATCTACGGCATACTCCTTTGATAGATCCATAAGAGCCTTTACGGTATAATAGCCCTCTGCCAGCTTGTCAAGTCTTTCACCTTTCACGAACATTTCGCCAAAGGCTCGGTTGTGAGAGAATTTTGAAAAGACGGTCGCCTCGTAATCGCCTAAATGGCAGAGACCGTAAGCCGACAGCTCGTTGCCGCCCATAGCCGAAATAAGTCTTGCCACCTCGCGGCAGCCTCTTGACATAAGCGCGCCTTTCAGTGAGGAAAGACCATATCCGTCAAGCATGCCCGCGGCTATACCGATGACGTTCTTCGCCGCCGCTCCGATCTCATTGCCGATCATATCCTCGCCGTAATAAAAGCGTATCAGCTCGCTTGAAAAAGTATCAACCAGCAGATGCTTCACCGCATCGTCCTCACTGTCGATGACCATGCAGTTAGGAATACCCGAGTAAAACTCCTGAACGTGACCGGGGCCTATCCAAACGGCGACCTTGTTGGTTTTATCTGTTCCCGCC
This sequence comes from Eubacteriales bacterium, assembly GCA_045538195.1. Lineage (GTDB taxonomy): Bacteria > Bacillota > Clostridia > Oscillospirales > CAG-272 > SVTX01. The sequence goes on along the minus strand of JAZSRA010000061.1, from coordinate 4,549 downwards.
TGCGTCACCTCAGAAAGACGGCGGCCCGTGGCGATGTCTATTCCCTTCATGCAAAGGACGAATATCTTGTTTTTAAGTCCAAGGGGTCTTATCTCCTGCATAAATGCAGAAAGCCCTTGGGAATTTATTGAAATCACGATAACATCGGCATCCGTGAGACAATCAAGGCTGGTTGTGACCTTGACGCTGTCGGGAAGCGTCAAAAGATCGTTTTTTCTCTCCTTGATAAATCTCTGTATATGCTCGGAGCTTTCGCGTCCGTAAAGTGTGACGTCAAGCCCCCTTTTCTCGGCAAGATACCAGGTTATAAGCGAACCCCATCTGCCGCAACCGACGACCGAAACCTTCATATTCATAAAAACCTCTTTTCTTAAGTTTTCATTGACAAAATCACGTAAAAATGATAAAATGTTATGTGGTTAAGATAATTATATAACAATAAAAGTGAAAAGTCAACAAATATAACGATTTTAAATGTGTAAAATACGGACACAAATTGTAACAAATTATAATAAAAGGATAAAATAATGATAGCGATAAGTGTAAACGACTTGACCTTGCGGTTCGGTACGACCACTATACTTGAAAAGGTCTCCTTTTCTCTTGAAGAAAATGACAAGCTGGGGATAATCGGCTCAAACGGAAGCGGAAAGACCTCGCTTTTCAAGCTGATAACAGGTGAATACGACGCCGAGGAGGGAGAAGTATATATATCCAAGGGCAAGACCGTGGGAATTCTTTCCCAGTACGGCGCATTCTCCGAAGCCGACGGCGCGGAGGGTTCAACGGCACTTGAAAATATGTTCGCCGCCTTTCCCGCACTGCTTGCCGCCGAAAAGCGGCTCTCCGAGCTTGAGATCCTCTTAAACGACCACTCCGACGGCGAAAAGCACCGCATTTATACCAACGAGTATATGGCACTCAATGAAAAATTCATTCGCGACGGAGGACTTGAATTTCGCGGCAGATGCCGTTCAATATTGCAAAAATTAGGCTTTGATGACGAAGCTATCGACAAAAACGTAAATCTTTTGTCGGGAGGACAGAGAACCCGTCTCGCCCTCGCCGTTCAGCTCTGTCGCGAGCCTGACATCCTGATGCTGGACGAGCCGACCAACCACCTTGACATCGAGACTCTCGCATGGCTTGAAAACTATCTGATACAATACAAAAAATGCGTAATGGTGATCTCCCACGACCGTTATTTCCTCGATCGAGTTACTAATAAAACCCTTGCCATCGAGCATCACAAAGCCAAGCTCTACAACGGAAACTATACCCGTAGCATGGAGCAGAGACGGATAGATAAAGAGATTTACGCCAAGCACTACCGCGAGCAGCAAAAGGAGATCGCAAGGCAAGAAGCCTACATCGCCCAGCAGAGACAGTGGAACCGCGAGCGAAACATCATTGCCGCCGAGTCAAGGCAAAAGATGCTTGACAAAATGGAAAAGCTTGAGGCACCCGAAAGCGAGCAGAGAGCGATCAGAATGAAGTTCACCTCTGCCATCGCCAGCGGCAACGAGGTCATGAAGATCACTGATCTCTCGATGGGATTCGGTCAGAAAAGACTTTTTACGGGGCTTGATTTCCTCGTAAAGAAAAACGACCGACTGCTCTTGATCGGTCCTAACGGTTGCGGCAAATCCACCCTTATTAAAATTCTTATGAAGACCCTCACCCCCCTCACAGGAAAGGTCGAGGACGGATACAACGTTGAGATCGGCTACTACGATCAGGAAAACCAAAATCTTGACGAGAGCAAGACCGTCATTGACGAGCTTTGGGATGCATATCCTACCCTGCCCGAGCAGAAGATACGCTCCACCCTCGCGTGGTTTAATTTTTGGGGCGAGGACGTCTTCAAGACGGTAAAAATGCTGTCGGGAGGAGAGAGGGCAAGACTTACCCTCTCCAAGCTCATTCTTTCACACATGAATCTGCTTATCCTCGACGAGCCGACCAACCACCTTGATATAGACTCCCGCGAAGCGTTGGAGTCAGCGTTGGAGGAGTTTGACGGCACGATCATCGCCGTTTCTCACGACCGTTATTTCATTGAAAAGTTAGCCAGCCGAATAATCGAGCTGAAGCCCGACGGATACGTGGAGGGCGATATGTTCGACTATCAGATCACCCGTGAGGGCAAAGCCTACACCGAGTTCCGCGAGTTTACAAACGCACGCAAGGAGCGCATGGGCGCTATAATACAAGCGGAAGCCCCCAAGGTGGCGGCAGGCAGTCAGAAGGAGCAGTATCTCCGCAACAAGCAGGAGGCGGCAGAGGCAAGGAAAAAGGAAGCTCGCGTAAAGCGTCTTACCGCCGAAATGGAAAAGCTTGAAGCCGAGATCGAGGCGATCGATGCCGAAATGTGCGGTGACGCCGCGACAGACTACAAAAAGGTCGCCGAGCTTGATGCCCGCAAGACCGAGATCGAAGAAAGACTTCTCGAAATATACGAAGAGCTTGAATAAGGCGTTGTGTTCCTTAGGAACACAACGCCAACTCTATTCGCCTTTGGCGAGTGATATTGCTACGCAGTGCTATTCGGCTTACGCCGAGTGGTATTCGCTTCGCGAGTTCCGGGAGGCGAATAGAATATCACTTCAAGGTAACACCTTGAAATATCACTTTTGCAAAGCAAAAATATCACGCTGTCGAAGACAGCATATCACTCAAAAACTATCAGGAAATACACACTTGCTCACCGCCCAAAGTGCGGTGGATAGCAAAAAGCCGATACAGAAATAAATCTGTATCGGCTTTTTGCTGTCCTTAGGAACCCGAGACGAAACCGTCTCCGATTTTTATGTAGGCATTTAAACCTTAATAAGCCCCGCTACCCATAAACATTATTAAGAATACCCTCCAAGCAAAGTATAAATTACAAAAGATTTCAAGTCTGCATAAATATAACGTTAAGCATAGTTCCGCGCATTCCCTTTGAGTACCTGTGTGAGAAGAAAAGCTCGTTTTCACAACAGGTGCATTTGTCAATGACGTCAATATTGAGAGGCAAAATCCCTGCCGCCGTCAGCAGATGTCGGTTGATGCCGACAAGGTCGCAGGAGTATTTGTTCTCCGTCCCCTCGCGCTTAGTGACAAATTTTGCGGCAAGCTTCTCGCCTGTTGCGTCCGCGACCGCGGAGAGAAGCTCTTCTCCGACCTCGTAGCAGCAGCTGTGGATACAAGGGCCGATAGCCGCGCGGATCTGCCGCAGTTCGACGCTAAAGCTTTCGCAAAGCATGGAAATGCACTTGGGAGCTATCCCCGACACAGTCCCGCGCCAGCCTGCGTGAACCGCGCCGACGGCAACGATCCTGCCGTCCTTTTCGGCTTCAAATATAATGGGGACGCAATCGGCGGTCTTGACACCGAGAACTACGCCGCGCTCTCCCGTTATGTAGCCGTCTCCACCCTCGATACCGTCTCGGACGAAATAGCCCTTGCCGCAGTCGTCCTTCCCGACCTTGAATACGTTATCGGAATGTATCTGCGGCAGAGAAACGACGCTTTTGGGGTCAAATCCCACCGCGTCGGAGAATATTTGAAGATTTTTAAGCACGGTTTTGTCATCGTCGCCCCTGCCAAAGGCGAGATTCAGCGACTTGGTGTACTCACACTCGCTGACTCCCCCTCTCCGAGTGGCAAAAGCGTGTGGCGAGCGGATGATTTTTGATTTTATGAACATAAATTCTCCTTTAATATGCACTTCTTATTATTACAATATTAACACAAAAAACTCCGCAAGTCAACAGAAGCTATACTTGAATTTACTATTGACAAGATAAAAAAATTGTGATAAAATGAATTTGCCAAACAAACTAAATATACAGTATATGGGTGTATTTCTCTTTTTGGGATATTTATACTCTTTTTGGTCTATACTTTTTCATATAGCATTTGACAAAATGCAAATTCCGTACATGAAAAAGTATAGTAATATACCCAATCTGTATATAGTTTGTTTGGCGACGACTTGGAGTTTGCGTTTTTGTGCGGTGACTTCGGTCGCCGCACTTTTTATATGCTGACGGGGGATATATGAGAAAGAGTATTCAAAAAATGGTAATAGACATTAGCGGTGTTGAGCTTATACCGGGAGAGCCTGCCACATGTCTTGGCAACGGACAGCAAGGCTATGAGTGTTGTTGCGACGAATGTGACTACTATTTGCTTTGTTTCCCTGAAATTGATCAAAAAAACAAAGAGAAAATATGAATAAAGCTTGTATTTGATGATTATAAAAAAGACGAGGAATTTTAACAATTTTTCGTCCTTTTTTGCAGGAGAAGGAGAGATCTTCGCGCGGCAAGCCGCTTGCGCTGTTGCCTCCAACCGTTCTCGCTTTCCTCACTCGTCGTTCGGTCGCGTTCACGGGGAGGCTGCCACTCGAATTCCCCCACTTCATCCGCCACCGGCGGCGTGGGGGAATTCTCCCTCTCGAACCGCGAAGTGTTTCTCGCTTGTTCGAAGCTCCCTCTCCGCCAACGAAAAAAGCCACTCTTTTGGGTGGCTTTCGTGCGAGATAAGAGAGATTTTCGCGCGG
>JAZSRA010000117.1:0-1751 GCA_045538195.1 Eubacteriales bacterium | reverse complement strand
CAGCGACGGGGAGGTTTGGCACCTCGATGTCGGCTCGTCACATCCTGGGGCTGGATTCGGTCCCAAGGGTTCGGCTGTTCGCCGATTAAAGTGGCACGCGAGCTGGGTTCAGAACGTCGTGAGACAGTTCGGTCCCTATCTATTGCGGGCGAAGGAGGTTTGAAGGGAGCTGTCCTTAGTACGAGAGGACCGGGATGGACGTACCTCTGGTGCACCGGTTGTTCCGCCAGGAGCACAGCCGGGTAGCTATGTACGGACGGGATAAACGCTGAAAGCATCTAAGCGTGAAACCCTCCTTAAGATAATACCTCCCATCCGAAAGGAGTAAGACCCCACAAAGACTATGTGGTTGATAGGTCAGCGGTGTAAGCGCAGTAATGCGTTGAGCCAACTGATACTAATAGGTCGAGGGCTTGACCTTTAAATGAGTCAGGTTCGTGAAAAAAAGCTGAATCCAGAAAGTTCTCTTTATTTAGTTCTGAAGGCACGGTCAATAAGCGCCTTTAGCTCAGTTGGTAGAGCAGCTGACTCTTAATCAGCGGGCCCCGGGTTCGAGTCCCTGAAGGCGCACCAAGGTGTGGCCCGTTGGTCAAGCGGTCAAGACGGCGGCCTCTCACGCCGCAAACGTGGGTTCGATTCCCGCACGGGTCACCAAGCCTTTTAAAAAGTGAGAGTAAAACAAGTAAAGATTATTAAGCGGCGCTCCGCTTAATATATAGTCGGTGTTTATTACTGAGAGGGTCCACCCGTTCCCATTCCGAACACGGTAGTTAAGCTCTTCAGTGCCTACGATACTTGGACCGGTGGGTCCTGGGAAAATTGGTCGGCGCCGACACTCCTCCTTAGCTCAGTCGGTAGAGCACGCGGCTGTTAACCGCGGTGTCGTTGGTTCGAGTCCAACAGGGGGAGCCAAGATTAGAGCGCCTAGTATTCTCTAAGCGCTCGAATTTCTATCATGGGCCTTTAGCTCAGTTGGTTAGAGTAGCCGGCTCATAACCGGTAGGTCCCGGGTTCGAGTCCCTGAAGGCCCACCAAACCGGGCTTGTGCGGCTATGAACCACAGGCCTTCATATAGGGGTATAGCTCAGCTGGTAGAGCGGCGGTCTCCAAAACCGTAGGCCGAGGGTTCGATCCCTTCTGCCCCTGCCATCAAACCGAGAACTTCTTGTTCTCGGTTTTTTGTTATGTATTAATAAGCAGGACGGTACGTATGCCGTCCTGCTTTTCTTTTTATGTACTCTTTTCTTTGTTCATATTGTATTCTATATGACTATAATTTTTTAAAATCATTTATTTTGTCATTATATTTTCTTGTTTTCTCTGTTTTCAGTATAATTTTGTATTCCTCTGTCGATTTTCTTTTTCACTTGCTTTTTTTCTCATTTTGCTGTATCATAGAGTACGATTGGGAGGTTTTGGATATATGAAGTCTTCCGAGCATCATACACCGATTCAGTCGGCATTCCGGTTTGTCTACGCGCTGAATTATATCTCTCAGGCGGCCTTTATGCTGATCTGTCCCGCGGGATTGATCATCTGGGGCGGCTGGGCCTTGGTTCATCGCGCTGGACTTGGAAAATGGGTGTTGGTCATCGCGATTGTCCTGGGGATTCTTACAGGACTTTATACGATGTTTTCCTATATTCTTAAAACGGTTCAATCTTTTGATCCGACTTCATGGAAATCGAATGAAGGGATTTCTCATGACCGATCGTCCGGAACTTCCAGAAGAGAATGAGATTTCTCCCGGG
>JAZSRA010000138.1:0-112146 GCA_045538195.1 Eubacteriales bacterium | reverse complement strand
AGTCTTCTTTGAAGATGTCCGCCACCAACGAGGTGCCCTATGAGGAGATGAAGAAGGCCATTTTGGCCCATAACGTGTCTTCCGGTTATAAGTCTGCCATCTCCAACGATGAGACCGCCGTGTCCAACGCGGATCTGCTGAAGGACTACGACCACGCTCTGGAGCTGTATAAAGAGGAGCTGGGCACCGACTATCTGGCGGCGCAGGAGTCCTTTACCGAGGAGCCTTACAAGTCTCACGAGGAATTTGCCGACGAGGTATTCTGCTTCATGTTTATGGAGGGCTTCGTTGAGGTCAAGTATGCCAAGGACGCTAACGGTAAAGAGGACAAGACAAAGATCGAGACCCTTACCCCTCTTTACAGCAAGGACGTTGTAAAGGATAAGCAGTCGGCGATCGACTACGTATTCAATCAGGAGACCGAGAACGGTCTTAACCGTATCCTTACCGTATGGGCGACCGCTACCGAGCTTCGCACTCAGTACACCGCTCAGGCAAGGGAAGTAATCCTCAAAGAAAATACCGTAGACGGCAAGCTTGCTATCGAAAATATCTCTGGTATCGTTTCTCTCGGCCATACGGGAGACGAGACCGAGGTCACTATCGGCAATAACACCTACAAGGTAGCAAAAGAGCATAATTCCGACGGAACTCCCGTAAACGCGGATGAATACGACGTTCTTGAAATAACCATTAACGGCGTTGACCCCAAGGCTATCTGGAACTTCGCTTTCTCGGTAGCTCCCCAGCACTACTATGCAGAGGGCTACACCGTTGACATCGCAAACAACCAGTTCGGCGTTGAGTTTGCGTCCTTCGACTTTATGAGAGATGTTATCCAGTCCGCAAGAAACATCAAGGTTCCTATGGGCGCAGGTCCTTACAAGGCAACCGACAGAGATAACAACGATAACATCAACGAGAATGACTTCTTCTCAAATAACGTCGTTTACTTCAAGAGAAACGACAGCTTCATTATGGGTCAGCCCAAGATCGAGAAGCTCCGTTACAGAGTTGTAAGCGCGTCCAACGCTATCGCGGCTCTTGAAGAGGGTTCGGTACATTATATCTCTCCCCAGTACACCCAGTACAATATCGACAAGCTCAACGGTCTTGAATCCAAGGGTATCGAAAAGCTCAGCACCGACCAGCTTGGTTACGGTTACATCGGTATCAATGCAGGCAAGGTTCCCGATATCAATATCCGTAAGGCTATCATGTGCGCTATGGATACCTCTCTCGCGCTGAGCTATTATAGTGTTGGTACGGCAGAGAACATCTTCTGGCCTATGTCAACCGTCAGCTGGGCATACCCCAAGAACGAGCTTGGCGACTTCGACAGAATAAACGATCACGACTATCCTTTCCTTGATTATCACAACGAGAATATTTCCGATGACGCAGCAAAGGAGAACGCAAAGGCGAAGATCCAGCAGTATATGGATGCCGCAGGCGTTTCGGCGGGCGACAAATCGCTTTCTCTCAAATTTACTATCGCGGGTGCTGACCTTAACGATCACCCCACCTACCTCACCTTCCGTGCGGCGGCAGATCTGCTTAACGAAATGGGCTGGGACATCGAGGTCGTTCCCGATACTCAGGCGCTTACCAAGCTGACCACAGGCTCGCTTGCAGTCTGGGCAGCGGCGTGGGGAACTACCGTTGACCCCGATATGTATCAGGTATATCATAAGAACTCTACCGCAACAAGCACTCTTGCTTGGGGTTATCGTGAGATCCTTGCTTCTCCCGCAACCTATCCCAAGGAGAACGCAATACTCAATGACCTCAGCGCGGTTATAGACGAGGCAAGAGAGACCGAGGACCGTGAGGAGCGTTCCGAGCTTTACAGAGAGGCTATGGGCTACGTTCTCGATCTTGCGATCGAGCTTCCCGTTTATCAGAGAGACGTGCTTTACGCATACAACTCAAAGATTATTGATTCCGCTTCAATACCTGACGAGATCAACCCCTACACCTCGCCCCTTGATCACATCTGGGAGATCGAGTTCGCGGATTGATCTGCCTATACCCTATAGTCGCAGGGGAGAAGGATTATCCGTCTCCCCGTGCGTCATTAAAATTTTGGAGTAATTTATGGTTAAATACATACTGAAAAGACTTCTTCTGTCTGTATTGATACTGCTTGGAGTTTCGCTGATACTCTTTATCCTCATTCAGAATATGCCGTCCAGCTTCGCGGAGAACAAGATCAACGAGATGAACGCGGGCGGCGCGATCGTTGATGAGGAGACCAAGGACGCTATCATGAAGATGTACGACGTAAGCTATTTTGAGTGGCTTAAAAAGATCGTAACCTTTGATTTTGGCGAAAGCTTTACTCAGCAGCTGCCCGTAGTCGACGTTATCAAGAGAGATATGTTCGTATCCTTCTTGGTCGCGGCGGTTGCGACGGTGTTTGAGTTCATGATAGCTATTCCTCTCGGTATCACAGCGGCGACCCATCAGTATTCCTTCCGTGATTATCTTGTCACGGTGCTGGTAATGATAGGTATTTCCTTGCCCGCATTCTTTTTCGGACAGGTTTTGAAGGGAATATTCGCCTATAACGGACTGCTTGGACTATTGCCGTCCTCAGGACTTGGCGATGCCACGCAATCCACGTCGGGAATAGCCTACATATTGGAATATATAAAATATCTCGTACTGCCGATCATGACGGTAGTAATACTGAGCATAGGCGGAAGAATGAGAATGACGAGAACCAATATGCTTGAAGTTCTCAATTCCGACTATATCCGTACCGCAAGAGCCAAGGGACTTCGTGAGCAGGTGGTCATCTACAAGCACGCATTCCGTAATACGATGATACCGCTTGTCACAAGCCTTGCGGGACTTTTGCCCTCACTTTTCTCGGGAGCGATCATCACCGAGCAGGTCTTTGACCTCCCCGGTATCGGTAATACCGCTTATCAGGCTATGATCAAGGGAGACATAAACCTTATCATGGGTTATAATATGTTCTTGGCTCTGCTTAGCATTATCGGTATTTTGCTCTCTGATCTTATGTACGCAGTCGTTGACCCTCGCGTCAAGTTGCAGTAAGGAGGGCGTATGAATAATACTGAAAACAAAAACAACGCAGTGGACGAGATAATTGAAAATGAGAATGCGCAGAGCGGAGCAGAGCAGGATACTCCTCTTGACCGCAACGTTCGTCTCATGTCTCCCACGCAGATGGTACTGCGGCGCTTTTTCAAGTCCAAGCTCAGCGTAGCGGGACTTATAATGCTTGCGTTTCTGTTCGCGTTCTGCTTTCTGGGTCCTGTATTCTATACCAGCTGGGGTGAGATCGAGGTCGATAACACTCCTATGGTAGAATATACCCAAAAGGAGATAAGCTACGAAAGAGACGGAGAGACCGTCACATTCTATCAGATAACCGAAAAGACCGAAAAGGAAAATGCTCTCGCTCCTATGAGCGCGGCTCACCCTCTCGGAACAGATAAGACGGGATACGACGTTCTGGCTCGTTTGATGTACGGCGGACGCATTTCGCTTATCATCGGATTTATAACCGTGTTCATAATCACAATTCTTGGAGTAATTATGGGCGGTATCGCGGGATATTTTGGCGGAGTCGTTGATAACGTGGTTATGAGAATATGTGACGTGCTTATGTGTATCCCGGGATTTCCCATAATGCTGGTGTTCGGTACGCTTCTTACCGCCTTTGGTGAGGAGAAGGATCCCACTCTTATTCAGTCGATAATGGGTGAACCCCGCTTGCGTATCTACTTCCTTATGGCATTCCTGACGTTGTTCTCATGGCCGGGAACTGCAAGACTTGTCCGCGGACAGATTCTTTATCTGCGCGAGCAGGAGTATATGGTTGCGGCAGAGGCGATGGGATATTCCACCGCGAGAAAGATATTCAAGCACCTTATCCCCAACGTCATGCCACAGCTTATCGTCTCTATGACTTTGAGCCTTGGAAGCATGATACTTTATGAGGCTTCGCTCTCCTTCCTCAACATGGGAGTTCAGCCTCCTTACGCCGCGTGGGGAACTATGATAAACTCAACAAGCGACCCCAACGTTCTTATTAACTATATGAATATTTGGATCCCGCCCGGACTTTGCATCGTCACCGCGGTGCTGGGCTTCAACTTTGTGGGCGACGGTCTGCGTGACGCCCTTGACCCCAAGGGAAGGAGGTAATGATAATGGCTGATAATAAAACAGTTGCAAAAAAGGATAATCATTACCTGTCGGGAAAGGAAATAAGAGCTATCGCGCGTGAGAACCGCAAGATAACGGGGGCGCTCGAAAAGAGAAAGCACCGCCGCGCAAAGGAGAGCGAGTTTGTCACAAATATGAAGGACGACGGCAACATTCTTGAAATTGAGGATCTTCATACATACTTCTTTACCGACCAAGGCGTAGTCAAGGCGGTAAACGGAGTTTCCTTCAACGTTCCCAAGAACGCTACTGTCGGTATCGTAGGCGAGTCGGGTTGTGGAAAGAGCGTTACGAGTATGTCGGTAATGCAGCTTATCCAAGGACCTGCGGGACAGATCGTTTCGGGTCATATCCGCTTCAAATCTGAGGATTTCAAGCGCGACAAAAAGGGAAATCCCATTCCCGTCGTCGGCGAGGACGGACAGGAGAGATACGAGACCGAGGAAAAGGTATACGATATTGCCAATATGCCGATCCACGAGATATTCCGTATCAGAGGCAGACAGATCGCTATGATCTTCCAAGAGCCTATGACTTCTCTCAACCCCGTTTTCACCATAGGAAATCAGCTTGACGAGGTAACCTTTATTCACGTTCCCGGAGCTACCAAGGCGCAGGCGAAGGCAAAGACTATGGAGATGTTGGAGCTTGTGGGAATTGCCGCTCCCGAGCGTGTTTACAAGGCCTATCCTCATGAGCTTTCGGGCGGCATGAGACAGAGAGTTATGATAGCAATGGCGCTGGCTTGCAATCCCCGTCTTATCATAGCCGACGAGCCTACCACGGCTCTTGACGTTACGATTCAGGCGCAGATACTCGACCTGTTCCGTGACCTTAAAGACAAGATCAACGGTTCTATATTGCTTATCACCCACGACCTCGGTGTGGTCGCAGAAATGGCGGACTACGTTGTGGTCATGTATGCGGGCAGGGTTATCGAGCAGGGAACGGTGAGAGAGATATTCCATAATCCTCTCCATCCCTATACCGTCGGTCTGCAAAAGTCCAAGCCCACTATGAGTTCTGATTCCGATACGCTCTTTAATATTCCAGGCAACGTTCCCAACCCCGTGAACATGCCGAACCATTGCTACTTTAAGGAGAGATGCTCGAAATGCACTAAGAAATGCTCGGGAGATTATCCCGGCATGGTGCAGGTCAGCCCCACTCACTACGTAGCCTGCCACTTGTACGGAGAGGAGGAGAAAAATGACTGATAAAGAGTTCAAAAATGACGTTTCTAACGACGTGATACTTGAGGTCAGAAACCTCCGAAAATGCTTTCCCGTGCAGAAAAACCTTCTTGGTAAGGTTCAGAAGGAGCTTGTAGCGGTCGATGACGTTTCCTTTACCGTAAAGGCGGGTGAGACGCTGGGCATCGTAGGTGAATCGGGCTGCGGTAAGACCACCTTGGGTCGTACCATATTGAAGCTTCATCAGCCCAGTGGCGGACAGATCATCTTTAACGGCGAGGACATTACGAATTATAATAATTCCAAGATGCGACAGCTTCGTACCGATATGCAGATAATCTTCCAGGACCCCTATTCGTCGCTTCCTCCAAGGGCGACGGTTGGAGACATTCTTTCCGAGCCTGTCAAGGTTCATGGAATTGTTCCCCCAAATGAGGTCAAGGATTACGTAATGGATCTTATGGAAAAGTGCGGTCTGCGTGACTACTATTACGAACGCTATCCTCACGAGTTCTCGGGCGGACAGAGACAGAGGATCTGTATTGCCAGAGCCTTATCGGTAAAGCCTAAGCTCGTTGTTTGCGACGAGCCTGTTTCGGCACTTGACGTGTCGATCCAGGCGCAGATAATCAATCTGCTCAAAGAGCTTCAACGCTCAATGAATCTGACCTATCTTTTCATTTCTCACGATCTTTCGGTAGTAAAGTTTATATCCGATAAGGTAGGAGTTATGTATCTCGGACAGATGGTTGAGTTCGGTGAAAAGAAGGATATTTTCGCAAATCCCTTGCACCCCTATACCAAGGCGCTTTTCTCGGCAATCCCAAATCCCGATCCCGACGAGAAGATGAATCGCATCGTGCTGAAAGGTGACATTCCTTCGCCGATGAATCCTCCCAAAGGTTGCAGATTCCATACCCGTTGTCCCTACGCTACCGAAAAGTGTAAGAATATCACACCCTCCTATAAGGAGTACGAGAACGGACACTTTGCGGCGTGCCACCTGCTTGATGAGGAATGATCATGGGTAAGAATAACGATAAAAACAAGAACAAAAAGAAAAAAGAGAAGATAATATACGTCGACGACGGCAGAACCATAGCCGATATGTCGGCAATAAGCGGCAAAAATGCTGAAAAAGGCGAAATGAAAGCGCCAAAAGCAAATTATTTAGGTCGCGCAAGCTTGAAGGAGCAGTTCGAGACCTATATCGGAGCGGTAAAAATGATGTTTTTACCAATGCTTGCGGTGCTTGGACTTTTGGCAGTTGCCTTTATTATCTTGTATCTGATCTTGTCTTTTGTTTGATAAAAAGCCGTTGGAGAAATCATTCTCCGACGGTTTTTTGCGTTAAACGGTTGCTAATAGCGTTTTTATGTGGTATAATCAAATGGAAATAACAGACGAAAGGCGGTGAGAGGTTTGAAAATAAATAAAAAGGTTGAAGAAATGACGCTTAAAGAAAAAATATCCTTTTGTACGGGAAAGGATTTCTGGAATACGAAAAAGCTCCCCCGTCTTGGTATAGACAGCATAAAAATGTCGGACGGACCTCACGGATTGCGTTCTCAGGTGAACGAGGGAGATATGCTTGGTATCAACAAGTCTTTGCCGTCAACCTGCTTTCCTGCCGCGGTGACCGCAGGCGCTACGTGGAACCGTGAGCTTTACGAAGCCGAGGGCAGAGCTATCGGACTTGAAGCCTCCGCCGCAGGTGTTTCGGTGGTGCTTGGTCCCGGTTGTAACGTTAAAAGAAATCCGCTTTGCGGAAGAAATTTTGAATATATATCCGAGGATCCGTTTCTGTCGGGATATATGGCGGCGTCATTTATAAAGGGTGTTCAGAGTGTTGACGGAGTTTCGGCTTGCGTCAAGCATTTTGCCGTCAACAGTCAGGAATATAAAAGACAGAGCAGTGACAGTATGCTTGACGAGAGGACGCTCCGCGAAATATATCTCACCCCATTTGAGATGGCCGTCAAGGAGGGCAGGACGAACACCGTTATGTGTTCCTATAACAAAATAAACGGCGTCTACGCTTCGGATAACCGTTGGCTATTGACCGACGTTTTGCGTAACGAATGGGGATTTTCGGGCGTGGTTATCACCGACTGGGGAGCGCTTAACGACAGGATAAAGGCGTTTGAGGCAGGGTGCGACCTGAATATGCCGGGCGGCTCAAAATATATGCACAAGGCGACCGAAAGAGCGGTCAGACGAGGTGAGCTTGAAGAAAAATATATTGACGAAAGCGTTTCCCGTATTCTTGCGTTGACCGAAAGAGGACAAAAAATAAAAAGAGAATCCTTTGATGTCGAGGCTCATCACGCGCTTGCGCGCAAGATAGCGGAGCAGGGTGCGGTTCTCTTACAAAACAAAGAAAATATTCTTCCGCTTAATGAATCCGATGCGGTGATCATTGGTCGCATGGCGGAAAACCCGAGGTATCAGGGAAGCGGAAGCAGTCATATCAACCCCACCAATCTGACAAGCCTTGCTGATGCTATGCCAAAGTCTCTCTGTCTGCCCTGCGGAGACGAGCAGGGAAATATCTGTGAGATAGAGATCAAGGCGGCGGCAGAGGCGGCTAAAAACCGAAAAGTAGCGGTAATAGCGGTCGGCTTGCCCGAAAGCTATGAATCCGAGGCGTTTGACCGTGAGCATCTGCGTCTGCCAAGAGAGTACGATCTCCTTGTCGAAAGAGTTGCCGAGGTGAACGAGAACACCGTCGTTGTCTTATTTGGCGGAGGAGCTATGGAGCTTCCTTGGGCGGATAAGGTCAAGGCGATACTTTATATGGGACTTTCGGGTCAAGGCGGAGGAGAGGCTGCGGCAGATCTGCTGACGGGCAGAGCATGTCCCTCGGGAAAGCTGACCGAAAGCTGGCCGATGAAATATTCCGATGTCATTTCTTCCGACACGTTTGGTCAAAAGAACCCCCAATACCGTGAGAGCGTGTTCGTAGGATACCGTTATTACTCGACGGCAAACGTCCCCGTCCTATACCCCTTCGGACACGGGCTATCTTATACAAAATTTGAATATAGCGGAATTGAGACCGACGGAGAAAACGTTTCGGTTACGGTCAAAAACACGGGCGACAGACGGGGAGCGGAGGTAGTTCAGCTTTACGTCGTTCCGCCGAGAAACGGCATTTTCAGACCCAAACGCGAGCTTAAAGGCTTTGAGAGAATAGAGCTTGACGTGGGGGAGAGCAGAACAGTCAGATTTGCACTTGACGACAGAAGCTTTGCCGTGTGGCAGGACAGCTGGAAAGTTCCTGCGGGTATTTACGGAATAGAGATAGGCTCGTCAAGCGAGGATATTAAAGCAAGAGCCGAAATATCCGTCTCGGGTGAGACGGTAGAAACTCCCGAAGGTCTGCGCGACACCGCATACGCTACGCTTTCGGGCAAACCCACCCGAGAGGACTGGGAAAAACTTATGGGACGCTCCGTGCCTGTTGAGACCGAAAAACGAAAAGGAGAGTATGATCTTAGCAGTACGATCTCCGAGATGAAGAACGGCTCGCTCTTTATGAAGTTAGTTTATAAGGCGGTTGAACTGTTTTTATGTGTTCGGTACGGAGGGAAAAAAGCAAAGACCGATCCCACGTATAGAATGATGCTAATAAGCGTTACCGACAACCCGATACGCTCGCTGGAGATATGCAGCGGAGGCGCATTGAACGGATATCTGTCACGTTTTATAGTGGGACTTGCAAATTTTATATAAAAATTCCTCCTTTGCAAATATTTGCAAAGGAGGATGTTTTTGGCTTGTAAAATCAAAACTACTTCTTAAGTGCGGAAACAAGACCAAGTACGCCGTTGATTACAAGAAGTATGCCGGCAACGATAACGACTATAGGAAGAGCGTTACCGAATGCAATAACGATACCCACGACTATGGTAAGTATAGCGAACAGAATGCTCAAGAAGTTCTTCTTGCTTCTCTTAAGTGCGTCGATAAGAGCGATAATACCCTTGATAGCAACAAGAACACCGAGAACCAAAAGCACTAACCATACAAGTGTCCAGCCCAGAACGAGGATAACGATACCGATGATAAGGCTTATAGCGCCGCCGAACCAATTCTTCTTAATCAATTCGAGAACACCCGAGATGATAAAGAAAATGCCCGCAATAGTCATAGCCCAGCTGAGAGCCTCACCGGGGAATACCATCAAAAGCACACCGAGGATGATGTAGAGTATTGAAGAGAAAAGGTTGGTGTCAAAAAAATTTTTCTTTGCCATAATTCAGATCTCCTTTCTGAAAATTTTCATTAATATTATATCATGGTGACGGAATTTTGTCAACGAATTTCTTAAAAAAATGGAATGAAATATCGATAAAAAGAGAAAAATGAATTTTTAAAGCACTTGAAAAAAACGTCTCTCTATGATATAATAAATATGTAAATATTACTTTTTAAGGAGATTCTATTTATGAGTAGCTTTGAAAATTTAAGAATTGTAGACAATTTTTATCAGACCTCTTTGTTCTTTCCAATGCCTACCGTAATAATCAGCACCATTTGTGAGGACGGAACTACCAATTTAGGACCATACTCCTTGGTTCAGCCTTATTACGTTGCGGGAAAGGACTATTACGCTATGCTCCTTTGTTGCAGAAACTCCTCCAACACCGCACAGAACATACTTCGCAACGGTAAATGCGCTCTCAATTTTATAGACGATAAGCCCGCAACATTTAAAGAGGCGGTAAAGCTTTCATGGCCCGGAGACAAGCCTGAGGAAAAGATGCCCAAGTGCAATTTCAAGCTTGAAAAGAGCATGATCGAGGAGGAAACGGGCGAGGCAAGACCTATGGTTCTTACCGATGCTATCGAGGCTATCGAATGTACTTGGATGAGAGAGCTTGACGGGGCGGACAAGGATCTTCCCGGAGAGCTTAACGGCTACGAGGGTCCATATCATGATTTTAACGGAATAACCAGTAAATTCGGCGCGCACTTTATTCTTCGTATTGACAAGATCCTTATGAAGAAAAAGTATAGCGACGCTATAATCAACGGAGTCAGAGCAAAGGATTTTCCGCCTCTCCCTGTAGACTACGGCTACCGTGACTCCAAAAATTTCTGGTTCCACAGAAAGACCAAGATGAGAGCCGAGCTGCTTCAGATGCGTAAGGCGTCTTTGGCTTCCGTCCGCTACGCCGCAGACCGCGTTGACGATAAGATCAAATTCACCGACGAGGCTCTTGAAACCGTCCTTGCGGTTCCGCGCGTGTTCCTGCCTTTGGTTCTTCGCGGATGTGTTGATTGGGCGAGAGAAAACGGGGTTGAGCTTATCACCGCCGAACACATGAAGATAATCAACGACAAGCGCGCCAAGGAAAAGGAAAAGAAGAAAAAGTAATCTGGTCTGACATGAAAAACACCGACGGGATACCGTATCCGTCGGTGTTTTTCAAAGTCGATCGGTGAGTAAAACACCAAAATTAAAAGTGCAAGAATTAAACAAAAAATACAGAAAAGTTTTTTTGAAGAATTTTCAAAAAAGGTATTGACAAAGCGTTTTTGTTGTGGTATAATGTTCAAGTCGTCGAGATACGACAATAAATAGGTTTCTGGGTGTGGCGCAGCTGGTAGCGCGCTACCTTGGGGTGGTAGAGGCCGCAAGTTCAAGTCTTGTCACTCAGACCAAATAAAGCCGTTGGGCGTTAGCCCGACGGCTTTATTTTTGTTTAAATGCAGCTTTTGAATTTCGCGGTCGATACCACGCCCTGCGCGGAGTGCAGAGGGGGGTCGGGGGTTCCCCGAAGCGAGCTTGCCGAGCTTTGGGGGTTCCACGGTTGTGCGCCGCAAGTTCAAGTCGCGTTTCCCAAATAGCACACGACCAGCGACGGTGGCGTGCCAACGCAAGTCATACCAATTAAATTTATTTGAGTAATAATTGGTAAGTTACTGTATTTTTGCGCCTCAATTAATAAAAAGTTTACAATTGTTTTTTCTAATCGCTTGACAAAATATATAATTTGTGGTATAATTTCTTCTCGGTACGGTCTGTGATGCCCACGGCCGTCTCTCTACCGCGCAAAAAGACATAGCGCGGTCGATATAAAGTCCATAGGGAGGTAATAAAACATGGAAAACATCATCAATTCTTATGAAACTCTGTTCATCACCGATCTTTCTAACGGTGAGGAGGCTACAAAGGCTACTGTAAACAAGTTCACAGGTTTGATTGGTTCCAACGGTGAGATCGTTGAGGTCGCAGAGTGGGGCAAGCGTCGTCTTGCATATCCCATCAACGATATGAACGAGGGTTACTACACCGTTGTAACTCACAAGTCCCCTGCATCTTTCCTCGCAGAGCTTGACCGTCTTTTCAACATCGACGAGTCCATCATGCGCTCCATGACAGTTAAGCTTGATTTCGAGCCTGTTGCAACTGTCAAGGAAGAGATCGTTGCAGAAGAAGTTGTTGCTGAAGCAGTTGTTGCAGAAGAAGTTGCAGCTACCGAAGCAGACGCTGAATAATCCAGACTGAAAGGGAAGGACTATTATGGCTAATTTTAATTTTAACAAGGTCATTCTCGGCGGAAGACTTACCGCGGATCCCGAGCTTAAGACTACACAGAGTGGCATCGCTGTCGTATCCTTTAGCATTGCGGTTAACCGCAGATACACAAAGAACTCCGCTCAGCAGAGTGAAACAGACTTTTTCAACGTAACAGCATGGAGACAGACCGCTGAGTTCGTTTCCCGTTACTTCAGAAAAGGATCGTCCATATGCGTAGTTGGTACTATCCAGAACAGCACATGGACCGATCAGCAGGGCGCAAAGCACTACAGAACCGACATCGTTGCTGATGAGGTTATGTTTGTTGACAGCCGCGCTGAGTCCGGAAACTCCTTTGGTGGAGACGATTCCGACGCTTTCGGTGGTTCCACACCCTCTTTCTCCACACCTGCGGGAGCTGCTCCCAAGTTTGAGGAGATCAAGACCGACGACGATCTTCCTTTCTGAGTCGCCGTCAACTAAAATTTTAAATTGGAGGATTTCATAAGATGACTGAGAATACTCGTCCTGCACGCCCTGCTATGCGTGCAAAGAGAAAAAAGGTATGTATCTTCTGCGCTGACAAGGTTGCTTACATCGATTACAAGGATGCTGGCAAGCTTCGCAAGTTCATCAGCGAGCGCGGCAAAATTCTTCCCAGAAGAATTTCCGGTACCTGCGCAGTACACCAGAGAGAGCTGAACACCGCTATTAAGCGTGCGCGTCAGGTTGCTCTTCTGCCTTATATTACTGACTAATTAGTAACAATAAAACCGTCGACGTAAACGTCGGCGGTTTTTGTTCGCTAAATAAATAAGTATGTACCAATTGCCAAAAGCCCTGTGATTTTTGTTATTAATTGTCTACTTATGGGGTAAAAATTTTTTAAAAAACCTATTGATTATTTCTTAAATGTATGATAATATATTTTTGTGGGAATAATATCCTAAGATTTTAATAAACGGAGGATGATCAAATGGCAAACAAGTACGCAGGCACAAAAACAGAGGCTAATCTTCTTGCGGCATTCGCGGGTGAGTCTCAGGCGAGAAACAAATACACTTATTTTGCTTCCAAGGCAAAGAAGGAAGGCTATGAGCAGATCGCGGCTCTTTTCTTGAAGACCGCTGACAATGAGAAGGAGCATGCAAAGCTCTGGCTCAAAGAGCTTGAAGGTATCGGCGACACCGCATGGAACCTTGCAAATGCCGCTGACGGCGAGAACTATGAATGGACCGATATGTACGCAGGCTTCGCAGAGACCGCCGAAGAAGAAGGCTTTACCGAGCTTGCGGCAAAATTCCGCATGGTAGCGGCTATTGAGAAGCACCATGAGGAAAGATATCGCGCGCTGCTTAAGAACGTGGAGACCGCTCAGGTCTTTGAGAAGAGCGAGGTAAAGGTTTGGGAGTGCCGTAACTGCGGTCATATCGTAGTTGGAACTAAGGCGCCTCAGATGTGTCCCACCTGCGCGCATCCTCAGAGCTACTTCGAGATACACGCAGAAAATTATTGATTGATATTATAAAAAATGCGGGGGAAAACTTTTTGCAAAAAGTTTTCCCCCGCACCCCTTTTCAAAAATTCTTTCAAACAAATGAGTTGGTTTTTTTGTTAGTTTATCTTACTACGGTGAATAGTTTTTGTTATATAAAGAATAGGCTTCCGACATCCTGTAATTCGTCGTCCGAAAGAGAAACGGCGATTTTTTTATGCTTTTCACAGAATTTTTTGATGCTTTCTCCGTCGGGATGACAGTCAAGAGCGCCGCAAAAATAGACCTTGTTTCCGCAAAGACCACTTGCCCCGCCGATAAATCCAAAGTTGTAAGGCGGCAGGGAAATATGACCCTCGGAAACCGTCAAAACGTCGATGCTTACCGCCTCGCAAGCTGACGCTATCGCCTTATCAGCCGTGATAATTGCGTTTTCCGATACCACGCAGACCGAGCATTTTGTATATCCTTGCGGTATGCTTATTACTTCGCATTTCAGCGTCTTTGCCGCTTCAAGTATCAGCTTTGATACCGTCTTTTCGTTGCAAATAAGCTTATTTTCCACAAGACACGCGTTAAAAAGCACGTCATTAGGATATTTTGCATCCGTCGGTTCGTCGGAGAGTGTCAAGTCAAGTTCCGAAATTTTTACAATGCGCTCTATAAGCTCACGGTTGCTTTCGTAATAACTTTTATGACAAAAAAGCCGTCCAAACCCTATAAAAATCAGCATATCCGTGTGTCCTGCCACGCCAGCTTGCAGATAATCTGCAGGGGGGAGGAGTATAGGCTTAAATCCCTCCCGACACAAAGAAAGAAGGGAGGACTTATCTATTCTGTTGTCTGTGATAACGTACATTTTGTCCTCCATGAAGAAATTTTCAAAACGCAAAAGGGTGCGATAATCGCACCCTATCTGTGTAATTATGAACCTTTAACCTGCATTAAGCGCGGTTAACCTTGCCCGAACGAAGGCAACGGGAGCAAACAGCAACGGTCTTGGGAGTACCCTCAACGATTGCCTTTACCTTACGGATATTGGGCTTCCAAGTTCTGTTGGTCTTACGGTTAGAGTGAGAAACGTTCTGACCGAAAACAACGCCTTTTCCACAAACACTGCACTTTGCCATGATTTTACCTCCTTGCAATTACTTGCAATCTATTAATAGAATTTTTTATACATTATGCAACTTCGATATTATATCATACTTTTTTCTAAATTGCAATAGTTTTTTGAAAAATATTTCAATTTTTTTTGTTTTTTACAAATAGACACGAAAAAGTCCATAAAATCAAAGCTTTTTGTGTGTTTTTCTCACAAATTCGGATGCGTTAATCAACGAAAACACCTTCGCAGACGTCTCCGTCGTGAGAAATCAACTTGACGGAGCGGAAAAGTCCGTGAAGCTTTTTGTCAGTATTAACTCTGACCTCGATAAAGTCTGCGGTGTGACCGTGAGCAAATCCGCCCTCGCAGGTCTCGAAAAGAACTTCGATTGGTTTATCCTCGGCGATCTTTTCATCAAGGATCTCGGCGCGGATCTCGCGGCTGATCTGAGATAGGATAGCCACACGCTCCTTTTTGACGGCTTCGGGGATCTGATCCTTCATTTCAGCCGCAACTGTGCCTTTTCTTTTAGAATATGGGAAAACGTGTATCATTAAAAATCTTGCGCGGCGGGCAAACTCACAGCTTTCAAGAAAATCCTCCTCGGTCTCACCCGGGAAGCCTACGATCACGTCGGTGGTAAGCTTTACGTTAGGGATAGACTCGCGCAGTCTTTCAATACAAGCCAGAGCCTGCTCGGCATTGTATTTGCGCTTCATCGAGGCGAGGATCTTGCTGCTACCGCTTTGAAGCGACAGATGAAAATGCGGACAGAGCGATTTGAGATCGCGTATAGTTTCAACAAATGCAGGCTTTATGACCGTGGGATCAAGTGAACCTGTACGCACTCTGCCGATGCCGTCAATTTTGTCAATAGCGGCAAGTAGAGAACCGAAGTCCTCGTTCTCAGACAGATCTCTGCCGTATGAGCCGGTTTCGATGCCCGTAAGTACCACCTCTCGGACACCGTTTTCGGTAAGTGTCTTTACCTCGTCGATTACCTCGGCAAAAGTCTTTGAGCGAATAGGACCGCGCGACGCTGGAATGGTGCAGTAGGCGCATTTTGACTCGCAGCCGTCCTCGATCTTGACATATGCGCGTGTACGGTCGAAACGACGAATGGACATCGTTTCAAAGCCCGACGCGTCAAGCTCGGGAACCGAAACATCACATTTTTCATTCTTTCTGCCGTTCTTGACGATCTCGCAGAGCTTATCTACAACCGTCATCTTGTTGGAGCTGCCGCAGACGTAATCGACCCCGTCTATTGCCGCGACGTCCTCGGGAGAGACCTGCGAATAGCAGCCCGTCACGAGTACGTAGGCATCGGGATTTTTACTTATCATTCTTCTGATCATCTGTCGGGCTTTTCTGTCCGATTCGGCGGTGACGGTGCAGGTATTGATTATATAAGCGTCGCATCTTTCGGAGTGCGGTCTTATGAGAAAACCTTTATCCGTAAGGGCTTCCGCAATTGCCTCGCTTTCATATTGATTGACCTTGCATCCCAGAGTAAGGATGCCTACCGTTATCTTTTTATCCATAATGATCTCCATTTCGTCACCGAGCCACGGCGCAATTTTTTTTCGCAGGACGCAACCTTACTGCGAAACTTTAATCGAGAACGCAGGGCAAGGCAGATTGTTACCGTTGTAAAGCTCGGGTTCTACGATGATCGAAAAGCAGTAGTTTACACGGGTTGTGTCAGCTTCCTCGGGAACTGTGACCGTGACCTGACCGCGGGAGCTTATCTTGGCATCAGCAGGCTTTCTGTCCTCGTAAGGACCCACAGAAAAGCCGCTCACGGGGAGACCAACGCTGTTTCTGGGGTCTTGTCCCGTAACGATAAGTCCCGTTCCGAGATCTGTGAAGTCAATGACGATCTCCTTTTTGTCCTCGGAAAGCGACGCGCAGATAGGACGGGGAGAAACCGCGTCAACCACCTTTCCCACGCCGTATTCCTTGGCGAGAGCAAGTTTTGCAAGTCGCTCTGCAAGTTCAAGCTTTCTCGGCGAGTGCGCCCAGTCGAAGCCCTCGGGAGACCCAAGGTCCATATCGACGGTAAGCGTCATATCGGGGATGATCGAGAGCGCGTCTAACTGTTTTACACGCACGATGTCGAGAGATGGGAAGTAATTGAAGCAGTTTTCACCGTAGTTGGAAAGTTGAACGTTGTATATCGGGAAATGCTGACCGAAGCGACAGCGCTCATCTTCAAAATAGGCTTTGAGGTCGGTGTCGTAACGGTCGGCGCAGTCCTTCCAAACGCCCTCGCTTTCACCTTGAAAATATATCTGCGCCTTGAATGGCAAAGGGATTATAGGGTTGATGAGCGTGTCGTAGTAGCCTCCGATGCGCACGTTTGCTCCCTTGGTGTAGCCAAGAGAGTTTGCAAGCTCGGTGGGCATCAGCTCACGCAGACACGCTCCGCCTGCCGCCATCATGACCATACCAAGCGGCACTCCGATATGCTTTGACATCTCCTTGGCGAAATACCATCCGATTGCAGAGAAGTTGCGTGAGCTGTTTTCGTCGGGACGGCTCCAAGTCCAATCGGAATTTATTATATCGGGTTCGGGATAATCTATTTCGAAAGAACGCGCCTTTGCCGCGCTTTGCGCTTGATAAAAGAGGCGGAAATTGTCGTTTTCGTCAAATTCTACGCTTGGTGTCAACTGCATGCAAGACGATAAATGCAGCTCGGAGTTGGACTGTCCGCCTATGATCCAGACGTCTCCTACAAGGATATCCTCAAAGGTGACCGCGTGGTCAAATTCGTCAGAAATTACCATTACCTGAGGCTCTGTGCATACGGGACGCGCGGAGAAAACAAGTTCAAATCTGTTGTCCTCGCCAACGGTGGCCGTGGAGGTCTCGCCCATAAAGTGGCCTGCTACTTTTGTTCCTGTATTTTGTGAAAATCCCCATATTTTTATGGGCTTTTCTCTTTGAAGTACCATATGGGACGCAAAAAGCCCCGACACCTTAAATTCGGGGGAAACCCAAGTGTTGGCTTTTGCTTCGGTGGATTCAACAGACCCATTTTCGGGGAGTGCAACAGACCCATTTTCGGGAAGTGCGACAGAATCATTCATATATTTTACTCGCTTTCAAAAATTGATAATATATCAAAATTATACAACAGTAAAAAATAAAAGTCAATAGCAATTCCCAAAAACGATCTTTTTCTCCCAATTTGCAAAAAAGACTTGAAAAATAGAGAATAATGAGTTATAATTATAAGGGAATATAAAATCTGTTCACACAGAAAGGAAAATAAGTATGAGTACACTTCACGTAGTAGATCATCCCCTTATTCAGCACAAGCTTTCTATCATGAGAAACAAAAAGACAGGCTCCAAGGATTTCCGCGAGCTGCTCAACGAGATCGCTATGCTTATGGGCTACGAGCTGACGCGCGATCTTCCTCTTGAGGAGATCACCATCGAGACTCCTATTCAGAAGACAAAGGCTTACACTATCTCTGGCAAAAAGCTTGCTATCGTTCCTATCCTTCGTGCAGGTATTGGAATGGTTGACGGTCTCCTTGACCTCGTTCCCGTTGCCAAGGTCGGTCACATCGGTCTCTACCGTGATCCCGAAACTCATCAGCCCGTTACTTACTACTGCAAACTTCCCGCCGACATCGACCAGAGAATAGTTATTCTCGTTGACCCCATGCTAGCAACCGGCGGCTCGGCAAGCGACGCTCTTACCAAGCTTAAGGAGACTGGATGTAAGCAGATCAAGTTTATGTGCCTCGTTGCCGCTCCCGAGGGAGTTGCAAAGGTTCAGGCGGATCATCCCGACGTCGATATCTATACCGCCGCTCTCGACGAAAAGCTCAACGATCACGCTTATATCGTTCCCGGTCTCGGCGACGCAGGAGACAGAATATTCGGCACTCTTTAACCTACTTTCTTTGGAAAAGAAAGTAGGCAAAGAAACTTCCGAAAGGATAGTTGTTTTATATAGACGTTTTAGGTTTAAAAATGGTGGCGTAAAATATTACAATCCCATATAGATGAATAAAACGTCCGTATTTTTCACTATCCTTCGGAGAAGCTTTTTGGGTACCTTTTTCTCGAAAAAGGTACGAAAAAATTTATTCAAAGGCTAATTATGCAAATTTTGAAAATCAACAAAAACGACGCGGGGCAGAGACTTGACAAATTCCTTACGAAGGCAGTCAAGGGACTACCTGCGTCGCTTATGTATAAGTACATAAGAACAAAAAAGATAAAGGTCAATCGCAAAAGATGTGAGCAGAAGCAGATCCTCGCGGAGGGCGACGAGATACAGCTCTTTATCAGAGACGAATTTTTCGGCTCCCCCGAGAGCGACGACGGCGCGCTTGCGCGCATTACTCCAAAGCTTGACATCGTGTATGAGGATGACAATATCATTTTGTGCAACAAGCGTCCGGGCGTGCTTGTCCATGAGGACGACAGTGCAAAAGAGAATACACTTATCATGCACATCAAGGCGTATCTTTATCAAAAGGGCGAGTATAACCCCCAGCAGGAGCAGTCCTTTGCTCCCGCTCTATGTAACAGAATAGACAGAAATACGGGCGGAATAGTTATCGCGGCAAAGAATGCCGAGGCGCTGCGCGTTATGAACGAGAAGATCAAGAACGACGAGATAAGAAAGTTCTATCTCTGCGCCGTCCACGGTAAGCCGCAGAAGCCCACCGACACACTGACAGGTTATCTAAAAAAGAACAGCGCAGACAATCTTGTAACTATCTCCGATAGACCCAAAGACGGCTACAAGAATATAATAACCAAATATAAGGTCATTGCAGAGCGGAGAGACAGCTCGCTCATTGAAGTCGAGCTTGTGACGGGAAGAACCCATCAGATACGCGCCCACATGGCGCATATCGGTCACCCGCTTCTCGGCGACGGCAAGTACGGAGTCAATCGAGATGACAGGGCGCGTGGATATAAGTATCAAGCACTCTATTCTTACCGTCTAATATTCGATTTCGGCAAGGACGAGGGATATCTCGGATACCTTTCGGGCAAGCAGGTAAATCTCGCGCCCGATGATGTGTGGTTTGTTGAGGAATACACGGGCGCTTATGAAAAAATCGAAAAAATTTTACGTGTAAAACGCCAAAAAGGATAAATTCAAATGAAAAACTTTGTTTTAAAGCATAAAATTGCGTTATGCTTGATACCGAGCGGAATATTGACGGCTCTGCCGCTGATCTTTCCGTCTCTCGGCTTTTTGCAGTGGGTGTCGCTGATTCCAATGGCTCTGGTGCTTGCGTGGCTTGCGGAGGGAGAAAAAGCAAGGCTCGGCAGAGCGTACGGTATGGGCATGCTGTTCTTTATGTGCTACTATGCCGTTACTTTCCATTGGTTTTACTATATGTATCCCTTGGATTTCGCGGGGGTATCCAGCGGCGTTTCTTTGATAATCGTATCCCTTGGATGCTTTGGCCTCGCAGCTCTTCAATCGGTGTTCAGCGCCCTTACTTTTGTGCTTTTCGTTGTTGTGGCAAGGACGGCTTTTTTGCGGAAAAGAATATTCCTTTTGCCGCTTCTCGTGGCATCATTATGGGTAATTGCCGAGTGGTGGCAGACAATAGGCTGGTGGGGAGTTCCGTGGGGCAGATTGCCTCTCGGACAAGTGAATTTCACTCTGCTTCTTCGAAGCGCATCGCTTTTTGGCTCTTATTTTATCAGCTTTGTAATAGTTGCGGTAAACGCTTTTCTTGCAATAGCAATAATCAAGCAGGGCATGAGAAAGGTTGCTATATCTGCCGCGATCTCTATGTTTTGTCTCAATCTCGCGTTAGGTCTTTCGATCACGCTTGCGTATAACGAGGGTGAGGAGACCGTTCACGCAGCTGCGGCACAGGGAAACATATCCTCCACAGAAAAATGGGGAGGCAAGACCGCGGAGGTTCTGAAAATATACGAGGAGCTGACCCGAAACGCGGCGGCAGACGGTGCGGAAATGATCGTCTGGCCCGAAACGGCTCTGCCCATCGTTTTGACCGAAAGAAAAGAGTATTATAATGCGGTCACCGATCTGGCAAAAGAGAATGACATTACCATAATAATTTCGGTGTTCACCCGTGACGAGGAGACCGATCAGCTTAAAAACTCCATTATGGAGGTAAGAAGCGACGGCAGCGTCAACGAAACGATATATAGCAAGCAAAGACTTGTACCCTTTGGCGAATTCGTGCCTATGCGTGAATTTGTGACAGCCATATTCCCGCCTTTGGCAGACATCAATATGCTTGCCGAGGACCTTTCAGCAGGAGAGGAGAGCGTGGTCATCGACGGCGAGCGAGGAAATATCGGTTGTGCGGTCTGCTTTGATTCGATCTATGAAAAGGTGATATACGACTCTGTCAACAATGGTGCGGAAATGATTGCCGTCTCCACCAATGACTCTTGGTTCAGCGATAGTGCCGCACTTGATATGCACAACGGCCAGTCGCGTCTGCGCGCAATAGAGAGCGGAAGATACGTTGTACGTTCCGCAAATACGGGTATCTCGTCCATAATAGACCCTATGGGTAATGTTGTAGAGGAGCTGGGCGCCCTTGAAAGAGGATATATTACTTCTCCTATAGAGATGCGGAGTAGCCTCACTCTTTATTCGGTCATCGGTAACGCTTTGGTGTACGTTTGCATAACTTTTATTGCAGGTTCGCTGATAATTGAGATCGTCAATAATATAAAAAATCTCAAGCATAAGGGCTAATATGGAAAAAAATTATGCGATTTTCACAAAAAGTATTGACAAACGACTTGAACATGATTATAATTAGTATGTAAACAAAATAGTTTACTTTCAAATATCAGTTTAAGAAAGGAACAATTATTATGAAAAAAACTGTTATTAGAATCGTATCCATCTCACTTGTTGCTATTATGATGTGCGTTATGTTCGCATCCTGCTCAAACGCTCCCAGCGGAACTTACGGTAATGACTCCATTACTCTTGAGTTTTCCGGCGAAAAGGTTGAGCTTACTTATGGCGATTCCAAGAAGACCACTGTTGAGGGCACCTTCGAGATGGGTGAGGATGAAGAAGGCAATCCTACCATCGACATCGATCTTCCTGAGCCCGATAGCTTCCTTGATCTCCAGTACGGAACCATCAGAGCTCTCCTCGTTGGCGAGAAGTCCTACAATTCAGGTAGTGACAACAACGGCGATTACATCGAGATCGGTGGAGCTAAGTACTACAAAAAGTAATAATATTTTAAACTGTAAAAGGCGCGTAGGCGCCTTTTTTTGATATTTAGTTGCCTATAAACCGATTTTTTTGCAAAACCCCCTTTACAATAGAGACGAAAAGTGTTAGAATATATAATGTATAATTATATATGTTATATTTATGAGAGGAGTCTCTGTCGATGAAAAGTGAATACAAATATCTCGGTAGAGTAAACTCTCCTGCAGATGTAAAGGGTCTTACCTCTGAGGAAATAAACGTGCTTTGCCGCGAGATACGTGAGTGTATCGTAGATGTCACCGAAAATAACGGCGGCCATCTCGCATCAAATCTTGGCGCGGTGGAATTGAGCGTTGCTATACATAAGGTCTTTGACTGTCCCGCAGATCATATAATTTTCGACGTGGGGCATCAAAGCTACACACATAAGCTTCTTACGGGGAGATACCAAAATTTTGATACTTTAAGGCGTCCCGGAGGAATTACGGGATTTACCAATCGCGACGAAAGCGAATACGATTGCTTCGGCGCGGGACACAGCTCCACGTCGTTGTCCTCGGCACTCGGATTTGCAAAGGCTGATAAAATATCGGGTTCGGATGCATATACTGTTGTAGTGCTTGGTGACGGAGCCTTTACGGGCGGCATGATACATGAGGCACTGAACAACTGCGACAAGGATCTGAAGCTGATAATCATTCTCAACGAAAATGAGATGTCGATATCAAAGAATATCGGGCGCTTCGCAAGGAATATTTCCAAACTTCGTCATAAGAGAGGTTATTTTAAAGCCAAAAGATTTACGGTTTCGTTTATCAAAAAGATACCGCTTGTAGGTAACGGACTTTTCCGAGCTATAAGGTGGTTCAAAAAATCTGTAAAGAACCTGATATACAGCAGTAACTATTTTGAGGACCTGGGACTTTATTATCTCGGTCCTGCCGACGGGAATAATTATGAAGATGTCGAAGCGCTCCTTGAAGCCGCAAAGAATGCGGGAGAAAGCGTGCTCGTTCATCTCAAAACACAAAAAGGCAAGGGTTACGCCCCCGCCGAGGAAAATCCAAACAAATATCACGGACTTCGCCCCGCTGACGCGCCCCATTGCGAATCAAATTATTCTAAGGAGTTTGGCAAGGCGCTCTGTTCTATGGCAGAGAATGACGAAAAAATCTGCGCGATAACCGCCGCTATGAGCTCGGGTACGGGCCTTGATTGCTTCGCGTCCGAATATCCCGATAGATTTTTCGACGTAGGCATCGCCGAGGAACACGCCGTAACCTTTGCGGCAGGACTCTCGGCAAGCGGATATAAACCTGTGTTTGCGGTCTATTCGTCGTTTTTGCAGAGAAGCTACGATCAGATGATACACGACGTGGCGCTTCAAAGACTTCCCGTTGTGTTCGCAGTGGACAGAGCAGGATTCAATAACGCCGACGGAGCAACTCATCACGGAATTTTTGACGTTGCTTTTGTTTCCCAGATACCGGGAGTTAAAATATATGCGCCCGTGACCTACGAGGGGCTTAGTCTTTCCTTGAAGGAAGCCGTCAACGGCTCTTGCGCATCTGTGATCAGGTATCCCAGCGGATGCGAGTCGGTGGAGGTGATCGAAGCCTTCTATAAGGACGAAAAAATTGAAAAAATCGGTGTCCAAACTGATTTTTCCGACGATAAAAAGCCGAAAACTTTAATTATCACTCACGGTCGTATCGTGAAGGAGTGCTTAAAGGCAAAAAATATGCTTTCGGAGCAGAGGGACGACGTTGGTATTCTGCTTTGTGAGTATCTTGCTCCTTACGACGCTCTCGCCGATGAGATCTTTGAAATATTGAAAGAGGTCAGACCCGAAAATCTTCTTTTCGTCGAGGAGGAGATCAAGGCAGGCGGTTTTGGTATGATGCTGGCGGAGACACTTCGTCCCCTCGGTGTGCTTGATATTGTCAAGTACGACATTCTTGCAGCTAACGACGCCTTTGTTTCAAGAGCTGAGGGTGAAAGCTATCTTTCGGCGTCGGGACTTGACGCTGCGTCTATTTTCAAAAGGTTGAAAAACTTTTAATTTATACTTTAATTAACTTTGATATGAGCTTTAACGAAAAAACATTACGTTCACTTGAATTTGATAAGATCTGCGAAATACTGGCATCCTACGCTCCCACCGAGGGATCAAAGATGGCGGCAAGGCTTCTTATGCCCTCGGACGATATAGAGTCGGTTCTGAAAAAGCAGAGACGTACCACAGACGCAAGAAGATTGTGTGACGCAAAGGGAATGCCCTCGTTCGGAATGGTAAGGGACGTGTCCGAGTCCTGCGAAAGAGCAGACAAGGGCGCGATACTCTCGCCTGGTGAGCTGCTAGCGATAGCATCCGTGCTTCGCACAGCCCGTATGCTGGTGGATTACTGTCACGGAAATCATCTTTTTGATACCGTTCTCGACGAGGTGTTTGACCGTCTTATGCCCAACCGCACCCTTGAGGAGAGAATAAGCCGATCCATAATCTCCGAGGAGTTGATCGCCGACGAGGCGTCCGACACTCTGGCGAACATTCGCAGACAGATCAGAATTACAAACAACAAGATAAAAGAGACGTTGCAAAAATACGTTCAAGGCGGCTCTCATTCAAAATATCTTCAAGAGAATATCGTAACTACCCGAAACGGCAGATACGTTATCCCCGTAAAGGCAGAGTGCAAAAACGAGGTCAAGGGTCTTATCCACGACACGTCAAGCTCGGGCGCGACCATATTCGTGGAGCCTGTGGCGGTAGTTGAAGCAAATAACGAGCTTCGAGTCCTTGAATCCAAGGAGCAGCACGAGATCGAAAAGATCCTCTCGGCACTCTCGGCTCTGGTCTCGGAAAATTCCGACGCTATCTGGCTCAATTACAGAAACATCACCGAGCTTGCGTTTGCATTTGCCTGCGCGCAGATGTCGATCGCTATGAGTGCATCCGCTCCCACGGTCACAGAGGAGAGAACAGTTGATCTTAAGCGCGCAAGACACCCCCTTATTGATAAGGACAGAGTAGTTCCTATCAACGTGCGTCTTGGCGACGGCTACGACACTATGATAATCACAGGCCCTAATACGGGAGGTAAGACGGTTACGCTCAAAACTCTGGGACTGTTCATCCTTATGGCGCAATCGGGACTTCATATTCCTGCCGACGAGGGAAGCGTTGTAACGGTCTGCGACAGTATTCTCGTTGACATCGGCGACGAGCAGAGCATTGAGCAGTCACTCTCCACTTTCTCGTCACACATGGTAAATATAGTTTCATTTTTGGGAAGCGTGGGCAACCGTTCCTTGGTTCTTTTCGACGAGCTGGGAGTGGGAACCGATCCCGTTGAGGGTGCGGCGCTCGCGGTTTCTATCATAGATTTTGTAAGAAGCAAGGGCGCTATGTGCGCGGCGACTACTCACTACGCGGAGCTGAAAGCCTATGCTCTTGATACCGAGGGCGTTTGCAACGCGTCCTGCGAGTTCGACGTTGAAACACTGAAGCCTACCTATAAGCTGATAATCGGCACTCCGGGTAAGTCAAACGCTTTCGCAATATCAGAAAAGCTGGGTCTGCCCCGTGAGATAATCTATAAGGCAGAGGAGCATATCAGCAGCGATAACAGAAAATTTGAGGATATCATCGGTCAGCTTGAGCGTAGTCGTCTTGAAATGGACAAAGCCCGCGAGGAGACCGAGCAGATGCGTGCCGATTACGAGAGATTTAAGGCAGAGGCAGAGAAAAAAATAAAGTCAAGGCTTGATGAATCCGAGCGTGAGCTTGAAAAGGCAAGAGCGAAGGCGGTCAGTATGGTGACCAGCGCTAAAGCTTCCAGCGACTTCATTATGGAGCAGATGGACAAGGTGCGTAAGGCTAAGGACTCCGAAAATCTCGGCAGTGAGCTTGACAGAGCAAGACGGGCTGTAAGAGACCATTGGAGAGAAAATTCCGATAAATTCGACCCCGTGGAAAAGCCTAAGATCGACGAAAATTACGTTCTGCCGAGGAAACTCAAAAAGGGCGATCTCGTTACTGTGGTGACACTTGGAAGCGAAGCTACTCTCCTTGACGATCCCGACAAGTCGGGCAATGTAAGAGTTCAAGCGGGCATTTTACAGACGAGAGTAAATATCAATGATCTCCGTCTCAAGGAGAATGAACCTAAGGTCATAAGCGGAGATAAAAAGATCAAAGCGTCCTCCTATTCGGTAACGCGTACCACCACCTTTAAGGACGAGATAGACCTGCGAGGTATGACGGGCGACGAAGCCTGGCTTGCGGTTGATAAATACTTTGACGAGGCGACGTTAGCTAACGTCAGGACCGTCAGACTTATCCACGGCAAAGGCACGGGAGCGCTCAAGACAGCACTTTGGAAGTTTCTCAAGGGCGATAAACGAATTTCGAACTTCCGTATAGGTCAGTTCGGAGAGGGCGACGGCGGAGTTACCGTAGTTGAATTGAAATAAAAATTTCATATTATATTTGCCTTAAACTTAAGGATGAAAGGATTTTTTATGGTGAAAATTATCGATCTCTACGATCTTTCACACACTCTTGCGAAAGACTATCTTTCCGGTTACACGTATCCTTGGGAGGCTCTTGCGGGCATCAAGGAAATGGTACTTGCCCTTGGAAATACCCTTGACGGTGAGCTTTACGACAAGGTAGGCGAGAACGTGTGGATATCAAAAAGCGCCAAAATCTACCCCAACAACTATATTGAGGGTCCCTGCATTATCGGGCATAATACCGAGGTTCGACCCGGAGCCTTTATACGCGGAAGTGTCCTTGTCGGAGAGAATTGTGTGGTAGGCAACTCTACTGAGATTAAAAACAGCATACTTTTTGATAACGTCCAGGTTCCTCACTACAATTACGTCGGCGACAGTATTTTGGGTTATAAGTCACACATGGGTGCAGGCTCGATCACAAGTAACGTAAAAAGCGATAAAACTCTCGTCGTTATAAAGGTTCAAGACGGAGAAAAAATTGAGACGGGCAGAAAAAAGGTCGGCGCTATGCTTGGCGACTTCGTTGAGATAGGCTGTGGGTCTGTCCTCAATCCAGGAACTGTGGTCGGCAGAGAATCCTCGGTATATCCCTTGTCCTCGGTTCGCGGAGTCGTGCCTGAAGGCTCGATATTCAAATCGAGTGAAAATATTGTTAAACGCGTTTGACCCTAATAATATATAAATTTGATTGGAGAAAAGAAGATGGGAAGATATTTTGGAACAGATGGATTCAGAGGCGAAGCTAACGTTGTTTTGACGGTTGATCACGCGTTTAAGATCGGACGCTTTCTCGGATGGTACTACGGACAGAACCACGAGGGCGACGACGAGGGCGCAAGAATCCTTATAGGCAAGGATACCAGACGTTCGTCTTATATGTTTGAGTACGCTCTTGCTGCGGGAATAACCGCATCGGGTGCCGATGCCTGCCTTATGCACGTTACAACCACTCCCTCGGTCGCTTATATTACCAAGGTCGATTCCTTTGACTGCGGAATTATGATTTCTGCAAGCCATAACCCCTTTTACGATAACGGAATCAAGCTCATTAACGCTCAGGGCGAGAAGATGGATGACGAGATAATCGATAAGGTAGAGGATTATCTTGACGGCAAGATCGGAGAAATACCCTTTGCGCTTAAGGAAAAGATAGGCCGTACAGTTGACTACGTTGCTGGAAGAAACCGCTACGTCGGCTATCTCATCTCCCTTGGCAAGTACTCCTTCAAGAAGTATAAGATAGCCCTTGACTGCGCTAACGGCGCCTCCTGGACTATCGCAAAAGCGGTATTTGACGCTCTCGGAGCAAAAACTTACGTTATTAATGCCGATCCCGACGGAACGAATATCAACCGTGACGCTGGAAGTACCCATATTGAAAACCTCTGTAAGTACGTCGTGGAGAACGGTATGGACGTAGGCTTTGCCTACGACGGTGACGCAGACCGTTGCCTTTGCGTTGACGAAAACGGTCAGGTAGTAGACGGCGATAAGATACTCTATATCTATGCCCGTTACCTCAAAGAGCTTGGCGAGCTTACCAACAATACGGTAGTTGCGACCGTTATGTCCAATCTTGGCTTCTTCAAGGCGCTTGACGAGATAGGCATTGACTACGCCCAGACCGCGGTAGGTGACAAGAATGTTCACGACTATATGTCCGAGCATAACAACTGCATCGGCGGCGAGCAGTCGGGTCATATCATATTCAGCCGCTTTGCGTCCACGGGAGACGGCGTGCTTACCAGCCTTAAGATGATGGAGGTCATGATTGCCAAAAAGTCCACTTTGGCAAAGCTGGCAGAGCCTGTAGTTACCTATCCCCAGCTTATCGTGAACGTAAAGGTCCGCGAAAGCGACAAGGATAAAGTTATGAAGGACGAAAACGTGCTTGCGGCTCTGAAGCGTGCCGAGGCGGTTCTTTGCGGAGACGGAAGAATGTTGCTTCGCAAGTCGGGAACAGAGCCTCTTATCAGAGTAATGTCGGAGGCAAAGGACGACGAAACCTGCCGCAGTTGTATCAAGATCGTTACCGATGAGATCTGCAAGCAAGGATATTCGGTTGAGTAAACGCAAATTTATTATAATTTAGGTGTTTAATTATGAAAGATGAAAAAAACACTCAATTTTGTGAAGCTGAGCTTCAAAATACAGATCAAGAGGGTAAGCCCGAGGAGACCAAAAATAAAAAGTCCCTCGGAGACCCCTTGAATAAAGAACATCAAGAGGAAAACACCTCGGAGTGCGATCATTTTGACGATGAACCAGTCGAGATACATTTAGACGAGGAGGATTTCAAGCGCGCGAGTGCCGATTCCTGCGAGATAGACACGCGGAATAACGAAATCGACTATGATCGTAAAAAGAAGCGTTCAAAGCAGAAATACGACGAGAATGTATTACAGGAATACTCGGTCATATCCTTTATTTTTGGATTACTGTCATGTAGTGTATTTATAGGAAATGCTGTTTTTGCTTTGATAGGAATAGGCTTCGCTATTGCATCTAA
Organism: Eubacteriales bacterium; assembly: GCA_045538195.1. GTDB lineage: Bacteria > Bacillota > Clostridia > Oscillospirales > CAG-272 > SVTX01. Next base: position 83,382 of record JAZSRA010000138.1, on the reverse strand, counting down.
AATAGGCAGGCATAAATCTATATACTCAACAGTAGGAATGGTAAGCGGTATTGTTGGATTGCTTATATGTCTGTTTCTGTCGATGCTTCCTATAGCATTTATTTTGCTATTGATCATATCTTTTTGCGTTTTTCTGCTGCTTGACTTTTTGATGTTCGGCATTTTAGGTGTATTTTTGCTTGTGGTCTACCCAATGATCAATCTGTTATTGAGCTTTTTAGCAAAAATGATGTTACCTTGGTAACGTGCGTTGCGTTATTAATTTAAGCAGTAAATATAGTTTTAATTGACAATTATGAGGTAACTAATTATGGAAGAAAAAATTAATGAAGTTGTTGACGCATCTCAAAACGGCGAATCCAATGATGTTAGCGAGAACGCAGAGAATACATATAACGTAGAATTGTTAAACATCGAAAAGAATAAAAAACATCCCGGCGGTGTGTGGGCAATAATATCTTTGGTATTAGCACTTGTTTCACTTGGATGCGCATTGTTGAATATTATTTTTGCTCCGCTGACCATAGTGTCAACGTTGCTTTTGGAGATAACACCTTTTATTCATGCGCTTTTCTGCTTACCCGCACTTGTTTTGGCAATTCTTTCAATAGTTTTTGCACATATAGCCAAGAAAAAGGGAAATAGTACTAAAAAGGCAAAGCTTGGCTTTGTTGTTGGAATAATTTCAACGGTAGTATTAGGCTTGTCTGTATTACTTATGATTGTATTGGGCGTTATCGCCTTGGTGCTTGCCATAGTTTTGGGAGTTTTGGCTGCTTTGGCAGGAGCAACGTTTACAAGCTTGCTTGGAGTATTGACAACTCTTTCACCTGCTCTGGCCCCCATTTTAGCATTAGTAAGCTCTCTTTTGCTTGCAGTAGCGCCCGTTTTTGTAGAATCCTTTTCAGATGTGGCTGCCAGTGAAATCATACCTATTATAGTTGAGTTTATCAAATCGCTTTTAGAATCGGGCGTAATACTACTGCCGCAGATATAAGCGAAATAATAAATTGGAGATAAAAACAATGAGAATTACAAACGATATCAAATACGTAGGCGTTAACGACCGTAAGATCGACCTTTTCGAGGGTCAGTACGTAGTTCCTAACGGAATTTCCTACAATTCGTACGTTATAATCGACGAAAAGATCGCTGTTATGGATACCGTGGACGCTAATTTCACCCACGAGTGGCTTGATAACATTCAGAACACACTTGGCGCAAAAAAGCCCGACTATCTGATCATTCAGCATATGGAGCCCGACCATAGCGCGAATATCGTCAACTTCCTGAATGCTTATCCCGAGGCGAAGATAGTTTCCTCGGCAAAGGCGTTCGTTATGATGAAGAACTTCTTCGGCAAGGATTTCTCGGACAAGCAGGTCGTTGTTGGCGAAGGAGAAACCCTCTGTCTCGGAAAGCATACCTTGACCTTTGTGACCGCTCCTATGGTGCATTGGCCCGAGGTCATAGTCACATACGATAGTTGTGATAAGGTTCTTTTCTCGGCTGACGGCTTCGGCAAATTCGGAGCCCTTGATGCAGACGAGGAATGGGCTTGCGAGGCAAGACGTTACTATATCGGTATCGTCGGCAAATACGGCGCGCAGGTTCAATCTCTCCTTAAAAAGGCGGCAGGACTTGATATTCAGACTATCTGCCCCCTTCACGGTCCCGTTCTTACCGAAAATCTTGGATATTACCTTGGTCTTTATAACACTTGGTCAAGCTATCAGGTTGAGGAGGAGGGAATCGTTATCGCCTATACCTCGGTCTACGGCAACACCAAAAAGGCAGTTCTTCAGCTTGCCGATAAGCTGAGAGCTAACGGTTGCCCAAAGGTCGTGGTCAACGATCTTGCCAGATGCGATATGGCAGAGGCGGTGGAGGATGCATTCAGATACAGTAAACTCGTATTGGCTACCACTACCTATAACGCCGAAATTTTCCCCTTTATGAGAGAATTTATCAATCACTTGACCGAGCGCAATTACAGCAACAGAACCGTTGCATTTATCGAGAATGGTAGCTGGGCGCCCATGGCTGCAAAGGTCATGAAGGGAATGCTTGAAAAGAGCAAGAACCTGACCTATGCGGAAAATACCGTCAAGATCCTTTCGGCTCTCAACGAGGAAAGCACTAATCAGTTGAACGCTCTTGCGGAGGAGCTTTGCCGTGACTATCTCGCTCAACAGGATTCCACCGCAAATAAGAACGACATGACCGCCCTCTTTAAGATCGGCTACGGTCTCTATGTGGTAACCTGCCACGACGGGAAGAAGGACAACGGTCTCATAGTAAATACTGTCACTCAGGTAACTAATACTCCCAATAGGATCGCTGTGACCATCAATAAGGCGAACTATTCTCACCACGTCATAAAGCAGACGGGAATTATGAATATCAACTGTCTTACCGTTGACGCTCCCTTCGCCGTATTTGAAAAATTCGGTTTCCAGAGCGGCAGAAACGTGGACAAGTTCGCAGATTGTGAGCCTCTGCGTTCCGATAACGGTCTGGTATTCCTGCCCAAAAATATCAATTCCTTTATGTCTCTTAAGGTAGAGCAGTACGTTGACCTCGATACCCACGGAATGTTTATCTGCTCCGTAACCGAGGCGAGAGTTATCTCCGACAGAGAGACTATGACCTACGCCTACTACTACGCTAACGTCAAGCCCAAGCCCGAGACCAAGGGTAAGAAGGGCTACGTCTGCAAGATATGCGGCTACGTCTACGAAGGAGAGACCCTCCCCGAGGACTTCATCTGCCCCCTCTGCAAGCACGGCGCGGCTGATTTTGAGGAGATAGTTTAATGTTGGCAGAGGATAAGAGAGCAACGGGGCGGAGAATTGCGTGGATTGTATTTTCGGCACTTGTTATACTCTGTGGGCTTGCGATGATCGTCGTGTGCGCGTCCTTTATTGTTGTCGGTACGTTGAATACGCTCGAGAATAACGGCTCTGTTGGCATAATCGGCGGGGCTGACGGTGCCACTGCAGAATATCTTGTCAAAAAATATAATGATACTATGGGGCAGATATTGAAATTTGGCGCTCTGGTTGTTATAACCGGAATCGTTTCGTTGACTTTCAACCGATTTTTCTCAAGGCACTGTGGTGTTGAAACCTCGGTTACCGCCATTTCCATATCTGCCGTTGTTGGTCTTGGATTGAACTGTGTGATGCTGTTTGCCTTTTGTAGTATTTTTGATCATCCCAAGAACCACCCTATAAGATACCCTGCAAGCTTTTTTCTCGGTGTAATATGCTTGGTGATATTCCTGGTATTGATTGGATTTTACGTTTTTTTCAGATTTAGAAGACCGTCGCTCAAGGGCACTTTGATCGTGTGGCGGTGTCTTTTGTATTCGCGGCTCCTTTTATGATCTTCTTTTCCAATATATACGAGCCCTTATCAGAATATATAAAAAACGCTTGCGGTTTATAGGTGTTGTCCTTATCGGAGAATTAAGATAGGGGTATGGGTAAGCCCAATGCATTTGTAATACAAATGCGAAACTGGCGATAAAACAGAAGAGAGAGCTTCACGAACTTCAGTGAGACTCTCTCTTTTCTGATTTATGTAAATGATATTCTTTGCTTTCGCAAAGAGTGATATTGTCGCGAGGCGACAGTGATATTGAAGCCTACGGCTTCAGTGATATTCTATTCGCCTATAAAACTTGCGAAGCAAATATCACTCGGCGTAAGCCGAATATCACTGCGGAGCAATATAACTCGCCGCAGGCGAATAGAACTGGCGTGATACTCCGTTAAGAGTATCACGCCTTAGCTGCAAGCGTTTTTTATATGTGAAAATCCCCTCATCAAGTGAGGGGATTTTCGTGTATGTAATACGAGGATCAAACTCTCTTTGAGAGGACCTCTGCTTCGTACTTTTCAATCTCCTTGAACCAGCAAGAGCAACCGGGAACGCCGTTTCTCTCGCAGAATTCCATCCAGACGTCACCCATGGGGAGAGTCTTGATCTCTTCTTGAAGCATAAGCATTCTTGTGTAGTCGCACTTGTCCTGATAGCCCTTGATCTCGGCATTGGGGGTGAGAAGAGCGTTCAAGATTGCCTTCTGTACGTTTCTCATACCGATAACGAGAGCAGCTACACGGTTGATGGAAGCATCGAAGTAGTCGGTTGCGAGGAATACTCTGTCAAGAGCGTTGCAACGAACAACTTCCTTCATCATCTCGCGAGTCTCATCGTCGTATGCAACAACGTGGTCGGAGTCCCAACGGATAGGACGGGTGATGTGCAGTGCGATCTTGTCGGAGAAGACGAGAAGCGCGGGGATCTTATCGGAAACTACCTCGGTGGGATGATAATGACCGTTATCCATAAGAGGAGTTATGCCACGGGTAAGAGCATAAGCGAGGGAGAACTCGCCGCTACCTACGGTGTAAGCCTCAACGCCGATACCGAATACCTTGGACTCAACGGTAACGTAAACCTGACTCTTGTCGTATCCGCAACCGATAATCTGGTCGATGGAGTCAGCATATCTCTGACGGGGACCCAGTCTGTCGCCGGGTATATCCTTTGTACCGTCGCCGGTCCAGATGTTCATAACGCAAGGATAGCCTGTTTCCTTTGCGAAGTACTCGGAAATCTTGATACAAGCGATACCGTGTCTGATCCAGAAGTTTCTGATCTCATCGTCGGGGCTGGAAAGGGTAAGACCCGAAGCCTTGGGGTGAGAGAAGAAGGTGGGGTTGAAATCGAGACCGCAGTTGTGCTTCTTTGCGAACTCTACCCATCTCTTGAAGTGTCTGGGCTCGAGAGTGTCACGGTCGATGGTCTCGCCGTCCTCTGCGATAGCGTAGTTAGCGTGAACGTTGATCTTGTGTGTACCGGGGATGAGGGAGAGAGCCTTGTCAAGGTCTGCGAAAAGCTCGTCGGGATTGCGAGCGCCGCCGGGGTAGTTACCTGTAGTCTGAATACCGCCGGAGAGAGTACCTGTACCCTCGAAACCTCTTACGTCGTCTGCCTGCCAGCAGTGCATAGAAATGCGGACGTCGGAAAGAGCTGCGATAGCCGCCTCGGTGTCGATACCGTACTTTGCGTAGATCTCCTTAGCGGACTCGTATCTTGCGTTTGCCATAATGACCTCCTGTGTATTATGTACTTTTATTTTTTACTGTTTGAGGCATACATCATATACCAAACTATATTATACAACAAATTTTGGTATTTTTCAAGAGCTTTGATAAAAATAATTAAGAATTTCTATTGAAAATTAGCCCTTTGAGTGTTATAATGATAAAAAAGACATAAATTTGCTTTTTTTACGAATTTTCGGGTCAGATTGGAGACTAATATGAAAAAGGTTATTATCACCGGCGGCTCCCGCGGCATTGGATGCGCCTGCGTTGAGCTTTTCTCCGAAAACGGATGTGCTGTTGCGTTTGTTTACTGTTCAAATGACGACGCGGCAGAAGAGTGCGCCGACGAGACGGGCGCATACCCCATAAAAGCCGATCTTTCCGACCCCGACGAGGCGGAGTGGGCGTATAATAAAGCCGTTGAGTATCTCGGCGGCGTTGACGTGCTTGTAAATAACGCAGGTATCAGCATATCTGGTCTCGTTACCGATGTGACCGACGAGCAGTGGATGAAGGTCATGAACACCAATCTCTCAAGCGCGTTTTATATGAGCAGAGAAGCGACGCGTGACTTTGTGAGACAGCAAAGCGGAGCGATCGTCAATATAGGTTCTGTCTGGGGCAGGTGCGGAGCCTCCTGCGAGGCGGCATACTCGGCAAGTAAAGCGGGACTTCGCGGTCTTACTCTGTCTCTTGCCAAGGAGCTTGGGCCCTCGGGCGTGCGCGTGAATTGCGTTGAGCCTGGTGTGATCGACACCGACATGAATGCAGGATATGACGACGAGGATATTGCCGACCTCTGTGATAAGACCCCACTTTACAGAATAGGAGACCCCGCCGAGGTTGCCGAGCTTGTGTATTTCCTCGCGAGTGAAAAGGCATCGTTTATTACGGCGCAGATCATCGGAGTTGACGGAGGCTTCGGAATATAAATGAAACACATTCTTTTAATAACAACCGGCGGAACTATTGCCTCTGCCGAGAGTGAGAATGGCCTTGTGCCGGCTCTCGCGTCAGATCAGCTGCTTTCTCACGTTCCCGAGGTGAAAAATATTTGCAAGGTGTCTACCGTCCAGCTTTACAATCTGGATAGCACCAATATGCGCCCAGAATACTGGCTTGAGGTTGCTCGCTATATCCGAAAGGTGTATGATGAATACGACGGCTTCGTCATAACACACGGTACCGACACTATGGCGTATGCCGCGGCGATGCTGCACTATCTCATTCAGAATAGCCGTAAGCCTATCGTACTGACGGGCGCGCAGATACCGATAGAGAAGAGAGACACCGACGCAAGAGAAAATCTGACCGATGCTTTTATGTACGCGTCGGACGATGATGCCTGCGGCGTGCATATCGTTTTCGGCGACAAAATAATAGCCGCCACTCGCGCGAGAAAGACGAGGACAAAGAGCTTCAATGCCTTTTCAAGCATTGACTATCCCGAGATCGGTTTTATCCGCGGATCGGTAAAATACTATATCCGCGAAAGGACCTGTGGCGAGCCTGTTTTCTGCGACGAGATCGACTCCTCGGTCATTGTTGTCAAGCTGATCCCGGGAATGAGTGCCGATATTTTCGATTTTATCGCCGACAGATACCACGCGGTCATTATTGAAAGTTTTGGAGTTGGCGGACTGCCTTACTACGACAACGACGAGTTCGCCGGTAAGATAGAAAAGCTTATTGATAAAGGCGTTCGCATAGTTATCACTACTCAAGTGCCTCACGAGGGAAGTGATATGGGCGTTTATCAGGTGGGACTTCGCATCAAGCAGAAATACGAGCTGCCCGAGGCATACGATATGACCACAGAGACCGTAGTTGCCAAGGTTATGTGGGCGCTCCCTAAGTCCAAAACCGCCGCCGAATTTTCAAAATTGTTCTATACGTCTATCGGAAACGATATAATATAAAGAAATCCCTTGTTGCATTTAAACGCAACAAGGGATTGTTTTTTTTAGAAAATCAGTTTTCAGAGAGGAATTTTTCGTACCAGAATAAGCCGTAGGTAAATGCCTCGTACATACCTTCCTTATCTGCCTGCTTCAGTATCTTTCCGCTTTCGGAGTCAATAATCTGAATAAAAATCTTTCCGGGGACCTTAACGCCGTTCTTTTCGACGTAGGACATTATCTCGAATATAAGAACGCACTTTTCGGTAAAATCGCCGTAGCAAATAGTGTCCTTTTCTCTGACAAGGGGCTTGTTCTTATAATAAAGGATATTGCCCTTGACCTGCTCGCGAGTCTCTGCCATTATATATCACCTGCTTCGATTGCTCGAAATCCTTTCTCAAAAATCTTGAAAATCATATCAATAATAAATTATACCATATAAAGAAACGCAAGTCAACACAAATTTTTTAATGTTTTCGTTTAATTTACAATTTTAGCCCATATAAGGATGCTTTTTCATAAAATAATCGAAGCTGATGCTCTTTGGAATAGCCGACGAATAAAGGGAATCGGAAAGACGGAGAATATCGGTCAGCGCTCCCTCGCGAGCGTCGGCAGGCTTTGTAACGATGGGAAAATCTATTGTTTTTCGGATAGTTGAAAGATACCTGCGTCCTTTTTCGCTCGCTCCCAAAAGAACTGTGTATTCGGGAACGGATCTTGCAAAAATATCAGAAACTCCAATGAGCGAAAAGAGAATTACTCTATTTATTCGCGCGTCCGTGTAGCGTGAATTGTAGGCGCCGCCAAGGAACTCCTCGAAATTTGCGGTCTTTTTCGCGCAGTTGCAAAGGCGCTCCACAATACCGCACCCGTCCTCACAGACAGACGTTCCGCCGCCCGATTTTTTGATAGCTCTCGCTATAATATCCTCGGGAGACATAAGCTTGAAAAAGCTCAGAATATCCGAACCGATGCTCTCGGTGAATACAGGCGCGTATCCGCCATTTTGAGCCGATTTGAGGACTTCAAGAGCCTCCGGGGGCAGATGCTTGTCTGAAAGCGCAAAAAAGCTTTCCTCGGAGTTTTTGACCGCATCTCTAATGGCGGTAGCGCTGGGGAAGTCCTCGCCGAGCTTACTTTCGGTGTAAGCCGCGCCCTCGCGTCTTATGGGGAAGATGTCCATATTCAAATTCGCGCGCTTGATCGCGGCAATGTAGGAGATCGCTAAAATGTCGTTGGACAAAAGCGCCGTGTCCTTGCCGAGATGCGCCGCAAGCAGGTCAAAATAGGACTTTGCCGACCCTTGATTTTTTGTGGCTTCGGTGTAGGAGCGGATAAAATCCTCGGTTAAAACGGTCTCCGCCGCCCGTGTCAAAAGCTCTTTATCCGCGCTCTCGCTTCCAAAGGAGAGCGTGTCGCAACCAAGACCTGACAGAATATGAACGCCCGCTCTCGCAAAGCCTTCTGCCGAAAAGGACGAAAAGGGAAAGGGAAGCTCAACGACGACGTCCGCGCCGCACTTTATCGCCGTTTCCGCACGCGTATATTTGTCAGCAACGGTCAACTCTCCGCGCTCGGAAAAATTGCCGCTCATAGCGCAGACTATCAGCTCCGCGCCGCTTTCTCGCAGAACGTCGATCTGCCGCTTATGTCCCGTGTGAAACGGATTGTATTCGCAAACGATTCCAACGATTCGCATTTTGCTCTCCTTTCTTGGTTTATACTTAATTAGTATATCATTATTCTTTCCATGTGTCAAGATAAAAAGCGACGTATAGTGATTTTTTGCCTTTTGCTAGAATTTTCGGTAAATATCCCAAGATGGCAAAAAAATCTAAAAAATCCCACTCAAAAATCAAAAAAACTCTTGACAAATCGCAATTTCTTATGTATAATAATTAAAGTCGCGTTTTATGTCTTGATGAAGGGTGGAATTTGTATGATTTTGGACGTAGGTCCTCTCCTCAGGGGAGAGAAAAACCGAATAACCTTTGAGTACAAGCTTGAACCCATCCCCATGGACAGAGTCAGCTTCAAGGACGACGCGCTCGTTACGGGAGAGATAACCGACAGTGCAGGTTATATGCAACTGAAGGCTCAGGCTCAGCTTGCGTATGAGACCGAGTGCGACAGGTGTCTTGATACCGTTGAGGGCGAATTCGTGCTTGACTTTGAAAGAGTGGTAGCCGACGAGGGTACACTTACCGAGGAACAGATAGAGGACAACGTAGACGAGTACGTTATCGTTGAAAACGGTCAGCTCGACATCGACGAGCAGCTCGCCGAAGCGCTTCTTCTTGATTTCCCCCGTAAGATACTTTGCTCCGAGGATTGCCCCGGACTTTGTCCCAAGTGCGGAAAGTCTCTTAAATACGGTGACTGCGGTTGCCCCAAAAAGGAGATCGATCCCAGACTTGCGGTCTTGGCGCAGTTGCTGAAAAAGGATGACGAGACTTAAACGCTCATTACACAGTAAAAAATATTTAATTTATATTCGGAAGCCCGTAAGGCGCTTTCGAGAGGAGGTTTCACAATGGCAGTACCGAAGAGAAAAGTGTCTAAAGCACGCAGAGATAAGAGAAGAAGCAACAACTCCAAGCTTACTATGCCCGGACTTGTTAAGTGCTCCAACCCCGCTTGCTCCGAAATGCTCAAGCCCCACTGCGTATGCAAGGTTTGCGGCTTCTACAACGGCAAGAAGGTTCTCAACGTAAAAGAGGCTTAATCGACACACAAGCAGAAAATAAAAGGGAATCCGCAATGGGTTCCTTTTTATTTTTTAATTTTTGAAATAGCTATTGCTTTTTGGCGAATAATGTTGTATAATTACGTTTGGTAAAAATTATCTTTAATATGTATTTCGGAGGTTTAAAATGGCAGAAGGATGCACACACGACTGTTCCACTTGTGGCTTGAACTGTCCGTCCAAAAATGGCGGCATTCCCAAGGACGAGGCTAACAAATACAGTAAAGTAAAGCACATAATCGCGGTAATGAGCGGAAAGGGAGGCGTTGGAAAATCTCTCGTCACCTCTATGCTTGCGGTAAATCTCAGCAGAAAGGGATACAAGGTCGGTATTCTTGATGCCGACATCACAGGTCCCTCTATTCCCAAAGCGTTCGGTATGCATGACGACGTCGAGGGCGACGGAGAGGGAAATATGCTTCCTCCCGAGACGGTTACGGGAATCAAGGTAATGTCGGTAAATCTTATGCTTGACGACGAGAGCGCTCCCGTAGTTTGGAGAGGCTCTATCATTTCGGGTACAGTCCGTCAGTTCTGGACAGATTGCGCTTGGGGTGACCTTGACTATCTCCTTATCGACTGTCCTCCCGGCACGGGCGACGTTCCGCTTACCGTTTTCCAGAGTATTCCGATCGACGGCTGCGTGATCGTTTCGGGTCCTCAGGATCTCGTTGCTATGATCGTTAAGAAGGCGGCTAATATGGCGGATATGATGAAGATACCCGTCCTTGGTCTCGTTGAGAATATGAGCTATATCAAGTGTCCCGATTGCGGCAAGGAGATCCGTGTGTTTGGCGAGAGCCATATCGACGACATAGCAAACGAGTTCGGCTACGACCTGCTTGCCAAGGTTCCGATCGACCCTCAGGTAGCGGCATTCGTGGACAACGGCAGAATCGAGTCGGCAAACTGCGATTACCTTGACGCTGCGGCGGATAAGATAATTGAGAAATGTAATAAATAATTAGTGTTTGTGGGGGAGAAAAACTTCTTGAAAGAAGATTTTTCTCCCCCGCGCCCCCACTTTTCAAGAACTTTTCCGAAAAAGAGAATTAAATTATAAATATTACTTGAAAAAAACGCAAAAATAGTGTAGAATATATTAAATATGTATTTGAAAGGAATTTACCCCTCGTTGTCGGGGGATAAAAGTCAGAAATGATAGAAAAAACAGTTGAGAGAGCCGACGCGGGTCTGCGCTTCCATACGGTAAAGACAGACCGATTCAAAATGTCGCGCCTGTCATTCAATTTTATATTGCCCGCCGATGCCGAAAGATCGCCGCGGACAAGACTTATGCTTGCGACGATGATGCGCGGATGCGAAAAATATCCCTCCGTGGTGGCTATAAATAAGCGACTTGACCAGCTTTACGGCTCAACGGTCACGTGGCGCGCAACCTCCGTCGGTACACGTCACGCTTTCAGAATATCCTGTGAGGTGTTAAGCGACCGATACAGATTCAAGGGGGATAGCGAGAGCATTGTCAAGGGCGTTTGCGAAGTCATTTTAGAGATACTTTTCGCGCCCCTTCGTGATGAAAACGGACTTCTCTCCGAGAGTAATTTTGAGAGCGAAAAAAAGCTTGCTATCGACGCTATAAAAGCCAAGATAAACGATCAGAAGGCATATGCGGCGGAAAAGTGCAAAAGCCTTATGCTCCAAGGAGATCCGTCGGGTATATCAGTCGAGGGAACTGCGGAGCAGTTAGAGAATATCACGCTTGGATCGGTAAGCGAGAACGTTGAGTATTTTCTCAAAAATGCGGTCCTTGAATGCTTCTACGTTGGCAGCGACGACGTAAGCGAAGTAATAGATCTTGTCAGCGAAAGATTTGCCAAGATCGGTCGCTCCTCGGTGTCGCTTTTCGGTGAGGAAAAAGGATTTTTACGCGAAGATTGTGCTAATATAAAAACACTTGACGAGACCATGAACGTGTCGCAGTGCAGACTTAACGTGGGCTGCACGAGCGGCGTTGTTATGAAGGATAGCGATTACTATGCTATGAGCCTTTTTAACGAGATATTCGGCGGCTCGTCGGTTGCCAAGCTCTTTATGAACGTGAGAGAGAGGCTGAGCCTTTGCTACTATTGCTACTCCTCGTATAGCTCCGCGACGGGAACGCTGATGATCGGATGCGGAATCAAGGGTGAAAACAGAGAAAAGGCTTATGCCGAAATAAAAAATCAGCTCCGTGAAATGCAAAACGGAAGCTTTTCGGATCAGGAAATAGAGACGGCAAAGCGCACAATTTTGTCGGGGCTTTTGCAGATGTCAGACAGTCCGTCGGCAATCGAAGCGTTCAAGTTCAGAAGATTTCTGGCGGGTGTCAGCGAGAGCGCGGAGGACGTTGCAGCTAAAATAAAATCGGTCACCAAGGACGAGATCGTCACGGTGGCGCAAAAGGTGCGTATTGACACCGTGTATTTCCTTTGTGGCACGGGAGAGGAGGACGAATACGATGAGTGAGATCAAGCGATTTGAGTCCTCGCTTCTCGGCGAGCATTATTACAGAATAAAACACGACAGCGGACTTAGCGTTTTTGTCTTTCCAAAGAATTTGTCGACTACATATGGCATTTTTTCGGTAAATTTCGGCGGTAACGCCATTGAATACGACTGTGGCGGCGAAAAGATCAGTCTGCCTCAGGGCTGCGCCCATTTTTTGGAGCATAAGCTCTTTGAAAACGAGGATGGAAGCAATGCTGACGACGTTTTTTCATCTCTCGGCGCATACGATAATGCCTATACCTCGAATGAGCGCACGGCTTATCTTTTCTCGGCTACCGAAAACGTGGATAAAGCGATCTCCGAGCTTTTGAGCTTCGTTACGCACCCCTATTTCACCGAAAAGACCGTGAAAAAGGAGATCGGAATTATTGCCGAGGAGATACGCGGATGCATGGATGATCCTTACGACCGTTGCTATATGAATATGCTTGGCGCGATGTATTTCGTCAATCCCGTCAAGAATGAGATCTGCGGAAGCGAGGAGTCTATATCAAGAATAACTCCCGAGGTGCTGTACCGCTGCTGCCGTGATTTCTACACCCCAGAAAATATGGTTCTCTGTATCTGCGGAAAGGTTACGGCAGAGGAGACGGTGGAGATAGTTGATAGGGAGATCGGTAAAGAGAAGCGTAGCTTCTGCTCGTCTTTTGCGTCCTTTGACGAGCCGAGAGAAGTGAAGAATAGCTACGTCGAAAAGAAAATGCCCGTGGGCAAGCCGCTTTTCTGCATAGGAATCAAGGATTGCGACATTCCCTCGTCGCCGATAGAGCGATACAAAAAGGTGGAGGGAATGAATATTCTGATTCATATGATGCTCTCCGAGGCAGGCGAGTTTTATCTCGATATGCTTGAACAGGGTATCGTGTCTCCCGGATTTGACAGCGGTTATTCCGCAAGTCCGAGTACTGCATACGTGATGATCTCGGGCGAGAGCGACGACCCCCGACTTCTTTTGGAAAAGATCAAGGGACATATAGCTGAATATCGTGAAAAGGGACTTGTCAGAGAGGATTTTGAAAGAGAAAAGAAGTGCGTTTACGCGTCATATATTTCCGACTTCGACTCCACCGAGGACATAGCCTTTGCCCTGACAAGCTACGCTTACGACGGAATCGACCTTTTCGAGCAACCGAGCATCATAGAAAGCATTACGTTTGATTACGTTACCGAGCTTTTGAATAGAGTCTTTGACGAAGAATGCTTTACTCTGTCCGTCATAAGACCCGAATAAAAATTGAAAACAAAGGAGATCAATATGGAGCATATATCAAAGATAGCCTTTCCGGGACTTGGGATCGGCGAGTTTGAGCTTAATAACGTGGCGTTCAATATTGCCGATATTCTGGGACTTTTCGGTATCAAGATCGGCAGCTTTCCCGTATACTGGTACGGAATTATCATTACCTGCGGAATAGTTCTGGCGTTCCTTTACGTTGTATACCGCGGCAAATACGAGAGCGTTAAATTTGACGATATTACCGACGTGGCGCTCTGGGCTGTCATCTCGGGTGTTATAGGAGCAAGACTTTATTTTGTACTCACCAAGCTCGATAGCTTTATGCCAAAGGACGGAAACTTTATCGAATTTCTCAAAAACGTGTTAAATCTTCGCACGGGCGGTCTTGCCATATACGGCGGTATTATCGGCGGAGCAATAGCCATAATTGTTGCCACGAGCGTTAAAAAGAAGAACTTCCTTAAAATCTTCGATATGGCGGCGTCCGGTGTTATGATAGCGCAGTCTATGGGTAGATGGGGCAACTTTTTTAACGGAGAGGCGTACGGCGGTCTCGTTACCGAGGGACACCCTCTCTCCTTTATGCGAATGAGCCTTCAATCATACAATACCCGTCACGATGAGATCTTGGGATACCCTATGGGAGCGGTTGACGTTCACCCCACGTTCCTTTACGAGTCGCTTTGGAACCTTGCGGGATTTATTCTCATCAACATCTTCTACAAAAAGAAAAAGTTCAACGGTCAGGTGCTTTGCATGTACCTTGCGTGGTACGGATTTGGCAGATTCTTCATAGAAGGACTTCGCACCGACAGCCTTTATATTCCCGGTACTGCTATCCGTATATCGCAGATGGTGGGAATCGTGTGCTTCGTTGTTTTCGGCGCGGCACTTATTGCAGGTCTTATCTATTCGAAGAAAAAGCTTTATATGGACGGAGCGCAGCTTACCGCTTTTGATAACTATATCAAGCCCGATCTCATTATGAATCCCGTTTTCTTTGAAAAAAAGACTGAAAAAACAGAAAACACCGAATCCGTTTCCGACACGCAGGAAACATCGGAGGAAAATGACCCCAATAACGAGGAGGACAATGAAAATGGCACAGATAATTGACGGAAAAGCGATTTCAAAGCAGGTAAGGGAGGAGATCGCCGCAGAGGTGGTCAGATTCAAGGATAAATACAACTCCGCACCGGGCCTTGCGGTAATTATCGTAGGAGATGACCCCGCGTCGCAGGTCTACGTTAGAAACAAGAAAAAAGGATGCGAGGAGGTAGGATTTTATTCCGAGAGCTACGAGCTTCCCGAAAGCACGACCCAGGAGGAGCTGATCGCACTTGTTGAAAAGCTCAATAACGACGAAAAAATACACGGAATTCTCGTTCAACTGCCTCTCCCCAAGCATCTTAACGAAACCGAGGTATTGCTTAAAATAAAGCCCGAAAAGGACGTTGACGCGTTCCACCCCTACAACGTGGGCAAAATAATGATAGGAAATCACGACCTCCTGCCTTGCACTCCCGCGGGCGTTATGGTTCTGCTCCAAAAGAGCGGAATTGATGTCTCGGGCAAAAAATGTGTGGTTATAGGTCGATCCAATATCGTAGGTAAGCCTATGGCGATGCTTTTGCTCCACGCTCACGGAACGGTGACTATCTGTCATAGCAGAACCCAGAACCTTGCAGATATCTGTCGCGAAGCCGATATTCTCGTGGCTTCAATCGGTAAACCCGAATTCGTCAAGGGCGATATGATCAAGGAGGGAGCCGTCGTAGTTGACGTTGGAATAAACCGCAAAGCCGACGGCAAGCTTTGTGGCGACGTATGCTTTGCCGAGGTTGAGCCTAAGGCATCTTACATCACTCCCGTTCCCGGCGGTGTAGGTCCTATGACGATTACTATGTTGCTTAAAAATACCCTTACCGCGGCAAGTATTGCACGTGGGGAAAGGTAATATCTTTTATGGAAAAAAAGAAAACAATATTTTTTGTTGTTTTAACAGTAGTTACTTTTTTACTGGCATTGTTAGCAGCAAATGTTGGTTCATTTACTGAATTGAAGGATGCCTGTGTTGATGCTGCTGATGGAGATGTTGCTATTTGTTATTACGGTTCTTTTGTAAAGGTATATAATCGGGAAGGCGAATTAGTTTTCTCGAAGTCACTTAACACCGAGGGTGGAGGGGGAATGTACGTTCAATATATTGATTCGTATTTGTACGTGTATTTGGGCAGACCCAACCAGCTGTTAGTTTACGATAAGGACTACAATCTGTTGCCTGAATCTGAGAATAAGAGTATCTACTCATCTTATCGAGCTTCTTTTGAAAGCAACACCTGGGACGAATGGGACAAAAGAGATGGCTGTATGTATTACCGCTTAGGTGATTTAGAGTATTGTTACGAAAAGTCTCCGTTTTGGAAAAATATCTTTAAAAATGGAGAATGTAGATTGTTTGTTCGTGGTGCAAACGGAGAAGAGATTACAATTTACGAAAGCAAGTCAAAATAATAACTTATCGGTAATATTAGAAAGATTTATCTAAATAAACAAAAGAGATAAAATAACAATTTCTCCCTTTATGAAAAGAAAAAGGTCGCACTGCGGCCTTTTTACTTTAATAAACATGCTACGACAAATCAGCTACGACAAAATCCGCACAGACCCTTGACATTTTTGCGTTTTTATTATATAATAATATATTATCTATAATTATGTCAATTTGAAAGTAAATTTGAAAGAAGAACTATGAAAGAATACAGAATTTTGCCCGATGCGGAAATGCAAAAGCAAAACGAATATATAGCGCGTGTGAGAGCGGTCGTTCTCGGTCAGAAAGCCGATACGGGCGAGGTCAAATATGCCTTCGTGCAGACCTTTGGTTGTCAGCAGAACGAAGCCGACAGCGAGAAGATCGCGGGTATGTGTATCTCTATGGGATACGAGATCACCGACACGGTGGAGCTTGCCGACATTATTATTGTCAACACCTGCGCCGTAAGAGAGCATGCCGAGAAAAGAGCGCTTTCGATCATCGGTCAGTACAAGCACTTGAAGGCGGCAAAGCCGAGTATGCTTATCGGTGTTTGTGGTTGCATGGTAACTCAGGAGCATCGAAAGGAAACTATAAAGCATAGCTACCCATACGTTGATTTCGTGCTTGGAACGTCATCGCTCCACCGTCTGCCCGAGCTTGTTTTCACTAAAATGAAAAAGGGAAAAAGACTTTACTGTCCCGAGGAAAAGGAATATCTGGTTGCGGAAGGATTGCCTATTCACCGCGAGAGTACCTACCGCGCGTGGGTGTCGATAATGTACGGCTGCAACAACTTCTGCACCTACTGTATTGTGCCTTACGTCAGAGGTCGCGAGAGAAGTCGCCGTCCCGAGGACATAATTGCCGAGGTGCGCGAGCTTGTGGAGAGCGGATACAAAGATATAACCCTGCTCGGTCAGAACGTCAACAGCTACGGCAAGGACGCAAAGAGCGACGACGGCGAGGTCTACGATTTTGCCGACCTGCTTTCGGATATCGACAAAATCGAGGGCGACTATTTCATCCGCTTTATGACAAGTCATCCGAAGGATGCGTCGGATAAGCTTATCGATGTGATAGCGTCGTCAAAGCATATTGCACACCAATTCCACCTGCCTATGCAGTCGGGAAGCGACCGAATTCTCGCGGCTATGAACCGTCACTACGACACCGCTAAATATCTGCGTACCGTCGAGTATCTTCGTGAAAAAATACCCGATATTACCATATCTTCGGATATTATCGTAGGTTTCCCTGGTGAGACCGAGGAGGATTTTGAAGGAACTCTCCGGATGCTCCGAAAGGTCAGGTTTGATATGACCTACTCCTTCATCTATTCGCCCCGTAAGGACACTCCCGCGGCGGCGATGGACTGTCAGATCCCCGACGACGTAAAAGGCGAGCGAATGAACCGTCTGCTTGAAACACAAAACGAAATAGCTTTTGAAAAAAACAAGCCGATCGAGGGCAAAATATTAAAGGTGCTTTGCGACGGAAAGAGCAAGAACAACGAGAACGTGTATTCGGGTCGTACCGAGGGTAACAAGATCGTTCTTTTCGACGGAAATGAAAGCGACGTCGGAAAATTCATAGAAATGAAGATCACGCGCGCCGAGACCTTTGCGCTCTACGGCGAAAAGATCTAAAATAACGAAATATTACGAAAGTAGGAAATAAAAATGAGCATTTATTCACTTGCAGCAGAGCTTGGAAAAGCAATTAAGGAAGACGAAAGAATGATCCGTATGGAAAAGGCTAAGGAAGCCTACGAGGGAAGCGAGAAGATCGCCAACCTTATGATGGAATACGGTATTCAGCAGCAGGCTCTCACAACTATGGGCGACGGCGATGAGATCGACACCGACGCGCTGACGAGAATTCAGGACAGGATCGACGAGATCTACGCTGAGATCACCCAGGATCCTCTTTTCATCGAGCTTGACGAGGCGCAGGCGGCGGTCAACGAGCTTATGGAGACCGTAAACAACACTATAATGTTTAACGCTACGGGAAAGACTCCCTGTTCTCATGACTGTTCTTCCTGTTCCGGTTGTCATTAATCGTTCTGCTCCTGCCAACGGGAAGTAATTGATATTTTTGCTAAATTTACAAAAAGCGAGGAAACCGCTATGACTCCAATGATGGAGCAATATTTTGAGATAAAAGAGAAATACAAGGACTATCTGCTTTTTTACCGTCTCGGCGACTTTTACGAGATGTTTTTCGACGACGCTATCGTAGCGTCTCGCGCTCTTGATCTGACGCTGACGGGCAGAGATTGCGGAGAATCTGAAAGAGCGCCTATGTGCGGTGTTCCTTTTCATTCGGTGGACACCTACATCGGTAAGCTCATTGAGCAAGGCTTTAAGATCGCCATTTGCGAGCAGATGGAGGATCCCGCTACCGCCAAGGGAATAGTAAAGCGAGACGTTATAAGGGTCATAACCCCCGGTACGGTAATTGAGTCCAACCTTTTATCCGATAAGAAAAACAACTATCTCTGCGCCCTTTATATGGGCGAATTTGAGTATGGCGTTTGCTTCTGCGACGTTTCAACCGCCGAGATATACGCGACCAGCTTTTCGGGCTGTAATATGGACGCGAGACTTCTCAACGAGCTTGGCACCTACGCTCCCGCGGAGGTCATTTCAAATCTTGGTGCATCTAAATTCAAAGAAATAGCTGATTTTATAAAAGACCGTCTCGGATCGATGCTCAACGACAATCAGCCCTCACGCTTTGAACTTGACAGTTGCCTTGAAAGAGTAAAAAATCAGTTTGAATCTACTCTGCGCGAGGACGACACCGCCGACAAGGCGCTTGTCTGCGCGGTCGGTGCTATGCTTGATTACGTCCGCGACACCCAGAAAAAGGACATCGGATATATCAACAAGCTGAACGTTTATTCCGACGGTCAGTATCTTGAAATGGACGTAAACACAAGAAGAAATCTCGAGCTTGTGGAGTCAATGAGATCCAAGGAAAAGAAGGGAACTCTGCTTTGGGTGCTTGACAAGACCCGTTCCTCTCTCGGCGCGAGACTTCTTCGCAAATGGGTCGAGCATCCGCTGATCACGGCATCGGCTATCGTCAAAAGACAAAATGCCGTCGAGGAGTTTTACAACAACTTTATGCTCCGTGAGCAGGTCAGCGAGCTGCTTGACAACGTTCTTGACCTTGAAAGGCTTATTACAAAGATAGTTTACGGCTCGGCAAACGCAAAGGATCTTCGTGCGGTGGCAAGCACGGTGGCGATCCTTCCCGAGCTTAAAAATCTGCTCTCGGGATGCACGAGCGACGAGATGCGGAGAATATATTCCGAGCTTGACACTCTTGAAGATATATGTGATCTTATTTGCCGTTCCATAAAGGAAGATCCTCCGTTCTCGGTACGCGAGGGCGGAATGATAAAGGACGGCTACGATGACCGCGTTGACGAGTTCCGCGCAATCGTGGAGCATGGCGACGAGTGGCGCGAGCAGATAGCAGAGCGGGAAAGAGAAGAAACGGGGATCAAGAATCTCAAAGTCGGATACAACAAGGTTTTTGGCTTCTATATTGAGGTCACAAGGTCGCAGTACGATCTCGTTCCCGACAGATACATCAGAAAGCAGACACTTGCAAATTGCGAGCGTTACATCACCGAGGAGCTGAAAGAAATGGAGGCCAAGGTGCTTGGCGCTTCCGACAAGCTCTGCTCACTTGAATACGAGCTTTTCTGCGATGTCCGCGCTATCGTTGCGGATAATAGCGTAAGAATACAAAAGACCGCCGCGCTTCTTGCCGAGACCGACGTTTATTACAGTCTCGCTACCGTTGCGGCGAAAAACAGATACGTCCGTCCCGAAATAACCTCATCCGAGGAGATCGAGATCAAGGACGGCAGACACCCCGTGGTCGAGCAGTTCGTTAAGGACTCCTATTTTGTTCCCAACGACACAAAGCTTAATATGACTACCGACCGCCTCCTGCTTATCACAGGTCCCAATATGGCGGGTAAATCTACCTATATGCGTCAGGTGGCGCTTATCGTACTTATGGCGCAGATGGGATCATTTGTCCCTGCGGCAGAGGCAACTGTCGGAATTACCGACAAAATATTCACCCGTGTTGGCGCGTCCGACGATCTGGCTTCGGGTCAGTCCACCTTTATGCTTGAAATGAATGAGGTGGCTTACATATTGAAAAACGCCACGAGAAAGAGCCTTATAATCTACGATGAGGTAGGACGCGGTACGTCAACCTTTGACGGCATGAGTATCGCCCGTGCTATCGTTGAGTACACCGCAGGCAGACGCATCGGCGCAAAAACACTGTTTGCCACACACTATCACGAGCTGACCAGTATGGAAAATGAGTTTGACGGTATCGTCAACTACAATATCGCCGCCAAGAAGCGCGGCGACAGTATTACTTTTCTGCGTAAAATCGTCCGCGGTTCTACCGACGACAGCTACGGAATCGAGGTCGCAAAGCTCGCGGGACTTCCAAACGAGGTCATCAAGCGCGCCAAGGAGGTACTTGCAACGGTCGAGGAGAGTGCAAAGAATATTAAGCTCACCGACCGCGAGGAGAAGGTCGTAGTAAAGGACGATACTCTTATAACATTTGAGGATTGCATCAACGATCAGATCATAGAGGATCTTAAAAAGGTTGATATCAACACGCTCTCGCCCTACGAGTGCATGACCTTCCTTTTTGACCTCAAAAAGCGTTTGAATTAATAAAAACTTTAAAGAACAAAAGAAAGGAGGCAGGATTTATGGGAAATATTAACGTTTTATCTTTTGAGGTAGCTAACCTTATCGCGGCAGGCGAGGTCGTGGACAGACCCGCATCGGCGATCAAAGAAATGATAGAGAATTCCATCGACGCAGGCGCGAAGCATATCACCGTCGAGATACAGAACGGTGGCATTACCTTTATGCGAATATCCGACGACGGATGCGGTATGGAACCCGAGGATCTGCCTCTGTGTATAAAAAGACACGCAACGAGTAAGATAAAGACTGCTGAGGACCTTGACGGCATCTGCACTCTCGGATTTCGCGGCGAGGCACTTGCGGCAATATCTGCAGTTTCAAAGCTCCGCATAATCTCAAAGACGCACGACGCTCCCTTGGGAGCAGAGCTTATCGTCGATTGCGGCGAGGAGATCGCGCTCCAGGAAAGAGGTTGTTCAAACGGAACGACCATTATCGTCGAGGATCTTTTCGCAAACGTCCCCGCAAGAAGAAAATTCTTGAAGCGAGACGTGACCGAGACTACGGCGGTCTGCGCCAACGTTGAGAAGATCGCGCTCTCACACCCCGAGATAGCGTTCAGACTTATCACCGACGGACAGATAAAGCTTGAGACCGCAGGCGATGGAAAGCTGTTGAGTGCGATCTACGCGGTGTTCGGACGGGACTTTGCCAACAGACTTATCGCGGTTGACGGCGAGTTTGACGGTATATCGGTCAAGGGGTACGTTGGTCGCTCGGATAACGTCAAGAGTAACAGAAACTACGAAAACTTCTACATAAACAAGCGTTTTGTAAAGAGCAGAACTGCGGGCGCGGCGATAGAACAGGCATTCGTTTCCTATATGCCGTCGGAGAAATTTCCCGTTTGCGTACTGTTTATTTCCCTTAATCCCGGGCGTGTCGACGTAAACGTCCACCCCGCAAAGCTTGAGGTCAAATTCTCCAACGAAAAGCCTGTATTTGAAGCGATATATTACGCAGTAAGACAAGCGCTTGAAAATAACGTCACGCGTCCCGAGATGGAAATGCCGAAAGCGTCGGCAGGTGTAAGAATGTCTGACGCGTTTACTTCGGTGGAAAGGGAAAAGTCGCTGAGGGCAAGGCAGATCACTATTGATATGCCCACTTCTACGCAGAATAAGCCCGTTCAGAATAAAAAGTCGGAGGGCGAACGCGTGCCTGCCTTCATTACCGAGGTGGCACAACCAAAGTTTACACCTAAAAATGTAAATGATACACCAAAGACTGCTTCTGCTACTAAGGTCGACGAAAGCGGAGCAATCAAGTCGGGTCCCGTGGTTAACGAGCAGGGCCAAATAACTAGACTTACTGCCGAGGATTACGTAAAGTATTATTATAATCCGGAGGCGATTCCCAAAGATGATGACGATGAGTGCCTTAACGTCCCACAGACAGAGAACGCGCGGAAATCCGACGAAAACTTGCGTATAGAGACCGAGAAGGATCAGATCGTTGCGGAGATCAATAAAAATAGCGAAAATATTCCCGTTCCGGATATAAAATCGACCCAGAGTGCCGTTTCGTCAGAAAATTCACCTGAAAATCCCCAAGCGAATGAAAAAACTCTGAATATAGAATATAAGATCGTCGGAGAGGTCTTTAATTCCTACATAATCGTGCAGGTCGAGGAAAAAATGCTTATTATCGACAAGCATGCCGCCCACGAGAGAATAATTTTCGAGCAGTTGAAGAAAAATATGTACTCTCATGAGGTCTCCTCGCAGCTTCTGATGCTCCCTGTGGATATTATGCTGATGTCCGACGAGGTCGCGGCTATAGAGGAGTACAGACAAGAGCTTGAAGCGGTTGGATTTGAGTTTTCGACTTCAAGAAACACGGTTTCTGTCACGGCTCTGCCCGCAGGCATTGAGCAGGATGCGATTGCCGATATGTTCGCGGTGGTTGCCGACAGAATTAAGAACGGCACAGGCAAGGTGGATCTGACGAGGAATATTATCTTCGAAAAGGCACTCTATCAAGCTTCCTGCAAGGCGGCTATCAAGGCGGGCAGAGAATATGCCAAGGGTCACGGCGAATGGGTAGTTGAAAAATTGATGGAAATACCCGATATTACCTTCTGTCCTCACGGCAGACCCGTTGCTATGGAATTGTCAAAGAAAAATATAGACAGACAGTTCGAGAGAACATAAGCTCTATAAATTTGTCCAATACGGCGTTGCTCCTCACAAGCAGCTTGACGTAGGAAAAACTACGTCAGCGCTTCGCTTGCTCCGGTGCGCCTTGTCTTGAACAAATTTAAGCGAGCTTGAAACTAAAAAAATATAATTAATTCCGCGTCACTTTGGTTTGTGTCTGCGGAAAAAGGAGCAAAGTTATGTTTGAACTTTTAGCACAGGACGGAAGAGCGCGCAGAGGCGTGCTGCATACCGTTCACGGGGATATTCAGACCCCTGTATTTATGAACGTCGGCACTTGCGCCGCGATCAAGGGCGGTGTATCTACCGTCGAGCTTAACGACGAGCTTGACTGTCAGGTCGAGCTTTCCAACACCTACCATCTTCACATCCGTCCCGGTGACGGGCTTATCCGTGATATGGGGGGGCTGCACAAGTTTATGAACTGGAATAAGCCTATCCTTACCGACTCGGGCGGATTTCAGGTCTTTTCTCTGGCTCAGCTTCGTAAAATTACCGAGGAGGGCGTAAGATTTCAGTCCCACATCGACGGCAAGAAGATCTTTATGGGTCCCGAGGAGAGTATGCAGATACAGTCAAATCTTGCGTCGACTATCGCTATGGCGTTTGACGAGTGCATCGAGAACCCCGCCCCCTACAAGTATGTCCGCGCGTCTATCGACAGAACCACCCGTTGGTTGGAGCGTTGCCGTACCGAGATGGACAGACTCAATTCGTTGCCCGACACCATAAATCGCAATCAGATGCTTTTTGGTATCAATCAGGGAAGCACCTACGAGGATCTTCGAATTGAACACATGCAGAGGATTGCCGAGATAAACTGCGAGGGATATGCTATCGGCGGTCTTGCGGTGGGTGAGGCTACTGACGATATGTACCGTATTATCGATGCGGTAGAACCCTATATGCCCAAGGATAAGCCCCGATACCTTATGGGTGTCGGAACTCCTTGCAATATCCTTGAAGCGGTACACATGGGCGTTGATTTCTTCGATTGCGTAATGCCCTCGAGAAATGCGCGTCACGGCAACCTTTTCACTTGGGAAGGAAAAATGAACCTTCTCAATGAGAAATATGCCAAGGACCCCAGACCCATTTCCGAGTCCTGTAACTGTCCCGCCTGCCGTAATTACAGCCGTTCTTATATAAGACACCTTATTAAGGCAAAGGAATCTCTCGGAATGAGACTTGCGGTAGCACATAATCTCTATTTTTATAATAATCTTACCAAGAAGATAAGAGAAGCGCTGGACGGCGGCTATTTTGAAAGCTTCTATCAGAAATATCACGTCGCTCTCGGTGAAAGAAACCCTGATTAAGCTATGATAAAGTACGTTATTTTTGATAAAGACGGAACACTTATAGATACCGAGCCCTTGTTTCAAAGAAGCTGGAACGAGGTAGGCGAGAAGTGGGGGCTTAAGGACATTGACAAGCTCTATTGCAAGATCATAGGCAGAAGCAGAGATACTATAATCAGATTGCTTGAGGATACGTACGGCAAGGAAGTTGACTGTGAAGGCTTTTATGCCGACAGAATGGCGCGTGCGAGAGAGCTTTTTGAGGGAGAAATACCACTCAAAAAGGGTGCGCTTGAAATATTGCAATTTTTACGCGATAATAGTATTCCCGTTGCCGTTGCCACGTCGACCGTTTTGCAGATAGCTGAGAAAAATCTCAAAAAAACCGGCTTGTGGGAATATATAGATGCCGTTGTTACCAGTGAAATGGTGGTGGACGGTAAACCCGCTCCTGATATTTTCCTTGAGGCAGCACGCCGTATCGGTGCCGAAAAAGATGAGTGCATAGTTTGCGAGGATTCGTACAATGGCATCTTTGCCGCACACGCGGCTGGAATGAAACCGATAATGGTTCCCGATTTGCTTCCACCTACATCGGAAACGGAAGCGTTGGTATACAAGACCTGCGACGATCTTTTAGAGGTTATTGATCTTATAAAAAAAGAGAATAATAGATGATTTTGGAGGAAAATTATGAAAAAACAAACGGTGATCGGAATTTGCGTGGGCGTAGCCCTCGGAACTGCTGCTACGGTTGCGGGAGTGCTTGCCGTTCGCAAGATCGTAAAGGAGATCAAGGCGGATCTTAACGAGTGTAGCTTTACTTCTCCCCAAGGCGACAACATAGTTACTCTTACATACGGCTCTTCAAAATTCGCAAAAGGACTTACCTTTATTAAAGTGCAGGGAAGCGTAGAATCGGGAAATGACGATTGCAAGCTTGTCCTCTTTGCGAAGGATAGTTCCCAGCTCTTCTGCGGTGAGTGGAGCGACAACGAGCATTTCAGACTTTTGGTTGGAAACGGAAAGCTTAAGCAGTGCTGTGACTTTAATTTCGAGGACGAAAAGATCGCCGCAAAATACTATTTGCGTAAGGCTGATGACAAGATAGATTTAATTGACGTATCTATTGAAAATAATTAATTGAAAATAAGTGAAGGAGAGAAAAAATGATTTCAAGAATTTTGCTTGAAGACGTTCTTGCCGCGGCTATGTCAACCGGCGCGGACTTTGCAGAGGTCTACGCGGAAAAGACGAGAAACAACGGCATACGTTTTCTTGACGGTAAGATCGACACCGTAAATGACGATATGGTGTCGGGCGTAGGTATTCGCGCGTTTATCGGAACAAGAACGGTATACGCTACCACCACCGACTTTTCAAGAAGCGGTCTGCTTCGTTGTGCAAAGGCTGTTGCCGATGCACTTGGAGAGAGCAAGGCTCAGGTCAGCATCAACCTGACAGAGCGTATTTTCCCCAATATCCACCCTGTAAAGATACTTCCCGGAAGCACGGCTCTTTCCACAAGAACCGACATTCTCAAATCTGCTTGCTTTGCCGCTCGTGAGAGAGACGAGAAGATCAAGCAGGTAATGGGAAGTCTCGCATCGGTAGACCACACCATTCTCGTTGCCAACAGCGAGGGACTTTACACAGGCGACAGACACGTAAGAACGAGAATTGCGGTCAGCGCGGTCGCAGTATCTGCCGACGGCTCTGATAACCAGTCGGGAAGTGCATCTCCCGGACGCGGAATGGGTCTTGAAATGTTCGATTTTATCGATCCCAAGAGCGTAGGTATTCAGGCAGCCGATCAGGCTCTGGTCAACCTCAGCGCCGACTACTGTCCCGCAGGACAGATGACCGTTGCTATTGAGAACGGCTTTGGCGGCGTTATATTCCACGAGGCTTGCGGTCACTCCCTTGAAGCTACCAGCGTAGGCACGGGAACGAGCCAGATGTGCGGCAAAATGGGTCAGCAGATAGCTAACGTAAAGGTTACCGCTATCGACGACGGAACTATTGCGGGCGCGTGGGGTTCGGTCAATATCGACGACGAGGGAACTCCCACACAGAGAAACGTTCTTATCGAAAACGGTATTCTCAAAAGCTATATGATCGACCGTCTCGGCTCTCGCAGAATGGGTATGGCTATGACGGGTAACGGTCGCCGTGAGAGCTTTATGTACGAGCCTACCTCCCGTATGACCAATACCTTTATCGCAAACGGTCCCGATAAGAACGAGGACATCATCAAGTCCATCGAGTACGGCCTCTATGCCAAGAGCATGGGCGGCGGCTCGGTAAATCCCTTGACAGGCGAATTTAACTTCGGTGTCAGTGAGGGATATATCGTTCGTAACGGCGAGATCTGCGAGCCTGTCAGAGGCGCGTCTCTCGTAGGAACGGGATCTCAGATCCTTATGGACATTGATATGGTAGGTCAGAACCTTGACACAGCGCAGGGTATGTGCGGTTCGTCCAGCGGTAGCGTTCCTACCGACGTAGGTCAGCCCCTTATCCGCGTATCCAAGATCACAGTAGGAGGTCGCTGATATGAATTTTACCGAAATTAAAGATATAATCTCCGCCGCTTGTGCAAAGTTCGGTGTTGAGGAATATGAAATCTACTATACAGTAGGCGAGGACATCAGTGCTGAGACCCTCAAAGACGAGGTCAGCGCGTTCAGCTCCGGCGAGAGCGCAAAGGTATACTTCCGTTGCCTCGTTGACGGTCACATGGGCTACGCCTCCAGCAGCTATTTTGCCGCTGACGAGCTTGAAGACCTTGTAGTTCGCGCAAAGGAGAACGCAGGCGCTATCGAAAACGATGATGTTGTGTTTATCTTCAAGGGTTCGGAGTCCTACGCAAAGACCACCGCTCCCGATCCTGTTGTCGTTGATGCGGGCGAGCTTAAAAACAAGGCGCTTGAGCTTCAGAAGGCTACCTATGCGACCGACAGCTCTGTCGTTGACGGTACACAGTCTGTGGCTATCTCATTCAGAAACGAAATATATCTCTACAACTCCCACGGTCTTGAACTTTCAAACCGCGTTGGTATGTCGGGATGCTACGTTGCCGCTGTCGTAAATAAAGACGGAGAGGCAAGAGACAATTTTGAGTTTGCCGAGAACATTAACAGCGAGGACGCAAAGAACCTTCCCGCAAAGGCGGTTCAGGGCGCTCTTGACAAAATAGGCGCATCGGAAATCCCCACGGGCAAATACGACGTGGTTATCGACGGAACACAGATGCGTTCGCTTCTGTCTGCTTTCTCGTCTGCATTCTCCGCAAAGAACGCGCTTCTCGGTATGTCCCGTCTCGCTGGTAAGGAGGGCGAGAAGATCGCCTCGGATATCGTCACTATTACCGACGATCCTATGAGAGAGGGATGCCCCGTACAGACTCCCTTTGACGACGAGGGTGTTGCTACCTACAAAAAGACCGTAGTTGAGAACGGCGTTCTCAAAACTATGCTTTACGATCTGACCACTGCCCACAAGACAGGCAAGCAGACCACGGGTAACGGTCGTCGCGGAGGAAACATCGCGCCCTATAACTTCGGCATCTGTGCAGGTAACGAAAGCCAGGACGAGCTTTTCGCAAAGGTCGGCGACGGTATCTACGTAACGGGTGTTAAGGGACTTCACGCAGGCGCTAACGCTATCACGGGTGACTTTTCCGTCGAGAGCGAAGGCTTCCTTATCAAGGACGGCAAAAAGGCAGGTCCTATCAAGTCCTTCACTATCGCAGGCAACTTCTTCTCGTTGCTTAACGACATCGACTCTCTCGGCAACGAGGTCAAGTGGGGAATTCCTACGGGATTTGTGGTATTCGGCTCTCCCGACGTGCTTGTAAAGGGAATGAGCGTAGCAGGTAAATAATTCCACGCGATATATTTGCCTATTATATGAATATTTTTTGAATTTTTTGGCGTTTTGTCAATGGTGTTGCAAAAAACTATTGACAAAACGCCTTATTTTATTTATAATATAACAAGGTGTATAATAAATTATTAAAATGCGGTAAAATTTTCAAATTTTTCGGCTTTAATAATTATTATTTGATTGAGTAGGTAAATTTGTTTTGTTTAAGACAAAAACCGTTTTCAATAAATGCGTAACCGTCCTCAAAGCGACAGGCTTGCGCAATATACCTATTTGCTTTGAAAAAGAAAAACGAAACGAAAGAAAAAGGAGGTGTAAAGGGAAAATGCCAATTGAAATTGCTATACCTACAATCGTTGTATGCGCTATTGTCGGTATTGCTCTTGGATTTCTTGTCGGATTTGTCGTCAGAAAGAAGATCGGTGAAGCAAAGATAGGCTCTGCGGAGGCAGAGGCTGCCAAGATAGTCAGTGAGGCGAAGAAAAATGCCGAGTCGGCGAAAAAGGAGTCCCTGATCGAGGCTAAGGAAACGATCATGGCTCAGAGAAATGAACTTGACCGCGAGATCAAGGAACGAAGAAACGAGATCGCGCGTACCGAAAACCGTCTGAACAAGAAAGAGGAAACTCTTGACAAAAAGTCCGAAGCTCTTGAAAAGAAGAATGAGATTCTTGATAAAAAGATCAAGGATTACGATATTCTTCAGGAAAAAGAGGACGAGATCATCGAAGAGCAGCTCAAAAAGCTTGAAGAAATTTCGGGTTACTCATCCGAGCGAGCTAAGGAAGAGCTTATTGAAAGAGTTGAGTCCGAGGTCAAGCACGAGCTTGCTCAAAGACTTGACGAGCTTGAAACTCAGTTCAAGGAAGAAGCAGACGACAAGGCGAAAAACATTCTGTCTCTGGCAATTCAGAGATACGCATCCGATCACGTATCCGAGGCTACCGTTTCCAGCGTGGCACTGCCCAGCGAGGAAATGAAGGGTAGAATTATCGGTCGTGAGGGTCGTAACATCCAGAAGATTGAAACGCTCACAGGTGTAGAACTTATTATTGACGATACCCCTGAGACGATAACCTTGTCGGGATTTGACCCCGTGAGACGTGAGGTTGCGAGAATTGCTCTTGAAAGACTTATCTCGGACGGACGAATCCATCCCGCAAGAATCGAGGAAATGGTGGAGAAGGCACAGAAAGAGGTTGACATATCCGTCAAGCAGGCGGGTGAGCGAGCTACCTTTGAGGTCGGAATCCACGGAATCAATCCCGAGCTTGTCAGACTGCTCGGAAGACTTAAATACAGAACCAGCTACGGTCAGAATGTTCTCAAACATTCTATCGAGGTTGCGTTCCTGGCAGGTATCATGGCAGACGAGCTTGGCGTAGACTCAAATCTTGCAAAGCGCGCAGGTCTGCTCCACGATATTGGTAAAGCATTCCCCCACGACGTTGAAGGCTCACACGTTGAGATCGGTGTTAACGCAGTTAAGAAGTATAAGGAAAGCCGCGAGGTCGTCCACGCTATCGAAGCGCACCACAACGACGTTGAACCCAAGACTATCATCGCAGTGCTTGTTCAGGCAGCCGACGCTATCAGTGCCGCAAGACCCGGAGCGAGACGCGAGGATATGGGAAATTACATCAAGCGTCTTGAAAAGCTTGAAGAGATCGCAAAGAGCTTTGACGGAATCGACAAGGCATTCGCTATCCAGGCAGGACGTGAGATCAGAGTTATGGTCAAGCCCGAGGAGGTCAACGACGCAGGCATGAAGGTCATCGCGCGCGAGATGGCAGCGAAGATCCAGAATGAAGTCAAGTATCCCGGACAGATCAAGATCAATCTCATTCGCGAGAGCCGCGCAGTCGACTACGCGAAGTAATAATCAAATATACAGAAAATTCTGTAATCTTTGTTCCTTAGTTACAGTTAAGGATTCACATATATTTAACATAGAACACAGAGGCATATTACCACGGCACAGCCGGATAGATAATATATTTGATAACCCACTACCCAGCTTTCTATAAAGAAGTTGGGTAGTTTTTTTTAAAACCACTTGTAAACTCTGCCAATATATGCATGGCAAATAGAAACCAATAATCTAAAATTGTACTTCTACTTATAAATGGACTCCCTCACAAAGAGATGAAATCCTTACAACTGGAAAGGTTAAAGGATATGAAGGACACCATGTTGTTAGCGTAAGTTACGACCCTTCAATGGCGGGAGATCCAAGCAATATTATTTTTTTAACAAGAGCAGATCATTTTTATCAGCATTATAACAATTGGCGCACACCAACAAACAGCATTAGACCAATACCGTACAACTAATTTAAATGCAAGTAAGGAGAAAACAAATGTTAGAAAAAACCATAAAGATTCTTCAGGAACTGGAGAAAAACGAATATACCACGGATGTGGCAAACGCGAAATTTTTTTTCCCAATTAAAGAGTTGAGAGCGGAAAAAAGTGATGTTGACAAAAACTATCTCGTCGAGATGTATCCGCCGTTAATAGACGCGCAAATAGATGAATATGCAAGTTGTTATATGCGTCATTTCCCCGAAGAATTGAAGCAACTTTACAAATATACGAACGGCATGAGTCTCTTTGACAAACAAATCAGAATCGGCGGACTTGAGCCTCAGCAAAGACTCAGACCAACCCATGGCGGAAGAGAGTATACTCCAATACATTGGATTGATACGTGGGGTAATTCTCCGCGCGAGAGGAAATATTGGGGCGACGGACGGCTATTTTTTGCGACATACATCGGACAGGAGACTCATAAATATGCCTATGTGGATGCTGACGACCCGTCCCCTGTCAAACGGGTATATACTTGCTTTGAGGGGAGCGAAGAAGTACTTGAATCGTGGGATTCAGTTGACGATTGGTTTTCTTCTGAATACGAAAAGTATATGAAAAAGTTTGAGAACAAGGAGTACAAAATCATTTCTTTTGGAGATGGGATCTTGAAAAATATGTACTTTTCTGATTGATGCGAATTTGTTATCACTGAAATTTAAAATGCATAATAGACATTTTCCCCTCTTCTTCGAAGGTGAGTTTTTGACTACTGGACAAAAACACCACTGTTATCCCGATAATTTAATACAATTTTTATTTTTTGAGGTGTGTATGGAAACGTTAAATCAGATATTATACGTTATTTATGTTTTTATTGTCTGTTTGTTTATTAGTATAAGAGATTTGCTTCGTGCCTTCATCACGATTTTTGGATCTCTTGCCATAATAGCACTGCCCTTTGTTTTGCTAATTCTGATCTTTATATTTTTTATAGTCAGTCTTGTTGCAAGAGGACTTTATATGAAAGCATACAATGCTTATTTGTCAGGAAACTATGATGTTGTTATTTCAAAAGGCAAAAAAATAACTAAATGGTATTATATCATATCAAAAACATCGCCTTTTCCAAACGTAAGACGCATAATTGATGACCTTAACGGAATGCTCGCAGTTTCCTTTTTAGCAAAAGAAGACAGCGAAAAATTTTTAAAGCATATTAATGCTATAAAGCACAGAAAAGCATTTAAAAGCAGTTGGTTGTGTATGTATTATCTGCTTCAGAATGACTTGAAAACTGCAGAAGGTTACTATGAATCTTTAAAGGGAACTAACGAAACGGAAAATATGGTGAAATATCTAAACGCCATATTTTTATTCAAGCAGAAAAAAATTGAAGAAGCAAGAAAAATAATGAATGAAGTATATCCTAAATTGAATGTTCCATTTGCAAAGGCAGTTGCAGACAACATGTTTTCACAATACGCACAGCACGGATAAAATTGTATAGAGGTTATGCTCGCTGCAAAATGTTTGTACTTGACATCGGCGAGTTATAAACTGTATATCTCGACCTATTAATTGTTATTTTTCCAGCCGAACTTACTCCTACCCCCCGACAATACTGTCGGGGGGTAGATTAATTTATTCAAATTCTTCAAAAATTCGTCTGATCTGATCCTCGGCCTCGTCTGCACCCTGCTTTCTCCGGTGCGCCTTGTCTTCAAATTTTCTCGGCGGGCTAATTTTTTGTTTGGATAAATAGTCATTAACGGGAGCTGTATTGACATTCAATGTAATGTATGATATAATATACAAGCCAACATATGGGAATAGTTCTTCAAAAATTTATACGGGGTATCATATTATCTGTAATTCAACTTCATCTATAGAAAGGGGTTTGCTATGAATAAGAAAAAAATTATTGCAGTGATTATCATATTGGTGGTCGGTATCTTGGTAGCTAATATATGTTATATATTTATTGATACTTACTTAGAGTTGTACTTGCCCCCTAAACACTGTATGTACTTATTTGGAGTTTCTCCCGAGGAATTTATGGATACATATTTTGAATTTTACGATGAAACGGGCGATTTAAGAAAAAGAGCTTACATAGATGAAAGTGGAGTATTGACTTTGAGACTAACACGATATCAAGCTCAAGCATGGAAAAAAACCGAATGGTTATCAGGATTTTCGGAATATCCTGACAAAGAGCCCTTCTCTATTTCATCTGATTTTAAAGAATTAACAGTATATATACCACACGGCACCGATCCCAATGGAGAAGAATACCAATCAATTCGAACACAAGCTAAAACAATTTTACAAAAAATTGCTGTTTTACAATCGATAGACGGCGTTCCAGACGAATATGTTGGTATGGAATATACTGTAGTGGATGAAGCAACCGGTGAAGTGTTGACTTATCAATATGTGAGATGGCTATATACCGATTAAAAAATATTTATTAATGTTTTGGAGCAATTATGTGTAAACGAATTATTGCGATATCATTACTTATAATTGTTATAATGTCATTTTCATCTTGCAATTATGTTCATTATATGGTTGCCGGAATGTTCGATCTTGATACTGATATATATCGAAATGTAGACTACCGCTATGATGAGGAACAGGAAGTATACTATTTGGAATACCAAAATGAAAAATATTATTCTTGTGAAAAATACGGTATGTTTCACATAGATATCGATAAAGAAGATTGGCATGATCTGGGATGGTATTATTGTTTTCCTTTTAATATCGCTCAGTATTATTATTCTTACACAACCGAGTCTCCCGATTATATCTTTCCTCCCCAAGAAGAAGTGTTTTTTTTCAAAGAAACCTTTGACTATAAAAAAGAGATTTTTATTGTTGAGGGAACAACGATAGCATTTGAGTTTTCTGAAATTTTCACCCAAAACACTATACAAGCTGGAGGATCACATAGTAAATATAAAAAAATGCGCTTGCGGTCCCAAAAGCATAATTCTTTATACATCGATGCGGAGATTTGGGTAAAAGACGAAATTTACTATGTCTTTATCCACAATATGGATTTCAATTATGCCTATCAGCTTTCTGATAATTTTCGTGATGCACTAATAGAAAACAATATCATTTCTTAACAAATCCCCAAACAATAATCAAATTTTTTGCAGACGCACTTAGGTCTACCCCCCGACAGTATTGTCGGGGGGTAGATTAATTTATTCAAATTCTTCAAATATCGCTCTTATCTGATCCTCGGCTTCATCTGCGCGGAGCTTATCCGCGGCGTAAGCCTTGCGGAGCAGGTCGTGGGGAATATAGTTGTCGTATTTTTCAAATACGGGTATTTCGCTGTTTTCAACGAGAGCCTCACAGACGATACCCTCGCGCTCAACACCGTCGAGTAGACGGGAAACAAACTGAATATCGGACACCTTTTCCATCTTAAATGTGATGTAATAGCAGCCCTCAAACTCGATGCCGCTGATGCCGTTTGCCGCGGCATTTTTCTTTATATACTTGCGGAGAGTACGGAATGAGCGTGTGCCGAGCCAGGGGAAAAGACACCAAGAATAACCGCCGAGATGCACGAGAGAGTGTTCAAGCATTCCCGTGTTTCTCGCCACCGTACGAGCTTGATTTAAGCGCTTTACGGCGTTTTCTTTGAGATAGGGATAAACAGTGTCCTCGATGAGTATCTGCCTCATACGGCGCAAAATTTTGGTGTGTATCTCGCCGAAGTCACCGGGCCACGAAACCTCCATTTTTCCGTCCACCTTCTTGACGTAAATAAGCTTTCTTGTGACGTCAAGCTCCTCGACCTCCCAAACTCGTCCCGCCAGAGCAAATCGGTCGCCCACGGGGGGAGGAGTGGTGACAGTGCCGATCTCGTCCGAGCCGCAACGAACCGTGAAATCCTCGCTGTCCTTGAATACTGCGTAGAACTTGAAGCTTTTTAGCAGTCTTTCGCCCACGAGTCCCACGATAAGACCCTTTTCCTCGGTCATCTCAATAAATTCGTTATTGAGCATCGAAACGATGAGAGCCTTGTAATCTTCGCGGCTGACAAACTGAAAGGGCGGCAGAGAAAGAACTCTTTGCGCAAGCCTTGCGGGGGTCAATTCGCCGCAGGAGGCCAGCATCGAAAGGGTTTGATGGAATAGCAGGCTGAACGGCATTTTTTTGCGTGAGGGCGGCTCGATAAAGCGTTCCTCGATATAAAGCTGAATTATTGCGATACCGCGAAGTAATTCCCACGGTATGAGCTGTGGGAGGGGAGTGTTGGGAAGCGCTTCCTCCTCGCGGAATACCATCATCATCTCAGGTGTCTGGCTTCGTCTGCCCGATCTTCCCAAACGCTGCAAAAAGCTTGAAACACTGTTGGGTGCTTCTACCTGCATGACCCGTTCAAGCTGACCGATGTCGATGCCAAGCTCCATTGTGACCGTCGCGCAGGTGACGGCAAACTCCTCGTCGTCGCGCATCTTCATTTCAGCCTCCTCGCGCAGAGATGCCGAAAGGTTACCGTGGTGAATGAGAATGTGACCGTCCTCGTCGCCGCGAAGCTTTGCGATCTGACGGAGCGTGGCGCAGACGTACTCGGTCTCCTCACGGGAGTTTGAAAAGACGAGAGATTTTTTGTCCTTAACGCAATCGTATGCGTATTCGTAACCGGGGTCGATGTAATAGGGCTTTGTGCCGCCTACCTTGCCGTAGGCGTCACTATCCTCCGCGTATTCCTCGCCTTTTGGAGCGTCCTCGATCTTTTCGACAAATACCACTTCGTTTTGCGTCAGCTTGTCGGCTATCTTCGACTTTTCCTGCTCCTTTTTCTGCCTTTCAAGCTCGGGATTTTGAATATAGAAATGTTCAAGTCCAAGTCTCCATTTTATCTTTTCCTCGGCAAAGGAGGGAACGTCAATATCTCTGCCCGTGTCAGCGTTCAGCCACTCGGCGGCGAGTGTAGGGTCACCGATAGTAGCAGACAGAGCAATACGGCGCGGATGATAGCCTATAAGGTGAGCAATTCGCGAGAGCTGACAGATTATCTGATTGCCTCTGTCGGTACCCGTCAAGGTGTGTATCTCGTCGATGACGATAAAGCGGAGATCTCCGAAAAGCCTTGGAATATCGTTTGAACGGTTGATAAGCATCGCTTCAAGGGACTCGGGAGTTATCTGCAAGATTCCCTCGGGCTTTTCAAGCAGCTTTCGCTTGTGAGATGCCGCTACGTCGCCGTGCCAATGAGTGACCCTCACACCCGTCATATCAAGAACCTCTTCAAGTCGCTCAAATTGATCGTTGATAAGGCTCTTTAAGGGCGCGATATAAAGGACTCCTACGCTCGAAGGCTTGTCCTCGTGGAGAAGCGAGAGGATGGGGAAGAATGCCGCCTCGGTCTTTCCGCTTGCGGTTGAGGAGGTCAGGAGCAGATTGTTATCGGTGTCAAAAATCGTCTTTGCCGCCGCCACCTGAACGGCGCGCAGTGACTCCCATGAATGGGAGTATATATACTCCCTTATAAAATCGGGAAAACGTTCAAAGATAAGATCTGCGTCTGTCATAAGTCCTCCTTGTGTATTTTCTAAAATTCAATATCGTTAGCCATAAATTTTTTAGGGGCAGGTCCGCCGCTTTGCTCACTTTTTTGAGTTGGAACGATTTCGGGGTCAACGTCAGCATCGGCGTTGGCGGTTTTCAGCGTTACGTGACTGCCCACAACGTCATCGAAGCTTGCCTCGGGGTTTTGCATCAGTATGTTGAGGACTGTCATATAGTCACGGAGCATCTCACGGGGGGTTATCATACTGTCAGCGCCTGCGCGGGAGAGACAGATATTGAGAAATTTAAGCCTGTCCTCGTTTGTGACGCGGCAATCCCACTGATAGAACTGTGAATAAAGCACCGTCACGCGCTGAATGAGAGCGAAAAGCTCGTCGTCGGTAAGTCGACGCAGACGAATGACGGGCCCTATAAGGTTCTTGAAGCCGTCAAGGGCGAATTTGCTGTCGCAGAGACGGGAACGAAGAGCCTCGTAGCTGAAAAGTCCGCGTCTCGTATCCTCTAAAAACTGCGGAGTGCCGCCAAATACTATGTCAAGTCCGGGAGCGCGACCTTGCAGAGTGTCATTGAACATTGAAAGTATCTTTTCGTAGTTGTTCTCGCGGCTGACACGGTGGGGAATCTTGTAAAGGTTGACGCACTCGTCGATAAAGACAACCAGACCGCGATACCCCATTTTTTTGGAGAGAACCGCCCAAAGTTTGAGAAAATCGTACCAGTTGTCGTCATTTATAATGACCGATACCGAAAATCCAAGTCCGTTCTTTGCCTCGGTCTTGGTAGAATATTCGCCGCGTAGCCAACGCAGACACGCGCTCATTTTAGCGGTCGATTCCTCGCCTTCGGATACGCTTGCCTTATAATATTCAAGAATTACGCGAGAAAAATCAAAGCCGCCTACCAAAAATTCAAGCTCGGAAAGCTCGGCGTATATTCTCTTGCCAAGCTCGCGTTCAAATTTTTCATCGTCGGGAGAAATATCCTCGGAAATCAGGTCTCCTCGTATTTTTCCGATCCAACGCGAGATGATCTTAGGCAGAGCGCCGCCATCGGGTGAGGATTTTGATGCGAGATTTTTCATAAGCTCGCGGTAGGTTGCGATCGCGCTATTTCCACTGCCGCTCAGTTTTCTCTCGGGGGAGAGATCACAGTCTGCGGTCAGAAAATCGCGTTCAAGAGCGTAGCCTCTGATAAGCTGGATAAGAAAGCTCTTTCCGCTACCGTAACGACCGATGAGGAAACGCATAGCGCCGCCGCCCTCGTTGATCTCTTCAAGGTCGGACAGAAACGCCTGTATCTCGTCCTTTCGTCCGATGGCGATATAAGGCGCACCTGCCCTCGGCACTACACCTGCGGAAATACTTGAAAGCAGGGAAGAAAGGATGCGACGAGGTACTTGGGGCATATTATTCTGCATATTTTCGTTCATAATAATCTCCAAATTTAGAATTGGTCAATATAATCTTCAATAATTCGGTACGCTCCGCCTACGTCTTCAAGGATAATATCTCCGAAAACGTTAGCGGCGCATTCGTTTATGCTATCGGCTATCTCGTCAACCGACAAGCCGTGTGACGAAGCAAATCTGCGTTGCTCCATGGGCGTAGGCGACTTACAAAGCTCAATAAATTCGGCAACTTCTCCGATCTCTCCCATTATCTGCGCCAAGAGACCGCCACTGATTTGCGATTGCGGTGTCGTAGGTAGGGAGAATACGGTTGTTTCCGCTTTTTGAGGCACAGGCTCTCCGATCGGTTCTATTATAAGCTGAGGAGCGTTCAAAGGCTCATTTTCCTCAGTCTTAATATCGGTGTCATCGGAAAATGCCTCGGTCAGTATTTTTGTGGTACTCCAGGAGTCACGTTCTATCTCCAAAGCGCGCTCGGGAGATATTTCGGTCTTGGGTACGTCGTAAAATTTGTCGTATTCATTAACTACGGGTTCAGAGTTGACGTTAGCCTTGCGCCGTCTGTCCACTGTGGGCATAGCGGGATAGTTTTTCGCAAAATAAGCGTCAAGAGTAGCTTTGACATAGGGATTTATCGACATAATATGAAGCTTATTCTTGATCCCCATATACTCTCGGAGCTTGTTCTCGGAGTAGCGCATAGCGTCGGTCACTGCCGACTGAATATTCGAAAGCTGGTAATAGGTGATCTCAAGCTTTATGCTTCTGTTGACAATATTTATCATTCTCGCGAAGGGACGTCGCTCTGCGGTGACGCAACCGTAAACTCCGTCGGTAAAGGACGTTATTGATTTAAATGCCGCGTCATCAGAAAATATCGCAGCAATAGCGCCGTTCATTGCCTTTTTAAAAAGCTCGCTTGTTTCGTCGGAATAAAACTTGCTTCTTCTGTAATCGTACATTGATATCGAAGCAAGCCCCATTTCAAGAGCGCTTGAACGGTTACGCTCGGACAGATCGATGAAAAATTCGGGAAGAAACGCGCCCGACAAAAGTCTGCTTCCCAAGTCACCAAGCTTATGAGTTGGCGAGGAAAGTCCGTGAACGAGACAGAAGTCGCAGATAAGGTCTCGTATCATCAGGCGGTATACGGCATTGACGTCTCGGTCGGTGTAATTTTGCAAAAGAGCGCAGAGCATATCAAGCGCCGCTTCTTTATCCTTACCCTCTCCTGTCGCCGCAAGCTCGTATGCGTAGAGAATTATATAAGACTCGTCGGCTTTAAGAAAAATTCCGTTTCTCGTGTTCTCTCGCCACCAAAGATAGTAACTTAACTGAGCGCGGTTCATCTGGGAGTAACGCGGAGAGTATGAATAATATGAGACGTAGGGAGACTCCGTTGCCTTTCTGTTCAAAAGGGCGCGTCTTTCTCTGATAAAAAGATTGGTGTCAACAAAAACCCGTTCGTCCGGCTTTTCAGAGCATACCTTGACGCTTTTTATCAATGGATTTTCTGGAAAATATTCAACTATTACGTACTTCTTTGCAAATGCGGGGTCTTTATGAGGGGGGATGAAGCGTGTTATCGTGCTATCGGTGTCAGACTCTCGCTTGACGGAAAGCCTGCTGTCGGAGAAATGAGAGCCGCTGTTAGCAGTCCCAACATAGACGTTGGGAGAGCCATCCTGTGTCTCGATGGTTACCGCCTCGGTAGCACTCTTTGAAAACTGCTTTATATGAGCAGGAGAGGGACGTTTTTTGATATATTGATCCAAATTCCAAAAATCAAGGTCTTGGCGTTCATTTTTATCGTTTTCAGCCATTTTTTCTCTCCTTTTCATAGTTTTCTGTAATATATTATTATACCACAAAAAATATTGCTTGTAAATAGGTGAAAGAACAAATTTGTGGCAATTTTGCTGTATTAATGCAAAATTAGTATTATAAATGTCATGTCGTAAGAAATAAGAAGCGGCTGCCTCAAATTCAAAAATTGAGCCAGCCACTTCCTGTTTACTGTGTATATTTATACTGTTTCCATAGGATCAAAGATCGGTCTGCTTCACCAATACCTTTATTGCCTCATATATGCTGTTAATTGGTATAAGCTCGATATTTGTGTCTAAATTTCGCTTTTCAACGTTCTTTGCGGGAATTACGGCTTTGGTAAATCCAAGCCTTGCCGCTTCCTTGACTCTTTGTTCAAGATTGGACACTGCACGGCACTCTCCCGAAAGTCCGAGCTCGCCAATGGCGATAAGATCGTCGGGAACTGATTTATCGGTCAGAGACGAAATAAGCGCGAGAGCTATTGCCGCATCGCTGGCAGGCTCGCTGAGATAGAGACCGCCAATGACGTTCATATAAACGTCGTTTTGATAAAACTTCAAACCGAGACGCTTTTCGAGGACGGCTATGATAAGGCAGAGACGGTTATAGTCGATACCGTTGGCGGTTCGTCTTGGAGCGGGGAATACCGTGGGAGAAACCAGAGCCTGTATCTCGGCGATTATAGGTCTTGTGCCTTCAATAGTGCAGACCGCACAGTTGCCGGGTGTATTTTTCGGTCTGCCCGAAAGCAGCATTTCCGAGGGATTGGGGATCTCGATGAGTCCCTTGTCACTCATTTCGAAAACGCCGATCTCGTTGGTAGAACCAAAACGGTTCTTGTTGGCGCGTATTATTCTGTATGATTGAAGCTTTTCTCCTTCAAAGCAGAGGACCGCGTCCACCATGTGTTCAAGCACCTTGGGACCCGCGATGCCACCCTCTTTATTGACGTGACCAACCAAAAGTATCGATATACCCTCGGTTTTGGCGCGATTTATAAGGGTCAGAGCCGATTCACGCACCTGGGTTACGCTTCCGGGAGCGGATTTTATCGCGTCGTCGTAAATAGTCTGGATAGAGTCGACTATCATGATGTCAGGCTTGATTTTGTCGGCTTCCTTCAAAATACTGTCGAGATTAGTCTCGGTCAGAACGAAAAGATTTTTTCCCGAAACACCAAGTCTTTTTGCTCGGAGTTTAAGCTGACCGCCCGATTCCTCACCCGAGATATAAAGCACCTTGCGGCTCTCACCGAGGCACTCGGATATCTGCATCAGAAGGGTAGATTTACCGATGCCGGGCTCTCCGGAGATAAGCACTACCGAACCGTGAACAAGACCGCCGCCAAGCACTCTGTCAAGCTCGGAAAGTCCCGTTCCCGATCTTATGTATTCCGGAATTTCAAGCTCGCTATATGAGAGAGCATGGTTTTCCGTATTGCTTGCAAGCATACTTTTTCTCTTAGGAACCGACGTCTCCTCGGGAGCGGTGCTTATTACGTCCTCGACGAAGGTATTCCATTTTGAGCAGGAAGGGCATTTGCCCATCCATTTTGGAGAATGATAGCTGCAATTCGAGCAAATAAATATGGTTTTTAAGCCTTTCATTTATGTACGTATCCTTTGCATAGTTTCTACATTAATGTTAGCATATTAATACACGGATTTCAACACAAAAATGTAAATTGTTCAAAAATAACAGAATTTTTGATGTGTTTACAATTCTTCAACGAATGGTTTATTGACACGAAGGACAAAAAAGATTATAATTAGTTCGTGATTTGGCGTTTTTTTTATCTGTATTTACAAAATGTTCAATTATGTATTATATAATGAAATATAAAGTAAAAGTAGAATGGGGGTGTTTCTGTGCTTGCGATCGATAGGATACCTAAATATATATATAGCTCCTTGAGTGAGGAGGGTGTTGATTGCGAAAAGATCATGCTTGCGGCTTATTGCGACATGAACTCCGATCACGTCTTTTGTGATACCTATATATTAGCTACCATAGAGAAGCTGTACGTTATAAGCGGAACCGTTTCGCTTGATTCCCCCGAAAGAAAAAAGAGAGCCGAGAAGATCTGGCGGGAAACATCCTTCCGTGAATACGACATCTCCAAAATAGACAAGCTCAAATGTGAGGAGATGCTTTCCAGCGCAAGACTTACCGCAAAGACCTCTGATGGCGAATATATCTTTATTACCGCCCTGACCAATACCTGCCGAAGCTCGGTTCTTCTTTTCGTTAAGTATTTTGAAAGAATGAAAAAGGGCGAGATCACGTCGGTTGATTTTGAGATCGACAAGGAAGATGATCCCAAAGAATGCTGCTGCCCAAAATGCGGTATGCGCTATCCCGACAAAAACAGAAAAGTATGTCCCAGGTGCATGGAAAAGGGAAAGCTTTACCGTCGCTTTGGAATGTTTCTTGTAAAATATAAAAAATACATATTTTTAATGCTTTTGTCGCTTATACTTTTGACCGCGACAAGCATTCTCGTTCCGTATCTTTCAAACGAATTCTTTTACGATCAGGTGCTTTCAGAGGACGGAGCGTTCTATAAGGAAATATTGTTAGCGGTAGGACTTGTGATAGCGACAAGATTGCTTTCACATCTGTTTTCCACCGCAAACGGAGTACTTTCCGCAAGAATAGCCGCAAAAATAGTTTTTGACCTTAAAATGACGGTCTTTACGTCTATTGAAAAGCTTTCTATGGCGTTTTTCGGTGGCAGACAGACCGGCGGACTTATGACGCAGGTCAACAACGACTCCAATACTATCTACTATTTCTTCTGCGACGGAGTACCCTACTTTTTGATCAACGTGGTACAGGTAGTAGTGGTCTGCGTGCTTCTTTTCGTGGAAAATCCGCTTTTGGCGGCACTGTCTCTGGCGACCGTTCCGATATTCTTCTTGATCATTTTAAGAAGCTACCGTATGGAGATGAAGCTTCACGCAAAGAATTATTCGGGCGCTCGCGCGCTCAATTCTCAGCTTTCCGACGTCCTTGGAGGAATGCGAGTGGTAAAGGCTTTTTCGCAGGAGCAGGCAGAGATTAGAAGATTTGATAAAACAAGCAAAAGAGCGGCAAAAAATCAGAAAAAGCTCTCACTTTTCAATAATTACGTTTATCCCTCTCTCGGCCTTATTCTGTATCTTGGTAATATCATAGCCCTTGGTGTTGGCGGCTGGATGGTAATTACGGGATATAACGATTTCACCTACGGAAAGCTTATCAAATTTGTGGCGTACGTCAATATGATTTACAGTCCCATGTATTTCTTTGCGGATATGATCGATTGGTCAGC
Source organism: Eubacteriales bacterium (assembly GCA_045538195.1). GTDB lineage: Bacteria > Bacillota > Clostridia > Oscillospirales > CAG-272 > SVTX01. Next base: position 40,795 of record JAZSRA010000138.1, on the reverse strand, counting down.
GTCAAGCACCAACGCGCTTCAAAGACTTTTTGAAATATATGACACCGAGCCTGATATAACCGAAAAGGAAAATGCCGTCACCCTTGATAATGTTGAGGGCAAAGTGGAATTCAAGAGCGTTGATTTCTCGTATACCAAAAACCGTAAGGTCATTGACAACGTTAGTTTTGACGTGGCGGCAGGAAAAACTCTCGGTATAGTCGGACATACGGGCGCGGGAAAAAGCACTATTGTAAATCTTATAATGCGTCTTTATGATCCCGACGAGGGCGAAATACTGATAGACGGAGTAAACGCAAAGGATCTTTCTTTCAAGACGCTTTACGAAAATATTGCGATCGTATCGCAAGAGACCTATTTCTTTATTGGCTCTATTCTTGATAACATCAGATACGCAAGACCCGACGCGAGCTACGAGGAGGTCGTGCGAGCGGCAAAGCTTGCGGGCGCCCACGATTTTATTATAAAGATGCCCGATGCCTATAACACCATGATCGGATTTGGTTATAAGGGACTTTCGGGAGGAGAGAAGCAAAGGCTCTCCATAGCCCGGGCCATCCTTCGTGACCCGAAGATACTTATTCTCGACGAGGCGACGGCGGCTATGGACACCGAGACCGAAAAGATGATACAGAACGCGATAACCACTCTCACTCGTGATAAGACTACTATTATGATAGCTCACAGACTGTCCACTCTCCGCGATGCGGACGAGCTTATAGTTATAGAGCACGGAAAGGTAGCGGAGCGTGGAACTCATAAGGAGCTTCTTGATATTAAGGACGGAGTTTATAACAAGCTTTACACACTTCAGCTTGAGGCGCTTAAAAATGCGGGAATAACCGAGTGACAAAGGAAGCGGTGAACAAATGGAACAGATTGAAAACAAAAATGAAATAATGCTTGAGGATGCCGCTAGAATATTGAGGCTTGACGGCTCGAATTCAAGGTTTGAAATGAAGAACGGCTTTTTGACGTTGACCCTTACCCTGGGCGAAGAAGAAAAGTCGTACGACAGAGTGTTTCTGCACAGAGCATTTCCTCACGAATTGCTCTGGGAGTATATATCGGTCGTAGGCGATGACAACCGCGAGATCGGTCTTATATATAATGTAGATGATTTTGACGAGAGCGGTAAACCTTTGCTTGTGACTGAAATCGAGAGAAAGTATTATTCTCCCGTAATAGTATCTATCAATTCCTTGAAGGAAAGATACGGCTTTTCCTATTGGAAGGTAACCGACGACAGCGGAAAAAAACTTGATTTTACTATGCAGGATACTTTCAGAAACATAATACATACGGGGGAGGACAGTATTGTCCTCGTGGACGTTGACGGTAACAGATACACAATAAAAAGCATCTTGGAGCTTGACAGAAAAAGCTATCGGAAGATAGAACTGTACTTATAATTTAAAAAAATTTATTGTAGAAAGGCGGTGATGACGTGTTAGGATTGCGACGTAAGAAGCGTAAAGCTGGTGTGTCGTTGCTTGAAAAGGCAAGAAAGATATGCCCAAATTTACAAAAAGAGAATATTGTTGCGCTGTTCGCGTTTGATCTTCATCCCGAGCTTCCGGGAAAAAAGGTTGACGGTATAGTTCTTTCGAACAGAGAATCGGTAAGCGTTATAATGGACGGCACGGTCATCGCTAAAATAAACATCTCGGACATTGAGTCGATAAGAACCGACAACGGTGTTGGAACCGTGTTTGCGTCTTATACTTTAAAAGAGGATAACTCGACACATCTTTTGTGCTTGGGAAGTATGTCGTGCGCCAAGCGAATGATAGAGAGCGTTAAGACACTCAACCGTATTGCCGAGCGAGGAATGGAATATTACGACAAGATGAAAGCTCGTGGTAAGAGTGGTGCTTTTGATCAGTCAGAGACGAGAGGAAAATGTCCGAAATGCGGCAGGCCTTTGCCGAGAGGATCTGAAAAATGTCCTCGTTGCGTAAGTAAAATGACCACCTTAAAACGGCTTTGGGGAATAATCAAGCCTTATAAATGGTTTATAGCTATTTCCGTGTTCTTGTTCGTGGTGATCAGCGGACTTAATCTTGTCATTCCAGAGATCAACAAGATTTTGGTGGATAATTACATAGACGCAAGAAACGCAAAGGCTATCGAGTATGTCCTTGTGGTATTACTTATGTTGCTTTCGCAGATTGTTTTGCGCGCTCTGGGCGTATTAAGAAGTCACGCGCTTATACAAGCAAGTAATAGCGTTATAGTCGATCTTCGTAACATGCTTTTTGAGAAGATACAGAGACTTTCTATTGCCAGAATATCCAAGAGAACCGCAGGAGAGCTGATGCGCCGCGTGTCTCACGACGTGTCACAAATACAGAATTTTTTGGTGCACGCTTTTCCATCAATAGTTGAGCAGGTCCTTTTGTTTGTCGCTATCTCCATTGTTTTTATTGCAAATGATCTTGGAGTATTGCTGATTCTTATTCTCATTCCCGTGCCACTCGTCATATTTGGATTCAGCTTTGTCTGGAAAAAGATACATAAGCTTTTCAGAAAATGCTGGCAGGCGGGATCAAAAGCCAATTCCGTGCTTCACGATATTTTTTCGGGAATAAGGGTCGTAAAATCCTTCGGGATGGAGCATAAGGAGACCTTGCGATACGAAAAAGCGGCGGCAGAGGAGAGAGACTTGCAGATCGAGTCGGATACTCTTTGGTATTCCTTGATGCCTTTCATGCAGTTCTTTATGTGCTTTGGTGAATTTATAATTCTGATGTACGTAGGAAACGCTATTCTCGGAAACGAGATGAGTATAGGCGATATGTCGAAATACTCTCTGTACGCAAGCATGATATACGGTCCTCTCCGTATGTTTTCCCATATGCCAAGACGAATAATCGATTTCATAACCTCTACTAACAAGGTGTTTGAGATAATCGACGAGAGTGAGGAGATAACCGATAAGACCGATGCCGCATCCCCCTCGATTAAAGGAGATATTGATATAAATCATATTTCCTTTGGATACGACAACGGTGCTGAGGTGTTGACTAATATCGATCTTCATATCAAATCGGGTGAATTTATCGGGCTTGTAGGCAGATCAGGTGTAGGAAAATCCACGCTTATCAACCTTATAATGAGAATGTACGACGTCGAGGACGGAAACATCTGCATCGACGGTGTGGATATAAGAGATATTTCCCAAGAGGCTCTGCGCTCTCAGATGGGTGTTGTGCTTCAAGAGACCTTCTTGTTTTCGGGAACGATATATCAGAATATAGCATATGCCAAGCCCGACGCCACAAGAGAGGAGATAATCGCGGTATCCAAGCTTGCCGGATGTCACGAATTTATCATAAAGCTTCCCGACGGATATGATACCAAGGTCGGGGAGAAGGGACATAGCCTTTCGGGCGGTGAGCGACAGAGAGTTGCCATAGCAAGAGCGCTTTTGCACGACCCCAGAATACTTATTCTCGACGAGGCGACCGCATCTCTCGATACCGAGACCGAAAAGCAGATACAGGACGCTTTGCAGAATCTCTCAAAGAACAGAACCACCATAGCTATCGCTCATCGTTTGTCAACTCTGCGAAACGCCACGAGACTTGTCGTACTTGATAAAGGTCGTATCGCCGAGGTTGGTACACACGACGAGCTGGTAGAGAAAAAAGGCATCTATTACGGTCTCGTTATGGCGCAGAGAGAGATGTCCAAGATGGAAAGCTGACGCTTGTCCTTGAAATTAGTAAACAAACTGTCATAAAACAAATAGTCCTCCCATATAATTTAGCGATAACAGAATCGTTAAATTTGCGGGAGGATTTTTTGTATGGCAGAACACTCTATTTATAAGGATATTGCCGAAAGAACGGGCGGTGACATTTATATCGGTGTCGTAGGTCCCGTCAGAACAGGTAAATCAACCTTTATTAAAAGATTTATGGAAGCGTTGGTGCTTCCCAATATAGCTGAGGGCTATTCGAGAGAGCGGGCGAGAGACGAGATGCCGCAATCCGCGGCAGGTAAAACCGTTATGACCACCGAGCCGAAGTTTATTCCCGATGAGGCGGTTCAGATCAGTGTTGACGGTTGCTCAAACCTCAAAGTCAAAATGGTGGATTGCGTAGGTTATATCGTTCCCGAGGCGCTCGGTACTATTGAAGACGGTCATCCGAGAATGGTGAGGACACCTTGGAGAGATGATCCTATGCCATTTGTCGAGGCGGCAGAGATGGGAACTCATAAGGTTATCAGCGAGCATTCGACTATCGGCATGCTTATAACGACCGACGGAACTATCGGAGATATTTCGCGCCCCAGCTACGTTGAGGCAGAGGAGAGGATCGTTGGTGAGCTTAAAGAACTGGGCAAACCATTTGCGATGATACTCAATTCGGCTCATCCCGAAAGCGATGCTGCAATATCCTTGGCTTACGAGCTTGAAGCAAAATATGAGGTGCCTGTGGCACTCGTTTCTTGTATTGACCTTGACGCGGAGGACATACGACATATCCTTGAACTTGTGCTTCACGAATTTCCCGTTACCGAGATCAGAGTCTGTCTGCCCGAATGGACCACGGCATTGGAGGACGGACACAAGATAAAAAGCTCTATACTGACAGATATAAAAGGGTGCGCCGACAAGGTTCGCAAGGCGGGAGACATCAAGGATGCCTTTTCAACTCTTGCCGATAATGAATATATAAAGAGCGCAACTATTGATGAAATAGATCTGGGTACGGGTAAGGCGCGTATCTCAGCGACGATGCAGGACGGCTTATATTATAATGTAATAAGCGAGCTTACCGGATTTGAGATCGGCGGAGAGGAGGAGCTTATATCCCTCTTGAAGGATCTTGCCGAAATGAAGGTAAGATACGACAAGGTCAAGGAGGCGCTTGACGAGGCAGAGGAGAATGGCTACGGTATAGTTATGCCCGACGTTGGTGAGCTTCGGCTTGCCGACCCCGAGATCGTAAAGCAACCGGGCGGTTATGGCGTACGACTTCGCGCGTCTGCACAATCTATTCACATGATAAGAGCAAATATTGAGACGGAAATCAACCCCATCGTTGGCACGGAACAGCAATCCGAGGATCTCGTCAAATATATGCTTAACGAGTTTGAGGAAGATCCCCAAAAGATCTGGAGTTCAAATATGTTCGGAAAGAGCCTTTACGAGCTTATGAACGAAGGACTTCACTCCAAGCTTGAACACATGCCCGAGGCATCACGCGTCAAGCTTTCCGAGACCCTTGAGAGAATCATCAACGAGGGAAGCGGAGGACTTATCTGTATCATTCTTTAATGTCGTACACAAAAACGGCTGAATCGTGTGGTTCAGCCGTTTTACTTTATTTGAATTTTTATTGAGAATTGACGTGCGTCCAGTTTACGAGATCCGTGGAGGAGTAGCGGAAATAACATACGTATCCGGGACCCAAGTCGAGATGGCAACTCCGTGCTCTGATGTGGAGATAATATACTCCGTTTTCTTGTATGAGATCGTAGGCTTCTCCGTTTAAGTAGTTTGAAAGAAGAGTCGACTCCTTGTTTAAGTATGGGGGTGTTACAGGAAGCACGATTTGAGTCCAATTTTTGCCTCCGTTTGTAGTAATATACGTTCGTTCCGAAAAATTATTATCGGTAGCATGAAGCCTTCCCGAAATAATTCCGACACTTTCGTCAAGCATCTTTGCGCAGATGATTTCCTCTCGCCAATACATAGAGGGGGCGCTTTGAATGTCTTGAAAATACCACGTCTTTCCGCCGTCGCAGCTCTTTAAAAGGTAAATAAGACGGCGTTCATTACCGAATATATAAAATTGGAAGAAAAAGAGAGTGCCTTCGTCTGTGAAATTATAAGTAGAATAGAACTCTGAGTTGTAAGGAATATCATTTATAAAGGAAGAGACGGAGTTATAGATTTCTTGCTTGGAGAGAACTTCGTTTTCTGTTTCTTCGTTAACACCAACGTCATTGGTTTCAGTTGTGAAAGAGGTGCTATTGTCTTCCGTGCTTTCGCTGTTAGCGTCGGAAAGGCTTGCTTGAGAGCAAGCGGTTGCGGTGAAAATGAAAGCGAGTGCTAAAAGAATTGCGGCTAAACGTTTCATGCTTATCTCCTTTTAAATTTAGTAATTCTTATTTTTTTATACGAAGCGAAAAATACAATCTTTGCTCCTTAACAGTAAGCTTACTTTGGTGCGAATTCAAAGAAATATCGGAACTCAAAGCCATCCTTGATTTCATTAAAGGAGTAGGTTTCTTCAAGGATGAAAAATTCCTCCTCGGTGATGTTGACCCATTCGCCGTTTTCAAGCTTTAGCCATTCGAGATTGCTACCGTCAACTCCGGTAAAATCATTGAAGCAGTATGCAACGACTTCAGTGATTCCGTATTGGTCAAAGGTAAAAATATTTTTGGTGTAGCCCTCGCCTTTTCCCATGATCCATAGGTGAATTTTGCCGTCGTCACCCAGCTTTATGTCGTGGTTTTCTCTGCCAGAATATGAACCGATAAGTGTTACGCTGCTCCCGTTTGAAGTGAATACTATGTAGATAGACGGGGCGACTATTCCTCCGCCCCAGAAAGAGAATACCAGCTCATCTGTGCCGTCGCGGTTTATGTCGTATAAAAAATAGCCCATTCCGTAGCTGTTATAATTATTAGTGAAGTCGAGCAGGGTATTGAAATGCTCGTTTGCCAGCTTAGGAAAATGGTGGGAGGATAGACCGCTTGTGCTTCCGTTTTCTTTCTTGTAAGTCGCCATCTTTTCGTAGGCAATCAAAAAAGGACGGTATTCTGCCGGAACGGACGTGTATTTATCGGAATCTTCATCAGTCTCCAAGTTTTCAAATAATGGCAAGAATTCAAGACCTGAATGGTCTTTTGTTGCCGAAGGGCCTGCATAAGCACTTAGATATTTGCCGTGTTGAGCACTTATTGAATCGAATTCTTCTTTTGTAATTGAAACCTTTTCATCGTCGACGGTTTTATAGTAGTTTAACACCTCGGTGCCGTCAACGATTTCCGCTCCGTTGATCCCGAATTCGATAATATCAATAAGCTCGCCTCCACCATCTGCGATTTTGCATACGGTATGATAAGAATTAACTGCTCCATTGCTTCCACATATATGTAGTAAACCGTCTCCGCCTATCCAGCAGCTTGTTCGTGGCTGAAAGCTTCCGAGTAAGACGGGCATTCCTTTGTGAGTTGAAAATATTGCTACTATCTTGTAATCGTCATTCAAAAGTATAAGCTCGTTGATTCCGTCACCGTTCAGGTCTTTTATGTCGTACCCGCAGGATAATTTATAGTGAGGAGAAGGAAAGTCTTCAGCTCCTCTTCCGGGGTACATCAAATAGCCCGCTGTGTCAAGCTCAATAAACATTTGCTTCTCGATCTCTTTCTTTATTTTCAATTAATCGATGAGTGCAAGCTGATTATGGTTAACTATAGCGTAATGATCTATTGAAAAACGATAAATATCTAAAATCGATTCATAATCGGAAAAGTGACAAAGAACGTTTTCATAGCGAATAAATTCCTGCGAGCTGTTGATCAGCGCATCCGCCATTTTTTCTGCGATCTCCTCGCGGGTATATACGGGAGCGGAGGATTTTGTTTCGGGTTTTCTTTTCTCAACCTCGCCGATATCCGACCATCTTATCATCTGTATCTGCGTGGACTCGATTTTTTTTGTAATCCAGCAAAAATTGCTGATATTCCGCCTCGAACTCGGTTTTTTCAACGATCTGACCGCGGCATTCATAGTATTCCGATTCGCTTGATGACGCAAACAGATTTTCAAGTATTACGCGATTTTCACCTGAGCTCTCTTTTGGAAAGAGGTCTATGACGTGTACTGAACCGAGGTCAGGAATCCGAAGGCCGCCCTCCGCTATAATGACAAACTTGCCGTCCCTGTCGGCAACGTAAAGACATATATTGTAGTAGCCTCCGTAGCAAGCGGCATCGTAAGTAATGGGACCACTATCCGATTTTAGATCATATATCTCAATACAAATGTTGTTCATAGAGCCGCCGGCGTAAGCAACGAACACCTCGGGTGAATTGTCGAAATTTATATCCATAAGTCCTACGGAAATGCTGCCGGGACAGTGTGGCTCAAATTCATGTACTCGGGACTTGGAAAGAACGGAGATAAGAGCAGATCTCCATGAGTTCTTTTCCTCTTGGGAAATGAACTCATAATTATCCGATTCATCGGTAATGCTATTGCTTGCGTCGGACTCGGTGCTTTCGGACTCATCCTGAAAGCTTTCGATCGTAGACGAAGTTTCCAATTCATCAACGCCGCTCGAAAGATCGCAGGCGGCGAAAGAGAAGAGGATCAGTGCTGAAAGAATGATAGCGGCAAGTCTTTTCATAGTTTTTTCTCCTAAATAATTTTGTTTATTTATTATTTACCTCCGGCAACGCCTTGGTTAATTATTTGTGTGTTTCGTAATACTCGTATATATAAGCGCCGCAAGGAAATGCGTTCATTTTGCTTTCGGTTATTATGATCCATATGCAATCAAGTCCGAATTCAAGGCGTCCGCTTAATTTTTCTGACTCGAAATATACAGATTCGCCTTTACGGGTGGCTGTGACGTTTGCTTCGTGAATCCATTTTCCCGAGTAAAATCCGATAATAACTTCGTTGTCGGTCATATAGGTGATCAGAACAATGGAGCTATCGTCATATCGATCCTTGTGCCACTCCCAACAGTATACTTCGGGAAGATAGGGATTTATCGGTTTAAAAAGACGAACAAAATCAAGGTTAATTGAGCTTTGAGTTATTAAGGCTGCCTCACTGTTATAAAGATAACCGTGTGTTTTTGCTAAATACTCATCTTTTGTTATCTCAATGCTTTCTCCTTTTGTTATATCAAAAAATACTTGGTCACTTCCGTATGACGTGTCAGCCAGATACTCTTCGGTTAGGGTTAATTCGTCGTTTTCTGAAAGAGTGTAAATTTTCATATTATAATAGCGGTCACTCCACGGGAAGAGATCGTGCGTTTCCTCAATTATTTTTTGAGTGTATATTTTTCCGTTACTGTCAATTCTGCAAAAAGGCTCGTTATCGACGATCAAGCGCGGGGTTCCGTTGATATTGCTGAATATAGCGATTATGTCATAGTGATCATTAAGCAATATAAGCTCGTCCGATCCGTTTTGGTTAATGTCGTAAAGAGCATATCCAAAATAGTTTCTGCCGTCATCTAAATATGCTGTTGCATAATCGTCTTTGTAGTGATAGAAAGCAGAAATAAATAATTTTTTGTAGGTCTCCTCGATCTCTTCGTTGGGAAAGTCCACTGTTGATATGTACTCATTATTACGGTATTGTTCAACGGTATAATTATTAAAGCAGTTTACTATTGCTTTGTATGTTCTTATTATTTCATCATAGCTTGAAAAATCAGCAAAATGCTCGGGATTGGCGTGTGTGGGCGGCTCATCTGTGTCCGTGGTGTCTGGGTAGCTTGAAAGATCGCAGGCGGCGAAAGAGAAGAGGATCAGTGCTGAAAGAATGATTGCGGCAAGACGTTTCATGATTTTTCTCCTTTATTTAAATTATTTTCCTCTGTCTATAATAGACCAATGCTCAAGATCTCTTGAATAGTATTCGAAATATTGATAGTTATCGGAGTCAATTTTTGCTCGTAAGCAAAGATAATAACCCCAATCTTCAGATACAAAGTCGTATACTTCGGCATCAAGCAAACGACTATGCGTAGGAAGCTCTACCTTTTCCCAATTTAATCCGCCGTCGACAGTAATATAGGTTCTGTCAGATATTCCGTCGTCACCGGCATAGTATCGCCCTGAAATCAGTCCGACCTCGCCGTTTATCATTTTAGCGCATAGAATATTTTCTTTCCAGTTGAGAATGGGCGGTTTTGCGACGGTTATAGGTTGCCAGCTATTTCCACCGTCATCGGTTTTCAAAAATACGTCTAGTTGAACGTCAAACGTATTAGTTACGGGACCGAAAGCGAAAAAATATCCGTTTTCGGGACTTGTGAAACGGTGACCTACGTAGGTGTCATCACCGTACAAATTGTCTTCTTTTCCTAAGTCGGGAAGCGAGGAGAGAACCGAATCGATGACCTCTTCCTTTGTTTTAAGCGAGTCGGATCCATCATCTCCGTAATAGGTCACTTCGATTAGATCGTTTGCATAAATGTAATATTCGCGATCAAAATACAGTACTTTGTAATACATCAGTGTCTCGCCGTTCCAATTGATTTTAATTGGCTCTGTATCAAGCAATCTTACGGTATCGCTTGTTGCGGAGCGCAAATAAGCCCATTCGTTTTGAAGGCAGGAGAGCTGAACCGGACAACCGGGATCGGGCTCATAAAAAACAGGGATCGTACTGTAAAGCGTTTTAATAACAGGAAGCCTTTCAAAGCATACCGTCTTGATGGCGTGTTTTCTTTGATTTTCGGCGTAACATTTAAAAGTAATTGACTTGCCGTCGGGGGCAAAGCTTACCGAGCCCGGATATTTGTATTCTGGATATTGCTCGTAAAAAACAGATTTATCAAATATATTCTGAACCGTCAACACCCCGTTGTCGGAATATACCACTTTATCATCCGAAAAAGCCAAGGTATCGTAAAATTCGTCTGAAAATCTATTTCCCGAGATGTTGTAAACGATAGTGCGATAAGAGTATCCGTCCGTATAATCGGAAGAAGAGACTCGTATATATAAAAAGTTATTGTTTGCGCCTATTTCTACTCTTGCATCGTTTTGCTCGATTCTGACAGGGAAACCATCTTTGTTGTATATCTCATATTCGTATTTGATGCTTTTGTCTGAACTTGAATAGGCATCATACGCGAATATTTTATAATGGTTTCCTTTCCATTCGGTAAGAGAATGACCCCAGTCGTTAAGCTCATCTTTGCTTGGAATAACGTCCTTCAAAAAAATGGGTTTACCGTTTCTCATACCGAAAGCAGCCACAGGGGCAATAGGGGAGTTATGTTCTAAATTGTTTTTCCAGATTATCAATTCGTTGATGCCGTCGGAATTTATATCGTCACGGTACGAGTAGGATAGGGGTTGTCCAATGATGCTGCGAAGAGCGTCGTATATCTCTTGCTCTCTCAAGTCTAATTCAATTCCCGCGTTTTCAAACGATTCTATGCCGCCGTATTTTTCAAGCTTTATAATCGTGTATCGAATGTCATCATATGATGAGAAAAGCGGGGATTCCCAGGAAGGAGGAGAGAATTGGCTCTCTTCGTTTGGGGGCTCGATCTGCTGAGTTTCGCTTGTGTCAGGAGCTTCGTTGCCGCCATAAAAATCACAGGCGGCGAAAGAAAAGAGGATAAGTGCTGAAAGAATGATTGCGGCAAAACGTTTCATGATTTTTCTCCTTTTTTATATTATGTTATTTTGTCGAATATCTGTGAAATAGTAAAAGGGGTGAAAATTGGGCGGCAGAATTTTTCTGCCGCCCACATTAATTACAACAATTCATATCAATATGTTGCCGTGTATCTCTGCTCGTCCTGAACGCTGACTTTTTTTTGAATGTCTGCGCCGAGTTCGCGGAACTTGCCTGCAATATTGTAGTAGCCGCGCTCGATCTTGTCGATTCCTTCAAGAACCGATCTGCCGTCCGTTGCGAGAGCCGCGATGACCATAGCCGCGCCTGCTCTGAGATCGTGGCAGTAAAGGGGAGCGCCCGAAAGCTCTGCGCCGCCGCGAATGACCGCGTGATTAGAGTCTACTTTTATATCCGCACCCATCTTTGCAAGCTCATCCATGAACTGGAATCTGCTGTTAAAAATGTTTTCAACGATGTCAGATGTGCCTTCTGCGAAGCAAAGCATAGCGGAGAATTGAGGCTGCATATCGGTTGCAAATCCGGGGTAGGGCTGAGTATTGATGCTGATACCCTTGAGCTTACCGTTGCTTTCAACGGTTATGTAGTCGTCGCCAACGGTGACGTTAGCTCCTGCTTCTTCAAGCTTTGCGGAGATAGCTTCCATATGCTTGGGGATAATGTTTCTGACGGTAACCTTACCGCCGGTCGCACCTACTGCCGCCATAAAGGTTCCGGCCTCGATCATATCGGGAATAATGGAGTAACGGCAACCGTGAAGCTTTTCTACACCCTTTACCTTGATAACCGATGTACCTGCGCCCATAATATTTGCGCCGCAGGAATTAAGGAATACCGCGAGGTCTACGATGTGAGGCTCGCGAGCCGCATTTTCGATAACGGTAGTGCCTTCTGCGAAAACCGATGCGAGAATAGCGTTAGCGGTCGCACCAACGGAAACCTTGTCAAAATAAATATTGTTGCCAACAATCGCGTGGGATTCGACCTCGACTCTGCCGTTCTTGTGGCAGCACTCAGCTCCAAGAGCCTCAAATGCCTTCATGTGGAGGTCGAGAGGACGGCTGCCGATGCTGCATCCGCCGGGATGGGGAACGCTGGACTTTCTGAAGCGTCCGAACTCTGCGCCGAGGAGGTAAGACGAACCGCGGATCTTGGATGCCATCTCAACAGAGGAGGTGCAGGGAACAAGATTCTTGCAGTTGATCTCAACAGAGTTTTTCGTAAGTCTGTTTACGTTAGCACCCATAGAAGCGAGAAGATCGAGGAGTGTCTCGATGTCGCTCACGGGAGGAATGTTGTCGATGATACAGCTCTCCTCGTTGAGAATACAAGCGCAGATGATGGGAAGGGCAGCATTCTTTGCGCCGCCGATAGAAACGTTACCGTAAAGGGGATGTCCACCGTTGATAATGATCTGTTCCATGAATTGCCTCCGTGATTTCCGCCAAAATTGCGGTGTTTATTTGTTCTCTCTGCGCATATCTTTTTTTCGTTCTTTTCGCCGTCGTACATTTGAACTCTCGGTCGAAAAGAGAAGAATTATGTTGATTTGCCTCGACGAGTGGGATGTATATATTATAGCATAAACGTGCATAAAAGTAAATATATTTTATGCATATTTAATAATTTGTTTACAATTTAAATTTCCAAAAAAATCCTAAAATTACATCAATATATTAGCGACATTTTTTAAAACAAGCAACAAATCAAATGTTCTATATTGGCGATAATTCTGCTAAAACAAAAATAAAAAAAGAATAAAACGGCAAAATTTTAATAAAATCCGAATAAAAAATTAATTTAATTCAAAAAATATGTCGTTATATCAATTTACAAATTTACTACGACACAAAAATGAATATTTATTCTGAATTTTAGTTGCCTATTCTGCACAAAAAAAGCATCTCACGGACAGTATATTCCGCGAAATGCTTTTTTGATATTATTAATGTTTATTTCAGGTCAATCTATAATATTTTTGCTCTTGTAATATGCTACCGTAAGGTCGACTACCATTCCGTAGCTTTTCCTTCCTGCGGTTCCCTGAGTCTTGAGATAAACGTCATTTACGGTTCCCGAAACTTTGCTCGTTACAGACTTTTGATACTTTTTGAAAAACTCTCCGTATGCTACCTGTTCGTTATATACAGCGAGGTTAAGATTTTTGGAAATTCGCTTGTATTCTGCCGAATCGGCTCGGCGAAGCGCGGCGGCAACGTATTCATACATATTAACGTAGGCACTATATTGAATGTAAGAGTCGTCGGAAATAATGCAAACGAGAAAAGCAACCATATTGGCTTCGTCCTCACGGGCAATTCCTCTTTGATGTGCCAATTCGTGAGCGGCGGTATAGGGAATGGTGTAGTCGGGCAGATCTACATTGATGTTTGATTCTCCTGTAAAAAAGGAATATATTCCTGCTATGTGGGCGTAGGACATTACCTCGCTTATCATTACAGGCTTGAGCTTACTGTTGAAATTTACGATAAAGTCATGATCTTTTTCAAATATATCGTAGGCATTCAGAAGCTTGCGGTTCATTTCATCAAAGCTATAAGGCATATTTGAAAAATTATCACCGCCGAAGTAGACCTTGGGAGTAAGCTCGTTTATTTTTTTAACCAGATATTCGGTGGTTGCGGCAAGCTCCTCTTTGCCGATCGGCTCTGCATCCAAATCAAGCTTTTTGTCAAGAGTCGAACCCTTATATCCTACTCCTAAACAAAGAACGAAGGTGGATAGAAACATTGAAAGCACTGACAGTATGCAAACTATTGATACAAGAGACGACCGTCTGGTTTCACATCTGTATTTAAGAATATACCAAATGGCAATAAACGCTATGAATGGTAACAGAATAATGATAAGCTCGGCTATCGAAAAGGGCAATATGCTGCTTATCTGCGCCAGAACAAATCTTACCGCCGTTCCAACTCGCAGATTTATGAAATCAGCAAACCCCGTACTAATGCAAGAGATAAAATAAATTATCGCACTAAGTGCGGCAAAAGCGAAAGCAACAAAGCAGATCTTGGGTATTCTCTCGTATTTTGCCTTGACTGGCGTCCAGAGGCTTCGCTCGTCCTCATCAAGCTCCGAATACTCCTTGGCAGAGATACAGTAAATATCTTCTTCCTTTTTCACTTTGTCATTTTTTTTGCGTTTGAACATATAGTTTCCTTTAATTAAAATACTTTTGGAGGTTCATTGATAAATCCGTTTGTAAAGATATCAACAAGATCACAGTTGAAATGCTTTGCCGCAGAGATCATATCGGCAGGCGGAGGTGATAGATAATCTTCGGTTTTCTCTCCGTATGGAATAGGCAGAGATAAAAACGCGGCGTGGAGCGCGTGACGATCGATAATATTGCTTGGAGTTCCGTAAACGTCATCACCGAGGATAGGGTGACCTATGTGGGCGAAATGTACTCTTAATTGGTGCGTTCTTCCGGTTAGGGGGATCGCCTCGACTATACTTATATCATCGTTTGCGTATAGCAATCTCCATTGTGTAATTGCCTGAAATGCGTCTGGATCCTCAGCACTGCCTACGCAACGGAGAATGATGCTTTCGGCTTGTCTTTTCATATACGTGTCAATAATGTGATAATTGCCGTCACTATTGACCCTGCCCGAAAGAATGGCAAGATACTTTTTCTTGATAAGCTTTTTTTGTCTTGCGTAATACATAAAAGAGGCAGAAATTATGTGCTTTGCCACGAGAGATATTCCGCTGGTGTTTCGGTCAAGCCTACCTATTGGACGAAAAACAAAAGGGATCTCTCTCAATTTATATATATATGCCACCGCGTTGGCAAGCGTATCGTCGGTGTGACCGTGAGAGGGATGAGTGGGCATATGGGGAGGCTTGTCTATCAGCATTATATCGTTGTTTTCAAATATTATGTCGATAGGCATATTGACGGGCAGTATTGCTTCATTACATTCCTCGGGTAGATCGGTCTCGTTTATAATAAGCAGATCGTTTTCTTTAAGAACGTAACGAACGGTAACGTGAACTCCGTTGACCCTAATGCCTATGGGATCTCTTTTCAGAGCAGACAGAGCAGAGGATGAAATTTTCAAATTTGATTTTAAAAATGACAGAACGGTCTTGCCCGCCTGCTCGTATGTAATATTAAAAGTCATAATTCACCTTTTGATCAAATGTATAGATATTATAACACCTTTTGTTTATGAATATAAGAAGATTTTGTGAAATGAATAAAAATATTTGTAATATGGACGCCTGAGATCAAATATAATTAAACAAAGAATTTTATCGGAGGAGTATTTATGAAAGGTATAAAGATGATCTGCGCAGCGCTGATCTCCTTGGGATTTGTGGCAGGGGTCGCTACCCTATCGGTATCCGCAGAGGAAAATACGGCTCTGCATAGCTTGACAAATCAGAGTATCGTTTCGGAGTCAAAGGATGCCGACACGGTGTCTTACGGCTTGGACGTTATCGCACACGCAAAGGGGATGATAATGACAGGGATAAAGGGTAACGTGCTGAATTTTTCGGCAGAGCGTTTTGCTTGCGCTCTTAATTTGTCCAAAATAGAGTCTATTACTGTAACAAGCTTGCCCAATACCGCTTGCGGAGGCTTGTATATCGGAAGTGAGGGGGTATCGGTGGGTCAAAGGATAAAGGCACCCGACCTCGCTCTCATGACTTACGAGGAGGCAGGAAACGGACTTGGACAGAGCGCGTCCTTTAATTTCAAAGTTAATGATAGCGGATATGAGATAACTTGCAGCATCAACATGATAGATGATATCAATTATTCGCCTACGCTCTCTCTTTCGCCCGCCGCAAGTCTTTGTTGTGAGACTTACCGCAACGTTAAAGCCTGTGGGGTTTTGTCCGCCTATGACCCTGAGGGGGACGATATGGTGTTTGAGATCGTAAAATATCCCGAAAACGGCAGAGTGTATCTCGATAATGAAAATATGGGTACGTATACTTATATCCCTAATAGCTCATATACTGGAGAGGATAGCTTCAGTTACGTTGTATTCGACGAATACGGCAATTACAGTGAGGCAAAAGAAATCAATATATCGGTTGCGGCTCCTTCAATATCCACCGTATATAGTGACCTTTTGGGAGACGGGCTTTACGCTCACGCCATTTCCGTTACCGAATGTGGACTGATGAACGGTGTTCAGGTGGGTGACTATTATTATTTTGAGGCGGATAGAGAAGTCAGCAGAGCAGAGTTTATCGTTACTGCTATGAACGCCATAGGTATCAAAAACGTTCCCGACGTTCAGTCCACCGTGTTTGCGGATGACGAAGATATAAATTCAGAGATGAAGGGATATATTGCTCTTGCTTATTCCAAAGGATATATAAGCGGCAAAAAAACAGACGGCGAGCTGTGTTTTGATCCTGACGAGACTATTAAAATGTCCGAGGCAGCGGTAATAATCAGTAATATGATAGGATATGCGAAACCTAAGGTTACACCAGTATTTGCGGATGCAAACGAGATCCCCGAATGGTCGGGTAAAGCAATAGAATCCTTGCACGCGTTGGGAATTTTAGAGCTGCCCGATATGAAGGTCTCGGCAAACGAAAGTGTTACGAGAGGAGATATGGCAAAACTGTTGAGCAGAACGATGCTGGTTATTGACTAAGAATATACCCCCTGCGGCGCGAAAAATCGCGCCGCAATTTTTTTTGTGGTTTCGATTGACAACTTTAAATAGATGTGTTATAATAATTACGTTACTTCACGTTTTTTGAGGAGGAATATTATGAAAAAAACTGTATTTTTGAAAATTTGTGCGATTTTCCTTGTGCTTTCTGTGATGTTGGGAATATTCGTATCTTGCACAGACTACGGAAGCGGTCAAGGAACGTCGGATGAGACGTCAGGGGCTACCGAGGATGAAAGTCACGAAACGGTTGAATCAGATTCTGAAAGTGATACGTCGGAAGGCTCAAGCGAAACGGGTGATGAATCCTCGGAGGAGTCCTCACAAGAGGAGACCAACACCGTACTCGGCGACGAAGTGGAGTATGCGGCAAACTTTACTGTTTCCAATGTATTCGACTCCAACATGGTGGTTCAGCGCAACGAATACGTAAGAGTATGGGGCTGGGCAGATGAAAGCGAAAACGGCAAAAAGGTCAGTGCGACCTTTATGGGTAAGAGGGCGGACGCTCTTATTGAAAACGGTGAGTGGGAGATAGTATTCCGCCAAAAATTCGCCGCCAATCCTTCGCTTGGTAACGATCTCGTAGTGTATAGCGATGATGATACCGAGTATGTTTTTGAAGATGTTCTGATCGGCGACGTGTTTATGGTTGTGGGACAGTCAAACGTACAATATAACATGGGTGCTTATCTTGCTAATGAGCCTGAGCTTAAATGGACCAAAGAGCTTTTAAAAGAGGACTCAATAATACGTTATAATTATAATTCCAATACCCAAAGCGAAGGATATCCTGTCCGAGGCACGGCGGACGTGTGCGTAGATGCTATCAATGATTTCGGTTGGATAAAGCCTAATGAAAGCAATATAGATCAGCTTTCAGCAATTGGCTACCTTATTGCTCATCAGATAGCAGAGCTTACAGAAAATCAGATTCCCGTGGGCATATCTCAGTTTTCTGCAAACGGCAGACCCTTGAGCGTATTTATGCCAAATCATCTCGCTGAAGAACTGGGAAGTGATCGTTTCGACGAGAATAAAGGGATATACGTTGGAAACTATCATGGCCACGTTGAAACCAGATATATGTACAACCATTATTTGAACCCGTTTGAAAAAATGCCTATCGCGGGCATTGTTTGGTATCAGGGCGAGGCGGAGAGTAATATAGCGCTTTCAAGCGTTTACGTAGAAAGATTTACTGCTCTCATGGAATATATGCGCTCTACCCACAATCTTGTCAATAAGGATTTTCCCGTATTCTTCGTTGAATATCCCTCTGTTTACAAGGTTGTAGGCTCGGATGCGTATCTGGATACAGGAAGAATAAGAGCAACTGTTGGAATGATCCCCAACTCTTTGTCAAATTCTTACGTTGCAGTTTGTTCCGATCTTTGGAATGATAAAACTAACGATAACAACATCCATCCGTATTGCAAATACGAGCAGGCAGAGAGGGTCACAGACCTTATGCAGGCTGTAATATACGGAACTAAAACGCTTGACGAAGCAACAGGTCCTATTCTCGAATCCTATGAGTTAAGTTCAAACAGAAAAACTCTTACCTTAAAATTTTCTAATTACGGAGAAGGACTTACCACCTCCGACGGCGGAACTTCTGTTATAGGTTTTTGCGGTTTAACGAACAGAAACGAGACTACTACCAAGATTAATGTTACCGCGAAGATAACAGCGCCCGATACAATAACTATCACCTTCAGCAGGGCAAGTTGCGGTGTTGCATATAACTGTGTGGCGGCAAACTTCTTTGGTGTAGACGTTAACCTTTGTGATAGCTACGGCAATCCCGCAAAGGGAATATGGATATTTGTTGAACCTTAAAATATAGTGAAAACGGAAATGAGAGTGTACTCATTTCCGTTTTTGATTGTTATAAATTAATCTATGAAAGGATTTTTTGTCGCCGCATCCTTCATTTCCTGAATAACTGCTTTAGGCTTCTTTGCTTTGAAAATAGCAGATCCCGCAACGATAACGTTGGCCCCTGCAGATGTCAAAAGACCAACGTTCTGCGCGTTGATGCCACCGTCAACCTCAATATCAAGATTGATACCGCGCTCGGAAACGTACTTTCTAAGCACGGAGACCTTTTCAAGGGTCTCGGGAATAAGGGACTGTCCTCCGAATCCGGGTTCTACCGTCATAATAAGCGCCATATCTATGTGACCTATGAAAGGAAACAGATGCTCAACGGGAGTTTTGGGCGAAATAGCAAGAGCCGCCTTCATTTCATACGAATGGATAAGATGAATAACAGACATAGGATTTTCACACGCCTCATAATGTACTGTGATAATGTCCGCACCCGCCTTGACAAAGCGATCTATGTATCTTTCGGGACGCTTTATCATAAGATGTACGTCGAAGATCATATCGGTAGTCTTTCGTATGCCCGCAATAAGCTCAGGACCAAAGCTGATGTTGGGTACAAAAGCACCGTCCATTATGTCGAGATGAAGATACTGCGCGCCGGCTTCCGCAACTCTTTTTATGTCTGCTTCAAGATTTGCATAGTTTGCTGCAAGCAGAGAAGGGGCAATGTAAATCATAAATCGGGTAACCTTTCATTAGAATTTTTTTTGAAAATTTGCTGAATTTTGTAGAATGTGGGGGTTATAGCACATATTATGTCGTAAGGCAACGCTTCGGGGATGGCCTTTTTCGTCGTTAAAGACAAGGAAGTGACCGAATTTTTATCAGGTGTTTCCGTGGCGATAATATAGGGATCGTTGTATATCGGCGATCCCAAGCACCGTGTCAAATCTTTTGTAGCAAGCAGACCGCGTGGGCGGAAATTCCCAATCCCTCGCCCGTGAATCCCAGCTTTTCCTCGGTAGTTGCCTTTATGCTGACGTTGCATACGTCTGTTTCAAGCGCAATTGCAATGTTTTCACGCATCTTTTCGATGTAGGGAGCCATTTTGGGGGCTTGAGCTATTACAGTAGCGTCAACGTTACCGATCTCGTATCCATTTTGCTTCATGATTTTAGTAACATGAGAGCAGAGAACGAGACTGTCCGCTCCCAGATACGCGGGATCGTTATCGGGGAAAAGATGTCCGATGTCGCCAAGGCAAAGTGCGCCTATTATAGCATCCATGACCGCATGGACAAGCACGTCTGCATTGGAGTGACCCAGCAATCCCTTTGAGTAGGGAATATCAACGCCGCCTATTATACATTTTCTCTCGGGAACAAGCTTATGAACGTCGTAACCGTGACCGATTCTCATTTTTCATTCACCTCAGGCTCGTTATTTGACTTTTTGTCAAGAGCATCGGCTCTTGCGCGAAGGATAGCCTCCGCAAAGTAAATATCCATAGGTTCTGTAACCTTGATGTTTTCTCTTGAACCTTCAACAAGTTTTACGGGAATTCTGATATGCTCAAGAAGGGAAGCATCGTCGGTGCCTTCAAAGCTTTCATCTCTTGCAATGTAGGTAGCAGCGCGAAACGCGTTGACCTTAAAGACCTGCGGAGTTTGCGCTTGCCAAGTCATTTTTCTTTCGGGAGTGCTTTCGATAAAGAGATTCTTGTCTCCCAGCTTTACAGTGTCCACTGCTTTCACCGCGAGGATAGCTCCACCGTGGAGATAAGCTCCGTGACAGACCTTATATATCATTTTCTCGGTTATGAGACATCTTGCGGCATCGTGGATAGCGATAAATTTGGATTTTTCGTTGACGGCGTCTACTCCGTTTCTTGCGGATTCCTGACGTGTCTCTCCACCCTCAATGACCTTAAACGGCTTGGTGATATGATATTTTTCGACAAAGCCGTCGTACTTTTCAATCTCGTCTGCCTTTGCAACAACGATTATTTCATCGATAAGAGAAGATCTCTCAAATTCAATAAGAGTTCTTGCCACTACGGGGATACCGCACAATTCCAGAAATTGTTTGGTGGAGTCTCCGCCCATGCGAGAGGACGAGCCTGCCGCGAGGATTACGGCTGATGTATAATATTTTTTATCGGTTTTCCCAATTATCGCGCGTATAGCTTCTGCGATCTTATGGGGCTTGTCCTGTCTTTCTGACATTTTGGCACGCCTTTCTGTTATTTATCAGTTGTCATTTTCAATATCTGCAAGCAGATCAACTCTTGTCTGGTGTCTGCCACCCTCAAATTCGGTATCAATGAAGAGATCGACCATATCGCACGCAAGGCCCGCACCTACCACTCTGCCGCCAAAGCAAAGAACGTTGGCATTGTTGTGAAGCCTTGTCATTCTTGCCGAGAACGTGTCGGAGCAGCAAGCTGCGCGAATACTGTTGTGCTTATTTGCGGCGATAGACATACCAATTCCGGTACCGCAAACAAGGATTCCGCGTTCAAATTCGCCACTCTGTATTCTTTGGCACACAGCACGGGCATAGTCGGGATAGTTGCATGAGTCGGTGGAATATATTCCTACGTCGGTAACCTCAATGCCTCTTTTGGTGAGGTGGGCAATTACCTCGTTCTTAAGCTCAAACCCACCGTGATCGCATCCGATAATTATTTTGTTCATTATGTTATCCTCACTTTGATTATGTAGTTTTATAGATTATTTTATTCCTAAACGTTCGTTTCTTTCTCGCTCTGCTTGCGAAGGACGGAGATAGATCGGTACAAGCTCCGAGTCTGTCAGCTTTTGTCCTGTTTCAAACTTTTTGAGGGCGCAACGGGCAACGCTGTAAGCACTTTGCACTCTGTATCTTTCGGGAACGTAGCAGGGTTTTGTTTTTTTGAATCCGTTGAACGTGATATCATATCCGTCTCCCACAAGATAGATGGGAGAGCTTTGACATGAAAGCTCCTCGTCAAGCTCGTCTATGGATAAGGCTCTGTCGGCGCAAAGTCTTGTCAGCTCGCCACCTTTACATTCAAAGAGCGCGTTATAGACTTGATTTCGTCTCGCGTTCATGACGGGGCATATAATTCCGTCGAATCCGTTCAGATTATAAGCCAAAGCTTCAAGAGTTGATACGGACACGCAAGGCTTACTCTTGCCGTAGGCGATACCTTTGATGGTAGACACACCTATGCGAACTCCGGTAAAGGAGCCTGGACCCGTACTGCAACCGAAGATGTCAATATCGTCAATCGACGTCTCGGATATCTTCAATATCTGTTCAATCACCGGCAAAAGCGTTTGAGAATGAGTGTTGCCGGTATTTACCGTCATTTCTGCCATAAGCTTATCTCCGTCGCACAAGGCGGCGGTGCAGACTTCGGCGGTAGTGTCAAGGGATAATATTTTCATTTTTCTAATCAAGCTCCAATAAGATCGATTGTTATGTTTCTTTTATCGGAAAGGTCTATCTTGCCTATCTCAACCTTGATGTAACTGTCGGGCAGAGCATAAGGTATCATTTCGCACCATTCGGCAATACATATTGCGTCGGGACAAAGATAATCGTAAAAGCCGATGGAATAAAGATCGTCCTCATCCGCGATTCGGTACATGTCAAAATGGCAGACCTTTTTAATTCCGCCTATGGCGGAGGGACATTTGTATTCGTTGACCAGAGCAAACGTAGGAGATTTAACGGTAACGTTAGGACAAAGCTCGGAACAGAATCCGCGCACGAAAGAGGTTTTACCGACGCCGAGGTCTCCGTACATAGCCACGAACTTTGGTAAGGCAAGATCGACGGTCAGAAGCCTTGCAAGCTCACGTCCTACGTTTTCCGTCGAATCGGTGTTTTCTGTAAGTATATTAAAGGGAAGCTTCATAAGCATATTAACCGTGAGAGTATTTTGACATCGACTCTATGGCAGAGACGAATCTTTCGTCGTTTCTAATAGGAGACCAGATGCGGTTAGCAAATCTTCCGCGAAGCAGCTTGTCGCAAAGGGTAAGTCCCTCAAATCCCTCGTGCTTTTCGGTTTTGTATTCAATGGTGTTAAGAAGGACGGATTCATATTTCGAATTTTCGGGCAACGAGTCGAAGGCGATAGCGAATGCTGACATTTTTTCAACGCAATCGAGAGCCGCAGAGCGGTTGCCCTTAAGCAGATAAAGCATAGCAAGCTGACGGTAGGAATTTGCCAATCTGTCATTATAGTAGAGGTAGTTGCCGTCAAATACAACCTGGAACAGAGCTACGCCTCTTTCCATGATCTCGATCTTTTGGTCAAGGGAATAGCGTTCCTCAGAGATGTCGGGAACACAAGCGATATTATACATGTGCCACCACATATTGTCGGCAAATTCCATAATGTTGGTTTGTGCCTGTTTGAACGCGATCTCTCCCGTTAATACGGTTGCCTTGACTATCTCCTTGCTGTAATCCATAGAATGAAGCTTCTCGGCGATGTCAAGAGCCATTTTGTCGTTTCCGAGCTGGTGGGAATAAATATCGCAAAGAGTTTTTTTGGTCTCGTCACGAAGCTCGTCGTCGGTACAGTAATCGAGAATGTGATTGCAAAGAGATACAGCCTCTATAAGATCGTTTTTTCGGGGCTTTCCTTCTGCGGAAATTGCTGAAAGAGTTTTTGCCAGCTCAAGCTGGATCTCAAAAGAGGAGGGAATTTCGGCGTATGCCTCGCGAAGCAGAGCAAGGCATTCTCCGAGTCTTTCGCTCTCCAGCAGAAGCTCGGCTTTTTCAAGAAATTCCTTGACCCTTGATTCTTTTTGTATGCTATCGTAACAGAGAAGCTCGTCCATTCCTACGCCGAAAAAGTCGGCGATCTGTGGGAGCGTTTCAATGTCGGGATAGCAGATCTCAGACTCCCAACGGGAGACCGCCTGAGGAGTAACTCCCAGATATGCGGCAAGCTTATCTTGCGTTATATCATTATTCTTTCTTAACAGACGTATTTTTTTGCCGATTTTTATTTCCGTCATATCAAAAAACCTTTCTTTGGTTAGATTTCCATAAATACATATTAATTATATATCATAATAAAAGGAATGTCAATATTCAATTTATAGAAAACAACGATTTGTTTAAAAAATTTTTTCAAAAAAATAAAAAATGCTATTTACTTTCGCGTGATAAAGTGGTACAATAATATAAGGTGAGAAAAATATCGAAAGACCACCGTTATCGCGAACCCTTAGATCATCAAATAAAAACCAAAAAGAGGTAAAGTATGAAAAGAGCTCACGACGAAAACATCGAATTTCTTTACAGAAGTATAGTTTCCCTTGATAACGTTGAGGATTGCAAGAGCTTTTTGGAGGATATTTGTACCACCTCCGAAATACTTGAAATGTCCAGAAGACTGAAGGCGGCAAAAATGCTTAGCGAGGGTGTGATCTACTCCGAGATTGCCGCACAGACAGGACTCAGCACGGCAACTATCAGCCGTGTTAACCATTGTCTCAAATACGGAAGCGAAGGATACTTTAAGGTTCTCGACAAGATGAAGCTTGAGGATAAAAAGCTCAACAAGTGACCGAAAGGACGAGATATGCCCGGATACGATTCAATTGCGTCGATTTACGATAATATAAACTCCGAGATCGATTATTCTGCTTGGGCGGATTTTATCGAGGATTGTTTCAAAAAATATCTGCCGCAAAAGCCAGAATTAGTCCTTGATCTTGCTTGCGGAACCGGCAGTATGACTTTGGAGCTTCATTCGCGCGGGTATGATATGATTGGTGCGGATTTCAGCGAGGACATGCTCTCCGAGGCGTATGAAAAGGCGTTTGACAGGGGAGTTGAGAATATTCTGTTTTTGAAACAGGATATGAGGAACTTTGAGCTTTACGGCACTGTGGGAGCTATATGTTGTTGCCTTGATGGGATCAACTATATTACAGAGGACGGAGACCTTGAAAAATGTCTTTCCTGCGCCCACAATTATCTTGATCCCGACGGACTTTTGGTTTTCGACGTAAACACGCCTTACAAATTTGAAAATATTTACGGAAATCAGCACTATATTTTCGAGGATAAGAACTCTTACGGAGAAAACGCTTATTGCGGTTGGCAGAACGAATATGACAAGGATACGAAGCTCTGCAATTTCTATCTATCGGTATTTACCGAGGAGGAGGATGGCAGATTTTCCCGAGCTGACGAAGTTCAGACCGAGCGTTGCTATTCCAGAGAAGAACTGACGGAAAAGCTTGAAAGAAGCGGCTTTGAGGTCTTGGGATTTTTCGGTGATTACGAATTTTCGTCACCCGCGGACGATTGTGAGCGATGGTATATCGTCGCAAGAGCAAAAAAATAAGACAGCAAATACAGGAGCAAAAATGGCACAGTCAAAGATTTTGCGCGCTATGACCAGCGACGGCAGCGCAAGAATACACATTATAAATTCAACCGAGATAGTCAACAAGGCTATAGGTTATCATAACACCACCGCTACGGCATCTGCGACCCTCGGCAGACTTCTTACGGTTACGTCGATGATGGGTTGTATGCTTGGTGATAAAGAGGACACCATCACGGTTTCCCTCAACGGCGACGGCCCCGCGGGCAGAGTATTGGCGGTCAGCGATTATATCGGAAATGTCCGCGGATATATTCAGAATCCCGACGTCGATATCCCTCTTAAATCCAACGGCAAGCTTGACGTAAGCGGTGCCGTAGGCAGAGGATTTCTTAATCTTATAAAGGATATGGGATCTGCCGAGCCGTATAACGGATCTATCGAGCTTGTTTCGGGTGAGATAGCAGAGGATATTGCCGCATATTATGCCCAGAGTGAGCAGGTTCCCACTGTTTGTGCGCTTGGAGTTTTGGTCGATACCGACCTTTCCTGTCGCGCGGCTGGTGGAATCATCATTCAGCTCTTACCTTTTGCCGATGATGAGACTATTACCAAAATAGAGAATAACGTTCCCTTGCTTTCAAACGTTTCAAGACTTTTTGACAAGGGAATGACCAATGAGGAAATCGCCGCCCTGGCACTTCAGGGCATCGAATACGATCTCTTTGACGAGATTGATGTTGATTACGTTTGCACCTGCTCGAGAGAGCGAATGGAGAAGGCGATGAAGTCCATAGATCCCAAAGATCTCCGCAAGATGTTTGATGAGCAGATCTCCGAGGGCAAGGCAGAGGAGCTTGAGGTCGAATGCCGCTTCTGCAACTCGAAGTATAGCTTTACACCTGCCGATCTTTTATAATTCGTTTAAAAGAGATAACGCAATAATTCGTGGCTGATGTTTGCGAGAACTTGCAAGAGAGATTGAGGTTTGTTTGGCACAACAATATAGTTTATACGCAAAAATCCGAGGGTTGCCCCTCGGATTTTTAAATTTAAATAAGCCCTTGCTTTTTTGATAGCTTTTGAAGTAATGCAGCGAAGGGAACTATCAGCAATCCAGTTGCAAAATTGCTGACTCCGTGTATTATGTCAAATACTGCGCCCGTCGATATCCACACCAGTGTTTCCTCAAAATTCAGACCAAATAACAATGCCTGGGCTGGTGCGTAGAGTATGCCGAACGCAAAGCCGTGAAGCGAGCAGACCACGGGATATACCGCGCTTGCAAGCCATTTGGGCATCCTTTTGGGCAAAATCATCGTTATAGCCCATAGGACAGTCCATATATAGAGATATGGATACCACCATATTCCGAATCCCCCGAATAATCCGTCTAAAAAAACATAAATGTATATGGGTATTAATGCCTTACTGCGAAAGGTCAGGGTTAAGACCATGGTAAACATTCCGAGCAGATGAATGTTAGGTAAAACCTCCATTATCTTTTTTGAACAGAACATCAAAGAACCGAGCATTGCGAATATCACAACGTATAGTACGATTTTTCGCCAACGGTCACGCACCACCGGTTTTTTTGGAGTCTTTTGAGCCTTATCTAAATTATTATTTTGTGTAGACAAATCTATAACTCTCTCCGCCGTCGATCTTTTCATCGTTTACACCGTGTGGCATCATGGTGTCACCCTCGTAAAACGCCCACCATGCCTGATCCTTTTCCCAGCTTGCTTCCATTCCGTTAAGCACGTTGAAGAACGAGGGGTCATTTATAAGATTTTGTTCATACATTGCTTCGCCCAGGGTAGCCTTGTCGGTCTTGAGGGTGATGGTGATAGACTGTTCTGCCGCCTCTACCGTAAAGGTGACGGTCTTTTCTCCGTTACCAATGGTGGTATCGCTGAGATAAGTTGCGTTTTCCCAAAGACCTGTTGCGTCCACCTTTGGGGTGCAGGAAGCGAAGCAGAGGATCAAAACTACGGATAAAATGATAGAAACTGTTGATACGATTGATTTTTTCATAATAAAAATCCTTTCTTGTGTTGTATTTACACCAAAAGGATAAAATAAAAGCGCCCTTCTATGGGCGCGAAAAAGGAAACGGTATCCTCCTGCTCTGAGTTACCGTAATACCTTTATCTCCCCAATTTGCCCAAGAGACCTTTATCGGTTCACAGAACGATAAGCATTCCGACTTGATCATTTACAGAGTAAACAAAGATACGGTAATGGCTGTTGCCGCGGATTCTCACCGCAGTTTCCTTATCCCCGAAAGTACCGTCACGCAGTACTCCCGACAACGAATTTTCGATGAAAAATTCAGATGAACTGTGTTATTCTTTTTGTGTATTGAGATTATAGCACAGATTTTTACAAAATTCAAGTGCTTTTTCAAAAATTACTCTACCGAAAAAGTCGGCAGAGTGAAGTATAAATATGCTAAATACACCAAAAACGCCCTTTCAACCGCAAAATAGCGATTTTAAGGGCGCTTTTGTTAGATATTTTAAAGAAAGAGTTTTCTTGTCTGCTTTCCCGATAATGCGTCCTCCAAGGTTTTTGGTAACAGCGAAAGATCGGCAACGAGCGAATGAGGCTTTTTTACAGGTTCATCTTGATGCATAGGAACGAAAAATACATTTTTTCTGGAGAGGAGCGTTCCAAGGTTTCCGAGGTTTGCCGACATGGCGTCGTTTGAGGCGAGAGCTATGACCAGAGGGCGGTCGCTTCGCAGATGTGCCTTTGCCGCCATACAAACAGGCGTGTCGGTTATTCCGTTTGCGAGCTTTGCCAGAGTATTACCCGTACAAGGGGCAATAACCAGCGCGTCAAGAGAAATCTTAGGACCTAACGGTTCTGCATCTGCTATAGTGTTTATGATCTTTCTGCCGCATAACGATTCTATTTTCTCAACCCATTCCGCGCTTTTTCCAAATCGAGTATCGGTATTATAGGCGTTAAAGCTCATTATGGGGATTATATTCACGTATTTATTCTTCAACTCCTTCAGCGCTTCAAAGGAGCTTGAAAACGTGCAGAAAGAGCCGCAAAGTGCGTAGCCTATCATAAAATTATCCCCCTTTCCGATAGAATATCCGATATGGTTTCATAAATATATCTGCCTGCGGTGATGGGAGAGTATTTTCCCGGAATCGACGGTGCGAATATCGTTTTGATTCCGTTATCTCTTGCAGCCGAATGGTCTATGCCTCCGGGAGACGATGCTATTTCGATATATATAGGTTTGTTTTTTGCTCCATTTATTATGTTTTTGTTAAATACAACGCAGGGAACAGTGTTGAAGATAACGTCACATTCTCCAACGGCTTTGCGAAGATCATCAATATCTCCGCCTATCCTTACCGAATTAAACCCCGCGAGTGACAGTTCGCAGAGAGTTTCGTCTCGCCTTGCGGCAACGGTTACATTTGCACCGAGATTTTTCAAGATGCGGGACAGTATCGAACCTATCCTGCCATATCCGCTGACTAACGCTTTCATTTCTTTCACGGTTATATCGGTATTTTCCATAGCGATCATTAAAGCTCCCTCAGCGGACGGGAGAGCGTTTTTTATCTGAAGACTCTCTTGATTGTAGTAATCGCAAATAACTACTCCCGCAGCGTCGCATAGCCTTATCAGCTCATGAGGTACCATGCCGCCAATGAGAATTGTTTTGTTTTTTGCGGCAAGTTTCACGATCTCATTTAACGTCACCTTGTCGCCTGATGACGACAGATAGATATTATCTCTCGTAACGGGTAAGGGAAGTATGGCGAAATCTACGCCCTCCATCGCCTTGTCCACGCTCAAGCAAAGCTCTCCAAAAGCACTTGTGTCCGTTATCCCGAAAAGGCTTACACCGTACCCGTGTCCCAGAAGCTCGCTCGCGACTACCGATTGGCGTTTGTCGCCGCCGAGAAGTGCGAATTTATATTTTTTTCGATCATCGTTCATAAGTAAATACCTCTTGGTATCTTTAGTTTTTAGGCAGTAGAAACTACGACCTCATTACATTTTATGCGGTGAGTGAAGGAGAGTGAACGGTGTCGAAATAATAGGACTAAAGAAATAAATTGTTTAAAGCACGTTTTGTTAACAGTTTATTCAAACAATAATTACTGAAATATGCTATAATTTAGTTTGTAGTGTTATCACTTATATTATTTTTTCAGTATTTCATTTTACGGAGGTATTTATGGCTGAACTCAAGATGCTTGCCATCGACCTTGGCGCGTCCAGCGGTAGAGGTATCGTCGGTTCTTTTGACGGCAACAAGCTCACACTTCGCGAAAATCACCGTTTTTCCAACGATCCCGTATTCGTCAACGGTAGATTTACTTGGGATATTCTCAGAATATTTTTTGAAATCAAGAACTCCATTACCAAAACCGTTATCGACGGTGACAACGTTTCCTCTATGGGTATCGACACATGGGGAGTTGACTATGCTTTCATAGACAAGAACGGCAGAATGATGGCTAACCCCACTCACTACCGTGATACGAGAACCGTAAATATCACCGATTACGTAAAGCAGTTCGTATCTCCCGAGGATATCTACAACGTTACGGGTATTCAGGCGATCGATTTCAATACGCTCAATCAGCTTGCGGCTGACAGACGTGACGATCCCGAAATGCTCGCTCGTGCTGATAAGATGCTCTTTATCCCCGACCTGCTCAACTATTTCCTCACAGGTAAGATGGCAACCGAGTACACCATCGCTTCCACGGGTATGATACTTGATGCGGCTAAGAGAGATTTTGCTTTTGATCTTACCGATAAGATCGGCATTGACAGAAAGCTTTTCGCTCCTCTAGTTCAGCCTTGCAACAACCTCGGCGCGCTTCTGCCTCAGATCAACGAGGAGGTTGGTAAGAACAATATCAGAGTAGTAAATGTCGCTTCCCACGATACCGCGAGTGCGGTCATCGCAGTTCCCGCGAAGAACAAAGACTTTATCTACATATCCAGCGGTACCTGGTCGCTTATGGGTGCAGAGCTGCCTCAGCCTCTTATCAACGCAGAAACCAGAAGCGCAAACTACACCAATGAGGGAGGTGCTATGGACACAATCCGCTTCCTCAAGAACATTATGGGCCTCTGGATCATTCAGGAGTCCAGAAGACAGTGGAAGAGAGAGGGTAATGAGTACTCGTTTGCACAAATGGAAGCTTGGGCAAAGGAAGAGAAGCCCTTCGCGTCTCTCATCAATCCCGACCATCCTTCCTTTAATACCCCCGGCAATATGCCCGAGAAGATCAGAGAGTTCTGCAGAGAGACCGGTCAGCACGTTCCTGAGAACGTCGGTCAGGTAGTTCGTTGCATCTATGAATCTCTCGCGCTTAAGTATAGGTATACCGTTGAGACCATTGAGCGTCTTATGGGTAAGAAGACTTCTATGATCAATGTTGTCGGCGGCGGAACCAAGGATAAGTTCCTCTCCCAGATGACAGCAGACGCTTGCGGTATCCCCGTTTGCGCAGGTCCCGAGGAGGCAACCGCTATCGGTAACCTTATGATGCAGGCGATCGCCGCAGGAGAGGTCAAGGATCTTAGTGAGGCAAGAGAAGTAGTAGCTAACTCCTTTGAGCTTAAGCACTATGAGCCTACAAGCGACAGAGCCGCTTGGGACGCAGCTTATGAAAAGTTCTGTAAGCTTCAGTAATCAAATCTACGCTTAAACAATAGACATAATCAATTTCGGAGGATATAAAAAATGAAGGACGCACAGTTCGCTGAACTTAGTGTTATTGGTATGAAGGGCTGTGAGGCGTTTGCTGAGCAGGTTGACAACTATCTTAAGGAATGGCGCAGACATACCAGCGAGGAAACGTATCTTGTAGAGGCACTTTGTCCCAGATTCGGTACGGGTGAAGGTAAGGGTCTTATCCACCACTCTATGAGAGGTCAGGACGTTTACATCATCTGCGACGTATTCAACTACGGTGTCACATACCGAATGTACGGTCAGACCGTACCTATGAGTCCCGACGACCATTACGCTGATCTTAAGAGAATTGTTGCCGCTATCGCGGGTAAGGCAAGAAGAATAACCGTTATCATGCCCATGCTTTACGAGGGCAGACAGCACAAGAGATCTACCAGAGAGTCTCTTGACTGCGCGCTTATGCTTCAAGAGCTTGTTGCTATGGGTATCACCAATATTATCACCTTCGATGCTCATGACCCCAGAGTCTGCAACGCTATACCGCTTCACGGATTTGACAATGTGCGCCCCTCTTATCAGATGATAAAGTCTCTTATCAAGTCTGTTCCCGACATCGTTATAGATAAGGAAAATCTTATGATGATCTCTCCCGATGAAGGAGCTATGGGCAGATGTATGTACTACTCCTCGGTTCTCGGAATCGACATCGGTATGTTCTATAAGCGCCGCAACTACTCTGTCATTATCAACGGCAAGAACCCCATTGAGGCACACGAGTATCTCGGTCAGGATCTTACCGACAAGGACGTTATCGTCGTTGATGATATGATCTCCTCAGGTGAGTCTATGCTTGACGTATGTTCTCAGATTAAATCCAGAGGAGCAAAGAGAATATTTGTATTCTCTACGTTTGGACTCTTTACAGACGGATTTGATAAGTTCGATAAGGCATACGAGAACGGACTTATCTCTAAGGTATTTACCACCAACCTTGTATATCGCCGTCCCGGTCTTCTTGAAAAGCCATGGCACGTTGACGTTAATATGTGTAAGTACGTTTCTTATATTATTGACACGCTCAACCACGACGCAACTATCAGCGAGCTTCTTGATCCCGCAAAGAGGATCAACACTATCGTTGCAAAGCATAGACGTGAGATGGAAAAGCACGGACAGATCAAAATGTCTTTCGAGAATGACAAAAAATAATTTTTTATTGTATATCCCACGGAAAATCCGTGG
This sequence comes from Eubacteriales bacterium, assembly GCA_045538195.1. Lineage (GTDB taxonomy): Bacteria > Bacillota > Clostridia > Oscillospirales > CAG-272 > SVTX01. Next base: position 8,657 of record JAZSRA010000138.1, on the reverse strand, counting down.
GATATCTTTTGTGAAAAATTATAATTTTCATACGCAGTTAATATTTTTGTGATATCATTATTAATTGGTAAATAATATAACAATAACGATTAATTATAACTGAAAGGACTTATTTGCATAAATGAGCAATAATAAAAATAAATGCTGCAAAAAAACCTCTATTGGCGGTCAAGCGCTTATGGAAGGAATTATGATGCGCGGTCCCGTTACTACCGCCATGGCAGTAAGAAACACAAGTGGGGAAATAGTTATTGAAAAGTTTCCCACCGAGGCAAAAAAGCGCAGCAGTATTCTCAAATGGCCCATAATCCGAGGTGTTGTCGGATATATTGACTCTATGGTTCTTGGATCCAAGTGCTTGATGCGTTCGGCGGAGATCTCGGGTCTTGAAGAAGCCGAGGAGGAGCTGAGACGCGAAAAGGAAGCCAAAAAGGCGGCAAAAGAAGCTAAAAGAGTGGCAAAAGCGGCGAAAAAGGGAATTAAATTAACCGAAAGCCCAGATAATCAGGTCAAAGAATCAGCTGTTGAAGAAAACAAAATTGTTTCGGATGAATCTGTGATTGAAAACTCAACAGAAAGAGTATCGGATGAAGCAACAGTTGCAAAATCAGGAAATTCAACCCAAATACCTTTACAAATACAGATTAAGAAAAGAAATGTTGCTACTTGTATATTTCTTTCAATAATTACTTTTGAAATTTACGGTATTTATTGGCTATATACATTGGTGAAAACCACCTGTATGTTGCAGAACAAATCAAATAAGATTATTAAAGAATTTCTTTGTATTAATTTGGTTCCTTTTTATGGTTTGTATTGGTGGTATACAAGGGGAGTATTTTTAAAGCAAGAGTTGTCAAAATTTGGTTATAGTACGGTAGGTAACGGTATAGCTTACCTTTTGCTTGGAATTTTGGGAATCTTTGGAATGAATCCTGTGGCTATGGCAATTTTACAGCATGACTATAATTCTATTAGTGATAAATATTGCTTGGATAAAGAAGGAAATAAAGGCACTGATATTATGGGCGTTATGATGCCTGTAACTATGGTTATCTCATTAGCAATCGCAATTCTGCTTTTCTTTGTTCTTCCGTCCTTCCTTTTTGAGTGGGCGCAGATTCCTTTTCCGTTTTTAAAAAATGACAATGAAATAATTCAATCGCTTATAAAGTCGGTTTTTGAGGGTAGCTTTAAGGTCATAATCCTTGTAGGATATATGTCGCTAATGCTTCTTATGAAGGATATCAGAAGAACCTTCCGTTTCCACGGAGCAGAGCATAAGACTATTTTCTGTTATGAAGCCGGACTTGACCTTACCGTTGAAAACGTAAGAAAGCAGAGAAGATTTCACCCCCGTTGCGGAACGAGCTTCCTTATCTTAATGGTGCTTGTCAGTATTTTCGTTTCTTTCTGCATAGATCCCGTGTTTATGCTGATTTTTGGCTCGATCCCGATCACGGCTGTCCGTGCGGTTATCAGAATAGCCTTGATACCGATCATAGTCGGTCTTGGATACGAGCTTATAAAGCTTGCGGGTAAGTACGATAATTGGTTTACAAAGATCATTTCCGCGCCAGGTGTGTGGTTGCAGCATATAACGGTTCTTGAACCCGACGACAGTATGATAGAGTGTGCTATCGCCGCTATGAAAGAAGTTATTCCCAACGACGAAAGCGATAAATGGTAATAAATTAATTTTTTAAATTTATATAAGGAGAAACCTTTATGAAAATCTTAAAATTCGCGAACTACGATGAAATGTCTGCGGCAGCTGCTGATATTCTGGCAAAGCAGATAAGCATCAAAAAGGATTCCGTTCTCGGTCTTGCAACAGGCTCTACTCCCGTTGGAACTTACAAAAAGCTTGCTGAAATGAACAAAGCCGGAATTATCGATTTTTCCGAGATCAAAACCGTAAACCTCGACGAGTACTATCCTATTTCTCCTGACAACAAGCAGAGCTACCGTTACTTTATGAATGAAAACCTTTTCGATCACATAAACATCGACAAGGCGAATACCTACGTTCCCAACGGTGCCGCTGAGGATGCTGATGCGGCTTGTGAGGAACACGAGCGCATAATCAAGAGCTTGGGAGGAATCGATATACAGGTTCTAGGTATAGGTCAGAACGGTCATATCGCATTCAACGAGCCTGAGGAAAACCTTTCGCTCTACACCCACAAAACAGGCTTGACTGAAAATACTATCCAGGCAAATTCCAGATTTTTCTCTGAGGATGAGGTTATCCCTACTTCGGCGCTTACCATGGGTATGGGTACTATTTTTAGCGCAAAGAAGATCATTCTTCTAATAAACGGTAAGAATAAGAGAGAAGCCTTCAATCAGCTTCTGAATGACAAGATCACAACCTCTTGTCCCGCGACGCTTCTTAAACTTCACCCCAACGTTACCGTTCTCTGCGATAGCGAAGTATGTGGCGAATAATTATGGAGAATTACAGAGGCGCAGACGCAGCCGTAGACGCGGCGTTTGCAGAAGAAATAAAAAAAGCGGCAGAAGCTGCTATTGTTGAGATTCTTGATAACACAAAGCTTAAAAAGGGAGATATTTTTGTCGTGGGTTGCTCCTCGTCGGAAATACTTGGGTCTAAAATAGGCAAGGGATCAAGCTTTGAGGCGGCAAAAATCGTTTTTGACGTTATTTATCCCAAGCTTTGCGAGAGAGGTATATACCTTGCGGCGCAGTGCTGTGAGCATCTTAATCGCGCGCTTGTAGTCGAAGCAGAATGTGCCGAAAAATACGGATATGAGCCGGTGGCAGTAGTTCCGCAGCCAAAGGCAGGAGGTTCGTTTGCAACCTTGACGTATGAAAATATGCAGGCTCCCGTTGTAGTTGAGCATATCCGCGCTCATGCAGGTATTGATATAGGTCTTACTCTTATAGGTATGCACCTGCGTGACGTAGCAGTACCGCTCCGTCTTTCGGTTTCCGAAATAGGAGAGGCAAGGATAGTTTGCGCATATACCCGTCCCAAGTTTATTGGCGGATCAAGAGCAATATATTAAATAAAAAACCGAGGATTTTCCTCGGTTTTTTAGTCATAATTGTGAAATTGCGTCTTTTAGCGAGCTTGCCGAATTCATAAAACGTGCTTTTTCGGTTTTATCAAGCGGTATTTCCAGAATTTGCTCGATGCCGTTTCTTCCGACGATACACGGTATTCCCATGCAAACGTCATAAACTCCGTATTCTCCGGACAGCTTGGTTGAAACGGGAAGGATAGTATGCTCATCGTTGACGATAGCGGAAACTATTCTGCGTACCGAGTCGGCGATGCCGTAATAAGTTGCGCCCTTTGCCTCGATGATTCGGTATGCACTGGTCATGACCTCCGCCGCAAGTCGGTCAAGAGCCGAACGGTCAAATTCCATTTTTCTCTCACGGCAATAGCTATCGAGGTCAATGCCCGAAACGTTTGCACTGCTCCAGACCGCTACCTCACTGTCACCGTGTTCACCGATAACGAAGGAATGTACGTTTCTGCTGTCAACCCCGAGATATTTGCCCACCTTTTCCTTAAGTCTTGCAGTATCGAGAACGGTTCCTGAGCCGATAACCCGAGAAGAAGGAAATCCCGATTCTGCGAGAGTGATATAGGTAAGGACGTCCACGGGATTGGTTACCACCAAAATTAAGGCTTCTTTATTATATTCAATGATATTGTCAACGATTCCTCTGAATATTCTTGCGTTTTTTTGAAGAAGATCAAGTCTTGTCTGTTCCGGAGTTTGGTTGATGCCTGCGGTTATAATGATAATGCCGCAATCGGCAAGGTCAGGATAATCTCCTGCGATTATCTCCATAGGAGAATTAAAGGGAAGCGCGTGCGAAATATCCTCCGCCTCTCCAAATGCCTTTTTCTTGTTAAGGTCGATAAGAACAAGCTTTGAAAGCAGCTTGCTGTGCATAAGTGCGTAAGCCGTTGCCGCGCCAACGTTACCGCAACCTATTATTGCGCACGATCTGATATTTGTAGTGGTGTTTTCGTTCATATTTCAGCCCTCCGTTTTAGTTAGTATTACCGATCGTTGTAGTAAAAAATTCAATAATGGAGCATAGTCAATATAATTTACAAGAAATTCACATAATTAAATAATTAAGGTGATATAATTAACTTAACAGATAAACTCATTTAAGGAGTGATAATTAATATGTCAGATAACAAAAAATCATCATTAAAGATTATTCTTATAGTTTCGGCTGTTGTGGTAGCCGTTGCCGCGGCAATCATGGGTATATATATGTACGTGAACAGAAAGGTGAAGTCTGTTGTTATTGGTAAGATCGATTTTGACGGAGACGGCGAGATCGATGCAATAATGCTTGATACTACCGGAAACGGAGAAGTTGACACGATAATTTTTAATTCCGATGATTATGAATAACAAAAAAGAAAACTACCTCGCAAGGTAGTTTTCTTTTTTGTTTATCCAATGAAATTTGTTTTGCGGTATTGTCTAGACCAAATTTTATTTATCCAATGAAATTTGTTTTGCGGTATTATCGCAGATCAAATTTCATTATAACATATTAATCAATAAGGAAATAGCGAGTGCCACGCTTCCGAGAGCCATAAGACCTACGAGTGCGAGGGAAAGTATTCTTACCCAAAGCTTATTTTTCATTTTATACCTCGTTTTATTTAGTATTTATCAATTTATAAGACTACCGGATGCGGGAAGCTTAAGCTTTCTGCATCCTTTGGTGTTATCTGCGTTTCCGTCAAAATCGGAAATGGCGGAAACCACCGTCTGATTCTTTTTAAGTGTCATTAACTGAACACCGATAGATGTTTTGGTGGACTTTGTAGGTATTAAAGAGGTCTTAAAGATGATAGCTCTGTTATCGTTGGTAACGAGCATTATCTCGTAAGGCTTCTTTTCGTTTTCGGAGAATACTGCAACTATGGGTGATGCGGTTGAGAATATACCCTTAAGCTTACGTCTTACGCTAGATGTTTCGTATGCTTTTTCAGGTATCTTAACGCCCTTACCGTTTTCAAATATGAAAACATAATTGTAGCCTTCTCTAAATTCGCTTTGTAGAGAAACGAATATAGTCTTTTCACCCGGATCCATTTTAAGCTCAGAGGGAACGAACTGACCCATTACCGATGCTTTACAGTTCTCAAAATCATTTACCGCGGCACGATAAAGCTGCGCTTTGTCGGTAAAGAAAAGGACGGTATCCTTGTTTTCGGCATCGAATATCTGACGGAGAGAGTCGCCATCCTTGAAGTACTGCTCGTCGTTTCCTTGGAGTGAGCGGTAGGTTATCTTCTTGAAATAGCCCTCTTTTGAAAGCACCAGCTTGCAGGGATAATTCTCAACCGTTTCTTCCTCAACGTAAGCCTCGATATTTTCGGAATGAATTATCTGCGATTTTCTGGGCTGACCGTATTTTTTCTTGATGTCGGTAAGCTGACTTGCTATAAGACCCTTCAGCTTGAAATCGTCGGCGAGTATTTCTTCGACCTCTGATATCTCCTTTTTGAGATCCTCAATCTCGGAAATGCGATTGATAATATACTCTCGGTTAAGGTTACGCAGCTTGATATCCGCAATGTAGTTTGCCTGTATCTCGTCGATGCCAAAGCCCGTGCAAAGGTTGGGGATTACGTCCTCGTCCTTTTCGGTCTTTCGGATTATGCGTATCGCCTTATCGATGTCAAGAAGTATCTTGCCAAGACCCAGGAGCAGATGAAGCTTGTCCTTCTTTTTGCCGAGATCATATTCAAGCTCACGGCTAAGACATTCCATTCTGAACGCGATCCATTCGGTAAGTATGTCAATAACTCCAAGCTGACGGGGTTCTGCATCAATGATAATGTTAAAGTTACATTTAAAGCTGTTTTCAAGTGGGGTGGATTTAAACAGCTTTTGCATAAGCTTGTCGGGATCAACGCCCTTGCGAAGGTCAAGAGTCAGCTTGAGACCTTCCTTGTCTGTCTCGTCTCTGAAGTCGATAACTTCCTTCAGTCTGCCTTCCTTTACCATTGCGGAAACCTTGTTTAGTATCTGCTCAATGGTGGTGGAATAGGGTATCTGATATATATCTATGCAGTTTGCCGATGGATCGTAATTATACCTTGAGCGTATCTTGAAGGATCCGTCGCCTGTGGCATAAATGGCTTTCATCTGCTCGTAATCGTAGATTATCTGACCTCCGCCGGGAAAATCGGGAGCCTTGATTATCTCCATGATCTTTTCAACGGAAATATTTGGCTTTTTAAGTATTGCGATAGTTCCGTCGCATATCTCCGAAAGATTGAAGGAGCAGATGTCGGACGCCATACCGACAGCGATACCGCTGTTGGGAGAAACGAGAATGTTTGGGAACGCGGTAGGAAGAAGCTGAGGCTCTTTCATAGTACCGTCGTAGTTGTCGATCATATTGACGGCATTTTTATCTATTCCGTCAAAGAGCGTCTCACAAAATGAATCGAGTTTCGCCTCGGTATAACGGGGAGCCGCGTATTTGGTCTCGGAGGAATACTGTTTACCGAAGTTACCCTTGGAGTCTACAAAAGGGTGAAGCAGGGTCTCGTTACCTCTCGTCAGACGGACCATTGTCTCGTATATCGACTGGTCTCCGTGAGGATGTAGCTTCATTACCGCACCGACGATGTTTGCACTCTTGGTTCTCGCGCCCTTTAAAAGTCCCATATTATACATTGTATAAAGGATCTTTCTGTGTGCGGGCTTAAATCCGTCGATCTCGGGAATAGCGCGGGAAACTATAACGCTCATGGTATACGGCATATAGTTCTTCTCGATGGTTTCGGTTATAGGCTGAGGCAATATGGGGGCATAAACGATTTCTTTGACTTCGTTTTGTTTCTTTTTCTTTGCCATTTATATATTTACCTTTCGTATAATTTTCAAAGTCATACTTTAAGAACCGTATGAGCCGCCGCGCGGATCATTCGATTGTAAAGAGCAAGTCCCAATCCTTCTTTATCGGGGATGTGGGCATATATTATGTCGGGTGAGAGGGAATCACACTCGCGAAGTCTTGCGAAAAGCATTTTCGCGTGAGTTTTCAGGTCACCTCTGCGACCGATGGGCAACAAAAGTCTGTTTTCAAGCAGACCTGCTTCCTCGTCGTAGCAAAGGATAGCGCATTTGCGCTCCTTTTGCTCCTTTTTCAGAAATTTAATTACGTTTTCATCTTCTCCGTCAAGAAGTATCAACTGGGATTTGGGAGCGTAGTGTTTATACTTCATTCCCGGAGATAGGGGACGCTCATTTTCGCTGAGAGTCCCTTCAAGTGTGGGGGAAATGGTCACGTTGTCGCAAACGCAACAGAGCGCGTCATAGGTAATTGCACCGGGACGTAGCAATATAAGACCACTGTCCTTGGTAACAAGCACTATCGTGGATTCAAGCCCTATCTCGCAGGCGCCGCCGTCGATTATCATATCAACTCTGCCCCAAAGATCGGAGATGACGTGCTCGGCGCAGGTAGGAGAAGGGCTTCCCGAAAGGTTAGCCGAGGGCGCGGCTATAGCGACACCGGCGAGGGAGATAAGCTTGGATGCAATAGGATGCGCGGGGCATCTGATCGCAACCGAATCAAGTCCACCCGTTACCGAGTCGGGAACAGTATCTTTTTTTGGAAGAATTACTGTGAGCGGTCCCGGCATAAATGCCGCCGCGAGCTTGTAGTAAAGCTCGTTTGTGTGAGCGTAAAGCTCGGCATCCTCGGGAGTCGCTATATGTATTATAAGCGGATTGTCGGACGGGCGACCTTTAGCGGCATATATCTTTTTTGCGGCATCTGCATCTGTTGCGTTGCCACCGAGACCGTAAACCGTCTCCGTGGGAAAAGCAACAAGCCCGCCGTTTTTTATAATTTCCGCCGCCAAAGAGAGCTTGTCTGTATCCGGCGCGGTCAGATCCACCTTGATGATATCTGTCATTATAAACACCTTATGATAATGAATTTTGTTTTAGCTTTTCTGCCGTGTCAGCGGTGAGCAGAGAATCGATCATAACGTCGATATTTCCGTTGAGGAAGCTCTCGAGAGAATGAAGTGTGAGAGATATTCTGTGATCGGTTATTCTGCCCTGAGGATAGTTATAGGTGCGGATGCGCTCGCTGCGGTCACCCGTACCGACCTGACTCTTTCTGTCCGAGGCGATCTTTTCATTCTGCTCGCGCTCCTTCATATCGTAAAGCTTTGCGCGGAGCATCTTGAGCGCCTTGTCCTTGTTCTTGAACTGGCTGCGCTCCTCCTGACACTCGATAACGATACCCGTTGGCTTGTGAGTCAGTCTTACCGCGGACTCGGTCTTGTTGATGTGCTGACCGCCCGCACCCGAGGATTTGCAGGACTCTATAACTATATCCGCGGGATTGATCTCGACCTCAATATCCTCGACCTCGGGGAGCACCGCTACAGTTGCAGTAGAGGTCTGGATCCTGCCCTGAGACTCTGTTTCGGGTACGCGCTGTACGCGGTGAACGCCACTCTCAAACTTAAATCTTGAGTAAGCACCGTCTCCCTCAACGCTAAAGGAAACTTCCTTAAATCCGCCAAGCTCGGTTTCGTTTGCGGACAAAAGGGAAGTCTTAAAGCCCTTTGAGTCGGCATACATCGAGTACATTCTGTAAAGCACGCCTGCAAA
>JAZSRA010000108.1:0-21094 GCA_045538195.1 Eubacteriales bacterium | reverse complement strand
GAATGTAGTCGTTAGTGCCCCCGTAAACAATAACGATATCGGCGCCTGTATCCATGTTATATACTCTTCCGCAAAAGCAGAGATCAAGTCTTGGATTTTGACTTGCGTGATATTGATGAGCAAGACGAGTGCCGCTCACACCATAATTGTTTACCGCCTTGAGACCGCATTCTCTCTTTATTATATTGTCATAACGCTGATTTTCAATATCCTCAAGACCTATCCCTTCGGTTATGCTGTCACCGAGAATATTCAATACTTTGCCTTTTAATTCCATTTTTTACTCCTGTTTTCGCAAACTAAGTACATTATACTAAATTCGAGGAAAAATTGCAACCTATAAAGAAAAATATTTTTCAAAAAGGACTTGAAAAATAATATTCTTTGTGGTATAATATTCGAGTCGGTTGTGTTTTGGATTTTGGAGATGACTCGAAAGCGGCTCACAATCGTCACTTTAATCTATCCGTAAACCCTTGAAACACTTCACTTTTTCGGAATTTTAAGTGCAGAAATTTCAGAGGTTGGTCGACAGTTTTCTATCAAAATTCCAAACCAAAATTTAATACGGAGAGATATCGAAGTGGTCATAACGGGGCTGACTCGAAATCAGTTTGTGCGCAAGCACACGAGGGTTCGAATCCCTCTCTCTCCGCCATAAAAGCAACGAGTGGCAGAAGCCACTCGTTGCTTTTATCTCGTCGAGAGTACGTAAAACTGCGCCGCACGGTCACACCTTTCTCTGAATTTTCCTCATTCGAGCGCCCATTTTTTTCTGCCGCGGCGGCTCAGATTTAAGCCGATCACGTCTACCGCGAAAAATCCGAGATAAAAGCCGATAAACAACGAGAAGATAAGATGTGCAGACAGCCAATCAAGCAAAACAAGGACGTAACGGTGTATGAAAATCAGATAAGCCGCGCATATTGCCGTCCAAAAGAGGGCAAATCTTGGACAGATTATCCCCTGAAGATTGCCCCATTCCCCAGAATAGTCCCATAGCTTTACTTTGAGAAGCTTCAATGAGACCAACCCCGCAAGATATTCTACCGCGGTCACCGAAAAAGCCATTATCAGTATCAAAATAATCTTGCCCATAACCCCCTTCACGGGAATATACGGTTCAAGATTGGCTAACAGATATAGCGCGCATAAGCCAAAGCCGTAAACGGGAAGCCACGGTCCCGTCAAGTACCCCGGATTTATCCAGCGACGCTCTGCATTGTTTCCCGAATAAAAGCGTCGAAAAACCGCCTCAAGCAACCACCCAAAGCTGCAACCGATGCAAAATAAGCAGGCAATATTCAAAAAAACGCCCATTTTTTCACCGCCTTCAACATTTCTCTACGTATATTATACGCAAAACCACCAAATTCGATCAAAATAAGCACAAAATAAAATTAACCAGCTTTTTTACAACATTTTTCTAAAAACTCTAAGGCTATAAACGTTCTCCACCCTTAAATTATCCCTTTTTTGAAGTTTTTGAAGTAGGAGAGGGGTTTCAAGCCTTTTTCAATATTTTTCTAAAACTCCACGGCTATAAACGTTCTTCACCCTTAACTTTTTCCCACTTTTGAAAGGTTTTGGAAAGTGGTGGGGGAGCGCGAGGGGGAGGAGAAAACCCTTTTCCAAAAGGTTTTCTCCTCCCCCTCGCATATAATCAATTAATGAATTTGAGTTCCCTCGGGGACCATGTCATCGACGAAGATGACCTTGCAGCCGCAAGCATTGTTGGTAGCCGCCAAGAGCATACCGTTGCTGGTAACGCCGGTGATGCGGGCAGGCTCAAGGTTTGCGATAACGATTATCTTCTTGCCGACAAGTTCCTCGGGCTTGTAGTCGTGCTTGATGCTGGAGACGATAACTCTCTCACCGATGCCGTCGTTCAGCGTCAGCTTGTAGCAGGAGTGAGACTTTCTGATCTCCTGGCACTTGACGATCTTGCATACTCTGAGGTCGAGCTTCGCGAAGTCGTCCATAGTAACCTTTTCTTCCTTGACAGGCTCTACGGGATCGGGATCACCGTAAACCTTTTCCTCGACTACGGGGTTAAGGGCGGCTTCGATCTCTGCGTTCTTTGCCTTCTCTGCGTCGGTCTCGGCATAAGAGAAATCAAGCAGACCGACGAAACGGTCTTTTTCGACGGCATAGAGGAAAAGATAAAGTCTGGGACCCTGCTCCTTGTCGATAAGGAGCTTGTAGATGGTATTGAAGAACTTACCCTGAATAGCCTTAAGCTCCTTCTGGTCGGTGATCTCGGGATAGATCTCCTTCGGGATAGCGTAAAGCTTCTGGTTCAGCTCATCAAGAGAGTAGGTAGCGTTTGCGATATAGTCGTAGAGCGACGCGATAGCCGCCTTTTCCTTGTCGTCAAGAGTGTTCCAGACCTCAAAGTTTCGGGTCGCGCGGAGCTTGTTTACCTGGTCGGGAGCGCACTGCTCGAGCCAGAATTTTGCTCTGTCAAGTCTGTCCTTGAACTGCTCGTACTTGTAGGGCGTACCGATCTTCTCGAATACGGTTTCAAGCATGGGAACGTTGAAGTCAACGATAGAACCGAGCTGAACGAGAAGTCCCATGGGAACGGTGTCGATCTTTCTGTCGCCTATCATGCAGTTATACATGACCGACGCATTGTAATCAAGTGCCTCGCCGCTGATGTACTCGTTATACATCTTGTCGAACTCAAAATATTGACGGAGTATGCCGTCGTCAAAGCAGAAATCGAACGCCTTGGTAGGCTCGGTCTTGGAGTAGAGCCAGAGAATGATCTCGGGCTGATAGAGTTTGAGCATCGTGTCGGGGGTAAGGTTAAGTCCCGAAGATGATGACATCTTGCCCGCAACACCCTTGATGCCGATAAACTCATAGCCTTGATAAATGGGCGCGTCGTAGTTATATATCTTCTTTGCTATGACCTTGGAGTTGTTGTAGGAGCCTGTGGGCGCGGAGTGATCCTTTCCGCCGGGTTCAAAGTCTACCTGCTCGTACTTCCAGCGCATTGCCCAGTCGACCTTCCAACCGAGCTTGCAGTTGAAGTTTTCAAGGAAATTGAAGTGACCCTTGTGACCGCAACGGCACTCAAAGTCTGCCTCCGTGCAGTCCTCGTTGACAGAGGTGATAGTGGTGAAGTCGGTGTGGCACTCGGGGCAGAAGATGCTGACGGGATAATACTTTTCTCTCTCCGCGTCATGTTCTGCCTTAAGCTCCTCGGGAGTCTTGGACTTGTCCTTGGTCTTGAAGGAGTCGAGAATATCGAATATTTCGCCTCTCATTCTGAGAGCGTGGATGAGGTCGTCGCGATATTTACCCGAGCGGTACATATCCGCCTGATAGCGGCAGTCAAGCTTGATGCCGAAAGGCTCGATACCCTTGAGGAACTCCTCCTCAAAGTGCTTGGCGTAGTTTTCGTGGCATCCCCAAGGGTCGGGAATGTCAACGTAGGGGCAACCGATGTATTTGTCGTAGGTGTCGCCAACTACCGCCTGAACGTTAGCGGGGATCTTGCGGCAACGGTCGAACTCGTCCCAAGAGATTATAAGACGAGCCTTTTTGCCCTTCTTCTCCAGTGCCTTGACGACGAAAAGAGGGGTCGCCAGATCTCTGAAGTTACCTATGTGAACCGAACCCGAGGGGCTGACGCCTGCGGCGCAAACGTACTCCTCCTTGTCGGGATTTCTCTTAATTAATTGCTCGGCGATTTCTTCTGACCAATGCATTTTTATACCTTCCTTAAAACACTTAATATTTCTTCGCAAATTTATTCATTGTATTGTAGCACACTTTTCACATTTTGTCAATAAGCAAAGCGTGATTTCACAACGCAAATCCTTTAAAATTCTTCGTTTTGCGGAATAAACGCGTCCTAGCTATCGCGTCGGCGGCTCTTTTCTATTCTCGGAACACGTCCTGAGATCAGGCACAGGCTCTCGTATTCTATGGTGTCAGCCATTTTCGCAAGACGGGCAAGCTCGTCGCCGGAGTTTCCGAAAATGCTCACCTTATCTCCGACACGAGCAGGGATGTCGGTAACGTCTATCATGCACTGATCCATACATATCCTGCCGATAACGGGAGCCTTAAATTCACCATTTTGAGTGTGAACGGTCACCTTGGCACCGCTGTACGCTCTTAAAAATCCGTCGGCATAGCCGATTGGCAGAGTGGCGATAACACGGTCGCCCGTCGCGCGGTATTTTCCGCCGTAGCTGACCTGCTCACCGTCAGGCAAGTTGTGAACATGGGACAGAACGGTAAACAGAGACATGACGGGATCCACATCGGCGGTCACGAATTCTGACGGCGCAACTCCGTACAGAAGAATACCCAGTCTTACGCCGTCAAGAGCAAGCTCCGGAAATCTTACCGCCGCAGAACTGTTGCAGACATGACAGAACAGATTTATGCCGTCCTCTTGCAGTTTCTCACGGACTGACGAAAATCTGTTAAACTGCTCCTTTGTAAATTCAGCGCCGTCGGAGCCTTCAAGATCCTCGTCGGCCCTTGAAAAATGAGTAAACATACCTTCAACGCCAAGGCTTTCCCTTGCCGCAAGACTTTTAATGAAGGCGGTCGCGTCTTGACATTCCAAGGGATTTCTGGCGCAAAGACCTATTCGGTTCATACCCGTGTCAAGAGCTACGTGAACGCGAACTCGGCAGTTCTGTTCTTTCGCCGCTCTTTCAAGCTCCATAGCATAGTCGGCGCTTATGACCGTCTGAATAACGTCGTATTCGGAAATAATCGACGCCATGCGGCAATCGGTATATCCCAAAACCAGAATATCCGCATCCTTTGATTGCTGGCGGCATATCTCTCTGACCTCGATCGCTTCTTCAATGCAGGATACGGCAAAAAAATCACATCCCGCACGGAGAAGCGCAGGAACGCAGATCTTTGACGTATGTCCGTAGGCGTCAGCCTTTACAACGCAGATGTGTCGGACGTCGGGAGAGACGGTACTGAGCGATCTGTAATTTTTTTGCAGAGCTTCTGTGTCTATCTCTACCCACGTTTTTTGGCAGAAAAGATCCGGAATACCCGAATATAATCTGAAGGAACTCATAAAAACCCCTTTTTGAAGCAAAATAACTGTACTGATAACAGTATATCACAACCCGACAAATATTGCAATAATGTTTTTTGCAATTATTCTGATTTTGAGATATTAATTCCGGTCATCCACATATATTTTTCGTACATAAAAAATTTTTAGGAGGAATAAAAATGAGATCTTTTGTCAGCAAAGGAGCAAAAAGGATGATTTTTGCTGTTTTGGCATTGTTTTCAATAATTTTCACGGCCTGCGACGACCTGCCCTCGGACTGTCTCAAATGCCTTGACGCTCCCTTTTTCGCGGAGGTCGAGGGAGAGGTGGATGGAGCGGCGGTCAGCGCTCTTATATATTGCGACCCCACAGAACACAAGACGAAGGAGATCTACAACAAGCTCACCGTCACCTTTCTGTCTCCCGAAAGCCTGAACGGCATAACCGTCTCTCTGCGCTCGGACGGCAAAGCCACCCTGCGGCTTAAAGAGTCCGAGGAGGAGCTGCCGCTTTATTCGGGTCTGGCAGAGCCTTATCTCGCGCTGTCTCCCGAGGGAGAGATATATTCTCAAAAAAAGACAGACCAAGGCTACGAGATCACCTACAAGCAGGGCGAGGACTCGGTCACCTATTATTTCGACGCAAGCGGAGTGCTTAAAAGAGCAGAGGGCAGCATCAAAAGCAGAAAAGTTTTGTTACAAATTATAAAAATCAGACAAATAATTAAATAAAAGCTTTTTGCGGTTGACAATTTTGATAAGATGTTGTATAATATTAGAGTAAAATATTTGCCTTTGAAAGGACCTGAACATGGAAGCATCAAGAATCAAAGAATTGTCACTTATAGCGGCAAAGATCCGTCTCGGTGTCATCGAATCCACCCACGCGGCAGGCGCGGGACATCCCGGCGGCTCGCTGTCTATCGCCGATATTATGGCGTACCTCTATTTTGAGGAAATGAACGTAAATCCCGATGACCCTAAGAACGACGATCGCGACCGTTTCATACTTTCTAAGGGACACACCGCCCCCGCGCTTTACAGTACGCTGGCGCTCAAGGGTTTCTTCCCCTTCGAGGAACTGAAAACTCTCCGTCAGCACGACAGCCGTCTTCAGGGTCACCCCGACATGAAGGGCATCCCCGGTGTCGATATGACCACCGGCTCGCTCGGTCTCGGAATCTCGGCGGCTTGCGGAATGGCGCTTGCGGGCAAGCTTAATAATAAGGATTACAGAGTTTACACCGTTCTTGGTGACGGCGAGAGCGAGGAGGGTCAGGTTTGGGAGGCATCTATGTTTGCTAACCATTATAAACTTGACAACCTTTGCGTAATCCTCGACTACAACAAGCTTCAGATCGACGGCCCCGTTGCCGAGGTCATAGGTCCCGCTCCCTTTGAGAGCAAGCTTGAAGCCTTTGGCTACAACGTGATCACCATCGACGGTCACAACTTTGAGGAGATAGAGGCGGCATTCAACGCGGCTAGATCCTGCAAGGGAAGACCTACCGCTATCGTTGCTAACACAACCAAGGGTAAGGGCGTTTCCTTTATGGAGGACAAGGTCAACTGGCACGGCGCGGCTCCCAAAGATCCCGAGTACGCTATTGCAGTCGAGGAGCTTAACGCACAGATCGGAGGTTTACAGTAATGGCAGATAAGATAGCAACAAGAGAAGCTTACGGTCAGGCTTTGGTCGACCTTGCGGATAAATACGATTACGTGGTGCTTGACGCAGACCTTGCGGAAGCGACTAAAACCGTTAAATTCAAGAAGGCACACCCCGAAAGATTTTTCGATTGCGGTATTGCCGAGGGCAATATGATGTCTGTTGCGGCGGGACTCGCGGCGGCAGGTAAGATGGCGTTTGCGTCCTCCTTCGCTATGTTCGCGGCGGGCAGAGCCTTTGAGCAGGTGAGAAACAGTATCGGTTACCCTCACCTCAACGTCAAGATCGGAGCAACTCACGCGGGAATTACCGTTGGTGAGGACGGTGCGACCCACCAGTGTCTCGAAGATATCGCTCTTATGAGAACTATACCCGGAATGACAATTATTAACCCTGCGGACGTGGTTGAGGCAAGAGCGGCTGTTGAGGCGGCTATGCAGACCTACGGCCCCTTCTACATGAGATTTGGAAGATACGCTTGCCCCATCGTAAACGGCGAGGACTACAAGTTCGAGCTTGGCAAGGGCGTTCAGCTCCGTGACGGCAAGGACGTAACTCTGATAGCTACCGGCTATATGGTACATCTTGCCCTTGAAGCGGCAGAAACGCTTGCGGGCGAGGGAATCGACGCAAGAGTTATCAATATACATACTATCAAGCCTATTGATAAGGAGATAATCCTCAAGGCGGCGCGCGAGACGGGCGCTATCGTTACCGCAGAGGAGCATAATATCATCGGTGGTCTCGGCTCGGCAGTAGCAGAGACAGTCTGCGAGGGCTGTCCCGTTCCTATGCTCCGAGTAGGAGTTGAGGACCAGTTCGGTAAATCCGGAAAGGTTCCGCCCCTGCTTGAAGAATACGGACTTACCGCGGCAAATATCGCCGACAAAGCAAGAGCGGTTGTTAAAATGAAATAAGGAAAGAATATGGGGGAAGGGAGAACCTTTTTGAAAAAAGGTTCTCCCTTCCCCCATGCCCCCATCCCTTTTCAAAAACTTTTCGGAAAAGGTGGCAAATTAAGATTATTGTTTAGTTTGTAAACGTGGAATTTATAGATGTTCCGCGGTTGTCGGGTCGAACGAAGTGTTTGCGACGAAGCGGGGAATGATGCTCTCTATGGGGAGACAAGTGGTCTCCTCGGGCAGCTCGCCGTCAACGAATGACGACGCCAAGATAAACAATAGCATTTCTCCGTACATCAAAAGCGGTATTATTACGAAAACCACCAAAAACCAAGCAGCCACAAGGCAAGCGATAACGATTATTTTCGTCCGCGTTCTGTAGGGGCTGGTGCAGAGAAGTATAATTCCCACGATAGGCATTACGAACATCATCAGAATGATACAAAGCCAGCTATGATACCAAGGAATAAAGGTCACTCTTCCTGAGTTCGGGTTTCTTTTTTTCTTTCGCGGCTTGACTTTTGCGCGATTTCCTGCCTTCATATCGTCGGGACACTCCTTGCCGCAGAGAGGACAGTTATCTCCCGCAAAAAAGCAGAGACAGTCGGGGCATTTATTGAGATCGGGGCGGTCAAGCTCGTCGGATGCGTGTGATCCAAGCAGTTTTCCCATAGCGTCCTCCTAAAATTAAAATACTAATCTTGATATTTTTGTGACCTTGTTTCCGTCAAGCTCAAAGAGTACGGCGTCGGCGCGTATCTTGCCGTCGGCAACGATGAATTGCGAGGGCAGGTGCTGTCTCATTTTTCGAAGCACGCGCTCTGCGTCGGTGCCGAGGATTCCGTTGTTGGGACCCGTCATACCAAGGTCGGTGACGTAAGCGGTGCCTCCCGGTAGAATCTGAAGATCCGAGGTAGGCACGTGTGTGTGTGTTCCGAAGATAATATTGATCTTGCCGTCAAAAACGCGAGCCATCGCGTATTTTTCGCTGGTTGCCTCGGCGTGGACGTCAAGAAGCGAGAGGTCGTATTCTCCCTCCTCGCGAGCCAGTATGTATTCAACCGTTTCAAAGGGATCGGCAAGCGGCTCCATAAAGGAAACACCCTGCACGTTCATACAAAGCACTCTGTATCCGCAGACGTCGACCGTAGTGTAGCCGCATCCGGGCGACGAGCCTGGGAAATTCGCGGGACGGATTATTTTTTCGGGATTGTTGTCGAGGAACGGATAAAGGTCACGGCGCGACCAGGTGTGATTGCCCATAGTTATAAGGTCAACGCCGGTGTCCAGCAGCTTTTGAGCGTCGGCTGCGGAAAGACCGTGTATTTCGGTGGCGTTTTCTCCGTTGGCGACCACAAAGTCAATTCCCATTTTGTCACGGAGCTTCCAAAGGTTTTCGCGGAGATGCTCTATGGCGCGAGAGCCTACCACGTCTCCGATAGCGAGTATTTTCATGTTTTACCTTCTGTTCTATGTTGTTTTTGTTGAATTTCAAGTTTTGATTTATCGGTTAGTTTGATACTAACTTTTCTTGTCATCAGCGACAAGAAAAGTTACAAAAGAAACGCCGCACGGAGGATAGGGGCGGGTTCTAAAAATCCGCAAAAGACGATAGTAAAATTTAAATCAAAGGCGGATTTTTTGAACAGCCCCTCCCCCGTGTCCCCCAACCCCATCGGATTGACATAGTGGGGTAAAGATTATAGCCATATTAAACTTTTAAATTTAATGAGGCTTTCCCTTAAAGAAAGGTCGGCTTCGCCGACGGTTCTAATTTTGTGTGTTTGCTTACTTCAACTTAAATAAAACTATAATTTTAGATAAATTTTTCGGCTGGGTTCTAAACTGTTGCAACAGGGAATGGGCGAGCAGGCTGGAATTTTGCTTGCAAAATTTCAGCGTCACTCCACGGCAGTTAGAACCCAAAGCTTTAAGAGTTTTTGCCAAGCTTTTTTCCAAAAAGCTTGCCGCCGGAGGCACGCATCCTCGCCAACAAATCAAAACAAAAAATCAATTCTATTTTCCAACGCAAAAGTTGGCAAATATGCGCGAAACTATGTCCTCGGACACGGTGCGACCGTCAAGCTCTCCGAGAGCAGACATAGTGTTTTCCACCTCCGCGCAGCAGATTTCAAGGGGAAGCTCGCCCTCTATCGCCGAGGCAGCGATAGTCAGAGCTTCGATAGCCGAGCTTACCGCAGCCGCCTGACGTGCGTTTGAAATTATAGCGTCACTGCCCGTGTCAAGAGCTTCGTCTATGTAGAGCTGCTCTATCAAACGCTCCAAACAGTCAAAGCCTTCACCCGATTCCGCAGAAAGATGGCAAACCTGCCTAAAGCCTTGCAAAAGCTCTTCCATTTCGGGCACGAGTCCTAAATCACTCTTATTTATCACTGCCACCTTAACGCCGTCAAGCGTCGCAAGATAGCTAACGAAATCCGCGTCCTTTTCGTCGGGTGTATGGCTTCCGTCGAACACCGCAAGTATCAGCTCTGCCGACTCTGCCGCCGCTCTTGCGCGGTCGATTCCTATCTTTTCAACAACGTCGCCCGACTCGCGAAGTCCCGCCGTGTCGGAGAGACGGAGAATTACACGGCCAAGCTTTGCGGTCTCGGTCAGCAGGTCGCGCGTCGTTCCCTCAACGTCGGTGACGATAGCCGCGTCTCTGCCGATTATTCGGTTATAAAGCGAGCTTTTGCCCGCGTTGGTCCTTCCCAAAATGACCGTCGGTATACCGCTCATAACGGCGCGTCCTGTGGAGTAGGTTTTAGCAAGGGCTTTCAGCCTTGCGAGATTTTCATAAGCGATCGACAGCATCTCGTCGCGGCTGATGTCGGCAAGATCCTCGTCTGGGTAGTCTATGTGGGCAAAAATTGCCGAGAGAACGTCGCCGAGCGAATCGTAGACAGCTTTTATCTCGCCCGAAAGCGTTCCTTTCATATTCGAGCGAGCAAGGCTTATCTGCTCGTCGGTCTGCGCTTCAAGCAGGTCTCCAAGTCCCTCCGCTCCCGTCAAGGTCATTTTGCCGTTAATGAAGGCTCTCTTGGTGAACTCTCCCGCAAGCGCCATTCGCGCTCCTGCGCAGAGCAGAGCCGCCAGCACCTTTTGAGTCACCAGAATACCACCGTGGCAGGATATTTCTACGGTATCTTCGCCCGTAAAGGATCTGGGCGCGCGAAAAATGACGGCAATGCCGTCGTCTATCTGTCGCTTCTTGCCGTCAGACCTCTCGTAAATCTTTCCATAGAACGCGTGCGCGCTGTCACACTGCGACAGGCTCTTACCGTTTGCGGGTTCAAGGACTTTCTCCGCGACAGATACCGCATCCTCTCCCGAAACGCGAAGCACGGCGATACCGCCCTTGCCATAGGGTGTGCTTACGGCGGCTATGGTGTCAAGGTGATTCATAAAGTTCTCCTTAAATGGCGTTTTGCCCTTAAAAAATCAAAGAATAACCGAACGGCGGGGAATCAAATTGCAAGCAATTTTTCCCCGCCTACGGTTTACAGTATGTGCGACTTTTGTTTCGTCGTGCCACGATTATTCTACGATGAAATCCTTAAGCTGATCGCAAAGCTTGTCTGCACCCTTTTCGGAGTCGTATGTCAGTTTAATGGGCTGACGAAGGTCAAGACTGAAAATACCGAGTATGGACTTGCCGTCTACCTTGTACTTTCCGGACTCAAGGTCCACATCTCCCTCAAAGCCAACGAGAATGTTGACCAGCTTGTAAACATCGTTGATCTCTCTGAGCTTAATTTTAAGTGTCATTGTAATTTTTCCTTTCTTAGGTAAAATTTGTCCTTGGACATCTTACATTTTATTATATATCAAGCTAAAAGCTTTGTCAATAGAAAAATATCATAATAAAGTCAATTGAATAACGTTTGTTGTTTTACATTTTGCATTGAAATAGGTAAAATTCTACAAATACCGCACAACTGCTTAAAACACTTATTATGAAAGGATTGTCGAAGCTTGTAATTATTTGGTCAAAAAAACCGCTCCGCCTGTGGAAAACTCTCAAAAGCCTTGTCTCGGCACGGTTTCCTGTTGAAATCTCTGTGGAAACTGTGGAAAACTCAAAAAAACTTTCCGTCAAAACGCACAATTGGATTTATCTTGATAAAGGCCCAAATCAGATAGTGCAGATCAGCTTTTCTATTACCGCAAATCCGTCGCGGGAGTTCTTTATCTCCATGTCGGCTTCTCTGCAACGACTTACCATGCTGCGGCAGATCTCAACTCTCGGATTGATCTTGAATATCAAGGACACTCTGTATTCGTGTATGCCCAGAATGTCGGCGACCTCCTTATAGGTCAGTCCGTCTGCCTTCAGGGTTGCAACCGATGCCATCTCGCAAACGTTTTTTGAAATGTCTCCCATAATAAAGATAGGATCGACACGTCTAATCTTCAATTCGCGCAGAATATTCAGCGCTTCGTCCTTTTTTCTCGCGCTTATGGCATTGGCGAAAGCAAAGGTGTCGTATTCCGAAACGGGAGTGGCTACCGTCTTTACGTCCTCCACGGTCACAGTGTCTCTGCCGTTTGCCTTGACGAAAAACGAGAGCTTGTCGGTCTCGCTGGCAAGATTGAACATATCCCGTCCGCAACGCTCGATTACGAGGGCGCAGACCTGAGCCGACGCTGAAACTCCGTTATGCTCAAAGTGCTTTCCCACCCAAGCGGCAAGCTTTGAGGGGGTGTTTTTCTCAAAATTGACCAACACCGCCACCTCGCCAAGTTTTTTGAGGAGAGCGGAGGGACGCTTTGGCAGGGTTCCCGGATCAAGTCTGTCCGACGCTACGTTAATAATGACCGTGTTATAGTCGTATTCTTCAAGCTGGGCAAGGACGGAGCAGAGGTCCTCGACCTCGTTTGGCTTCATAGCGGAGACGTCAAGCCCCGTGACGCTTATCAGCTTTCTGTCCGCCATCATAGGGAGAGGCATAAGGGCATCGAGCAATACCGAGGGGGAGTAGGTGAACGCGTCTATGCGGATCTCGTTGAAAAAAGCAAAGGACGGATCGGGGCAGATCGCCTCTGTCGCCTTTTTCATAGCGAAGGATTTCATATAGTCCTCGTCGCCAAAGAAAACGTACGCTGAACGCGGCTCGGACTTTATCTCTTTTCTGAAATCGGCTTCCTTGATTATCTCCATATTCTCCCTCCTTTCGGCTTGATAATATGATTATATCAAATTTTACGGTAAATATCAAGTGTATTAAAAAAATTCTTCTCCTTAAAAATGTGTAATATAGTTTCTAATTTTGATTTATCGGTGGGTTTAATACTAACTTTTCTTGTCATCGCGACAAGAAGAATTACAAAAGAATAGCGTTTTATTTATGTTCATTTTCTGCCCGCGTCGGCAGAAAACGAACCAAAAGAACGCCGCATAGGGGAAAGAGGGTCTTGTACGAGAAAAAGCGAACATGCCGCATTTTCTCGCCCTGCGACATCCTCTCTCCCCTATGTACCCCTCTCTCCTGTCGGCAAAGCCGACGAAAAAAGATTATTAATGTCACAGAGGTAAAACCTTCTTATAATTTCGATTTGTAGCCGTGATCTTATTGTATTTTTTGCTTTGTCGCGTGAACGATCTTTCCCGAAGGGAAAGCCTCTTTGAGTTTAAAGGTTTTATATGGTTGTAAGCCGTACTCCCCTATATTAACCCAATGGGGTTGGGGGACAGGGGGGAGGGGCTGTCGCGACGAATAAAAATGCGGCTTGCTGCTTTTTTATTCGTGAGACCCGCCCCTATTCCCCCGTGCGGCGTTTCTTTGGTTCGTTTCTTTTCGCCGAAGAAAAGAAATGAACAATAAATCCCGTTCTTTTCGTACTTTTCTTGCAGCTGGTGGCAAGAAAAGTACATATAAGAAATCGCTTTCCTTTGGTTACTTTCTGCCGACGCGGGCAGAAAATGAACGATACCTCGCGTTTCTTTCGTTACTTTCTTCCGCCGCGGGAAGAAAATGAACAATACCAATTAAAAAAATCAACTTTTGCTCTTGACATATATTCAAAAAAATGATATCATAATTCTGTTTGTTTCAAAAATCAAGAATCATATATAAAATAGGAGGAAAAATGTTCAAAAGAAAAAAGACCGCGGTCGCAGGCAGTGCGCCCGTCGAAAACAAAATGGGTACAATGCCCATAAACCGACTGCTTATTTCAATGGCTCTGCCTATGGTCGCATCTATGCTGGTGCAGGCGCTTTATAATATAGTAGACAGCCTTTACGTCGCGAGGATCTCCGAGGAGACCTCCTTTGAACTGACCGCCATATCTCTCGCATTTGCCGCGCAAAACTTTATGATAGCCGTGGCGGCGGGTACGGGAGTGGGAATCAACGCCCTGCTCTCAAAAAGTCTTGGAGAGAAGGATATTCCGAAGGCTAATAAGATAGCCTCCAACGGAGTATTTCTTGCCCTTTGCAGCTATATCGTCTTTCTTGTCCTCGGCTTCACCTGTATGGAGACCTATATGGGCTGGATGACCGACAACGCGACCGTCATCTCTCTCGGAGTTGACTACCTTTCTATCTGCTTTATTCTGTCCTTTGGAATATTCGGGCAGATCGTTATGGAAAGGCTGATGATCTCGACCGGCAAGACCTATCTCGCCATGATAACTCAGGGTGTGGGCGCGATCATTAATATAATCCTCGATCCCATATTTATCTTTGAAAACGGACTTGGAAAGATCATTCCCAACCCCGGATTTCTTGATTTCGGATTCGGTCTTGGCATCTCGGGTGCGGCAATAGCCACAGTTATCGGTCAGATAGCGGCGTTAGTGCTTGCCATCTTCCTCAACCGCATATATAACAAGGAAATACACCTGACCTTCCGCCGCTTCCGTCCCGATTTCAAGATCATCGGCAGAATATACGCTATCGGCATTCCGTCGATTGTAATGGCGTCTATCGGATCGGTGATGAACGTGCTTTTCAACAGTATCCTCGACAGCTTCTCAGCCGCAGTGGAGGGAACAGAATACACCGTCGGCATCCTCGCTCAGACCGCGTTCGGAGTTTACTTCAAGCTCCAAAGCTTCATTTTTATGCCGATATTCGGACTTAACAACGGAATCGTCCCCATAGTCGCCTACAATTACGGCGCGCAAAAGCGAAAGAGACTTACGGGAACGGTCAAGCTCGGAATTATATATGCCGTGGGATATATGGCTCTGGGACTTCTTGTGTTCCAGATTTTCCCCGAAACGCTTCTCGGCCTGTTCAACATGTCGGATGCCGCAAGCCTTGCCATTGCCGTCCCCTGCCTGCGTATAATCTCGATCTCCTTCGTGTTTGCGGGCTTCTGTATCATCATCGGATCGGTATTCCAAGCCCTTGGAAAGAGCATTTACTCGATGTTCGTGTCCATCGCGCGTCAGCTTGTAGTGCTTATCCCCGTAGCGTTCCTGCTCGCACAGCTTGGCGACGCGGCTCTCGTCTGGTGGGCATTCCCCATAGCGGAAATAATGTCGGTGATCGCCAGCACGGTCTTCTTTGTCATAATTTATAAGAAGATAATCGCTAAAATACCCGAATAATAGTCAAAAATAGGGCTAAAAAGCCCGATAAATTTGAAAAATCAGACAGTTTTTCAAAAAATCAAGAAAAATTTTGAAAAACTCTTGACAAAAGGCATCGCTATCGTGTATAATATACGATGTCATTGTGTAAAAGCGTCAAAAACGGCATTCTCGTCGTTTCGGTTCGCATATCGTGAACTGTGCAAACGCTTCCGATTATCACTTAAGGAGGTGCAGCAAATGCTCAGAACTTACCAGCCTAAAAAGCGTCAGAGAAAAAAGGAGCACGGCTTCAGAAAGAGAATGAAGACTTCGGACGGAAGAGCCGTTCTGAAGAGACGCCGCGCTAAGGGTAGAAAGAGACTTACCCACTAATCACATCGTTTAAAACATCTTGTTTTTAACAGATTGGCAAAATAAAAACCGCCGATGACCTCAGTCAAGTTCACTTGTATGTAAGGGCATCGGGGTTTTTAGCGTTTAAGAGTTTTTTTCGGGCGACCTCCCCGCGCCGCAAAAAAGAGGGAATAATAAAAATTGACGGAAGCATTGACAAACACGTAAGCGTTGTAAAAAAACGCAACAAAAGAGGTAGAAGAATGAAATTTCCCGCAATAAAGGAGCATCATCTCTATAACAAGGCTTATCGCTCGGGGAAGCATTTTTTCGGAAGATACGTTTGTGTGTACGTCCTCAAGGACCTGCACGCGGGCAGACTGAAAAAGGAGCATCCGCAGAAGATAGTCGTCAACCGCTTGGGACTTTCGGTCTCCAAAAAGGTGGGCGGAGCGGTAAAGCGCAGTCGCGCCAAAAGAGTTATACGCGCAGCGTATTTTGTCCATAAGGATGCCTTGAAAAAGGGATTTCTCATAGTCATCAGCGCGAAGCCCGAGATCGAAGGGATCAAAAGCCCCGAGATCGCAAGGGAATTGAAGTATGCCTTTCGCAAGCTGGAAATGTTCGACCAAAACCTCACAGACAGAACCTGATATGAAATATATCTGTATATTACTGGTTCGCTTTTACCGCAAATTCCTGTCTCCGCTTAAAGGAAGACCGTGCTGTAGGTTTACTCCTACATGCTCAGCCTATGCTCTTGAAGCATATCAGAAACGTGGCTTTTTTGTGGGAACTCTTCTCACGGTGTGGCGCATATTCCGTTGCCAGCCGTTTTGCCCGGGTGGATACGACCCCGTTCCGAGAAGCGGTCTCCGCAATCCTAAAATCGGTCCGGAGATAAGAGAAAATGTATATGACGGCGGCTATTTGGCAAAAACAAGATTTGTATTCTTATACGATCTTCCGCTTGAAGACCGCAAAAAGAAGTCCAAAAAACAAAATAACAAACGAGAGGACTAATTCGAAATGAACAAGAAAAAAATCGTAACAAGGATCGCGCTTTTGCTCTCCTTGTGCTTCGCATTAACACTCGCATTCACAAGCTGCGGTGGCGGAAACATTCAGATCGACACCTCCCTTGACCTCAGCGATCTCGCAAACCCCGAGACCGAGGGATCTACACCCGAGGGTGAAACCGATGCCACAGAAGGCACGGGGGATGAGACCGAAAGCGGCGAGGACAAAGAAGACGGCGATAAAAAGCCTCAGGAAAAGGTCGAGGTCGAGCTTGAAGCAAGCTCTAACTTCCTTGATATCTTCCTTTCCTGGATCGGTACCGCGCTGAGCTTGATCACCAAGATAATGCCCTTCAACAACTATATCCTTACTCTTTGCGTATTTGCTATAATCATGGAGATCGTCTTCCTTCCTTTCGGAATCAAGCAGCAAAAGAACTCCATCAAGCAGGCAAAGCTGAAGCCCAAGGAAATGGCTATCAGAAGAAAGTACGCGGGCAGAAACGACCAGGCGACCCAGCAAAAGGTCACCCAGGAGATCCAGGAGCTTTATCAGAAGGAAAACTACAATCCTATGTCGGGTTGTCTCCCTCTGCTCATTCAGTTCCCCGTGCTTATCGTGCTTTACTGGGTAGTCGTTAACCCCATGAAGTACGTTCTCGCATGCTCCGATAACTTCATTCAGGTAATGCACGCAATAGTCAGAGCCGAGGGACACACCGTTACCTCTAACGGCTCGATCCAGCTTCTCAATAAGATCACCGAGCTTCGCGCATCCGGCGCGCTTGGCGACGAGATCCTTGCAAAGTACGTTACCAACCCCGAGGCGGTTGCTGAAAAAATCGACAACATAGTGGCCAACCCCCTCAACTTCAACGTAGGTTTTCTTGACCTCGGTCAGATCCCCCAGTGGAATTTCTGGGATTTCGGCTCTGACGTAAATCTCTGGCTCTTGCTTCTTGTGCCTGTTCTGACCTTCGTAGTCTACTTCTTCAGCATGAGAATAAACAGAAAGCTCTCCTTCCAGCCCACCCAGAACGCAGACGAGAGACAGCAGGCTTGCTCCAATACCATGATGGACGTTACCATGCCTCTGATGAGCGTGTTCATCACTTTCGGCGTTCCCGCTGCTATCGGAATCTACTGGATATTCAAGAGCATCCTTGGCGTTCTCAAGCAGTTTATCTTCAGCAAGGCTATGCCCCTGCCTCAGTTTACCGAGGAGGACTACAAGGCGGCGGAAAAAGAACTGGCAGGCAAGCAGCCTAAGAAGATACAGAAATCGGCAAATGCCGGCAAGGTGCGCTCGCTACACCACATCGACGACGAGGATTACGACGAGAAGGGAAATTACAGACCCGTAGTCAAGGAAGAAACGGAAGAGAAACCCGAGATCGACAGCACTATGGCTGACGGAACAACGCTCAAGGACGAGTCCGATAAGACGGATAAGAAATTCTCTTTCCGCGATCTTTTCAAAAAAGATAACAAAAAAGACGACAAATAATTGACGGAGAAACTATCGTGAGTAAAGAAATAATTACAACAGGAAAAACTATTGCCGACGCTGTTGCGGCTGCAGTCGCAGAGCTTGGCGTTACAAGTGCGGAGGAGATCGAGTACACCGTTATCGACGAGCCTAAAAGAGGCCTCTTCGGTATCGGCGCTCAGCCCGCAAAGATCTCCGCGAAGGCTTCTTACAAGGGTGAGATCTTCGCGCTCAACTTTATCAATCAGTTAGTCAAGGACATGGGTCTTGACGTAAAGGTCGAAATGAAGGACGCCCAAGGGTCTGACAAGGATTGCAAGCTTATCGACATCACGGGCGAGGGCGCAGGCGCGCTTATAGGTCACCACGGCGACACCCTTGACAGTCTCCAGTATCTTGCTAACCTCGCGGCTAACAAGAGAGTTAACGGTGTTAAGCCCAGCTACGTAAAGATCACCGTTGACGCAGAAAACTACCGAGCAAAGAGAGAGGAAACTCTCCGCGCGCTCGCAAGAAGAATGGCGGACAAGGTTCTTAAACAGAAGAGAAGCGTTATGCTTGAACCTATGAACCCCTACGAGAGAAGGATCATTCACTCCGAGATCCAGAACATCGAGGGTGTTTCCACCAATTCTATCGGTTCTGAAAACAACAGAAAGATCGTTATTTATCTTGAAGAAAACTGATCGAACAATATTAAGTGGGAAGTCTTTGAAGGCTTCCCTCTGTTTTTTATCGTTAAATGGCAAAAAGCCGTATTGACTTGCCGCCGATTTTGTTATATAATGTAACTGTATATAGATCAAGTCCAAATAATATTATCGGAGTTGCTATGAAATCTGTCAGAAATATTTACAAGATAGGAATAGGCCCCTCCAGCTCGCACACGATGGGCCCCGCATTCGCGGCAGAGAGATTTTTGTTGAAATATCCAAACGTCGAAAGAATAGTCGTAACGCTTTACGGCTCGCTCTCGAAAACCGGAAAGGGACACGGAACCGACCGCGCCATTCTCGAGGTTTTTTCGGGAATACCCACGGAGGTGATCTTTTGCAACGAGGAGATCGAGCTGGAGCATCCCAACACTCTTAATTTCAAAGGATATATTGGCGACGGGCTTGTTGCCGATATGACCGTGCTGTCGGTAGGCGGTGGAGAGATCGAGGTCGTGGGAGAGGAAAGCGAGAAAAGCGAAAAAGAGCTTTATAAGAAAAACAGCTTTACCGAGATCGCAAAGGTCTGCAAAAGGAAAAATATACGTCTTTCGGACTACGTATTCTCTCACGAGGACGAGGATTTTCCCGCATATCTCCTTGAGGTGTGGCACACTATGCAGAACGCCATCCGCGAGGGACTTACTCACACGGGAACGCTTCCCGGAGGTCTGGGCGTCAAGCGAAAGGCGCAAAGGCTTCACAATCAAAGGCATATCGACGAAAGCCCCCAGACGAGAGAGAACAGACTGGTCTGCTCATACGCCTTTGCGGTCAGCGAGCAGAACGCCGATTGCGGTCTAATCGTAACCGCTCCCACCTGCGGCTCGTGCGGAGTGCTTCCCGCGGTGCTTTGCTATATGCAGGAGAAAAACGGATTTTCCGACAAGGACATCGTCCGCGCCCTTGCGGTTGCGGGTCTTATCGGTCAGCTTGTGGCAACCAACGCGTCTGTCAGCGGAGCCGAGTGCGGATGTCAAGCCGAGATAGGAACGGCTTGCTCTATGGCCGCGGCGGCACTTGCCGAGCTTTTCGAAATGGGAATAGACCAGATCGAGTACGCGGCTGAAATATCCCTTGAACATCACCTCGGACTTACCTGCGACCCCGTTTGCGGACTTGTGCAGATCCCCTGCATCGAAAGAAACGCGGTGGCGGCGATGAGAGCTATCAACTCTCTGAGCCTTGCGAACTTCCTCTCCGACAGCCGAAAGATCTCCTTCGATCTTGTGGTAGAGACCATGTATCAGACGGGAATAGACATTTCTCACCACTACCGTGAGACCAGCGAGGGCGGCCTTGCGAAGCTCTACAAGCACGAATAAAAAAACAGAGCCGACGCTCAACTTTCACAAAAGGGTTGCGCGTCGGCTCATTTTTTATTCTTGTTCATCTCGCGCGGAGCGCCCGACGGCTCTTTCAGGAATACCGCCTTGGCTGATACGCCTGAGGTTTGCTTCAAATATGGCAAGCGCGCCGTAAAATATCTTTCTGTCTTCATCGGAAAGTCCTTGGCCTGCGAGATTGACCGCCACTTCGGCGCGGTCGCAGACGTAGTCTGCCGCACGCTTTCCTTCGTCGGTCAGAACCAGCCTCGCGCGATAGAGATTGTTCTTGTCGCTCTCTCGCATAACGAGGCCTCTTTCCTCCATTTCGCAGACGATACGCGAGATAGCCGCCTTGTCCTTTTCGCAGATCTCGCTGAGCTTTGCGGAGGTGATTCCCTCGGGGTAGCGGCTCATGGCGATAAGATACTGCACGTAGGAGGCACGCAGACCGTATTTTTCCATTTCGTCGCGTTCTATCTTGATTATGTGCTTATAAATATTTGATATCGAGTATGAAAAATGTTCAAATCTGTCAAGCATTGGCTCTTTCCTCTCTTTGCGCGGTTGAATAAATCAAAGATGTTGACCCGTCAACATCTTGAGTTGTATTATACACCAAAAAAGTTGACTTGTCAACATCTTTTTGGATTTTTACATTAATGGGATAAATAAATTGCAATTTAGCGATTTTTTATATGTACTTTTCTTGCCACCAGCTGCAAGAAAAGTACGAAAAGAAAAGCCGCTCAAGAGAAGAGGGGTCTTGTTCGAGAAAAAGCGAACATGCCGCATTTTCTCGCCCTGCGACATCCTCTCCCCTTGAGAAACCCCTCTCCTGTCGGCTATGCCGACGGAAAGGGATTATTGGTTTAAAAGAAGTTAAATCCTTCTTATAATTTAGATTTGTAGCCGTAATCTTATTAAAGCTTACAGCTTTGTCGCGTAGCGACCTTTCCCGAAGGGAAAGCCATATTAAACTTAAAAGTATGATATGGCTATAACCCTTATTCCACTATTTCAACCCAATGGGGTTGGGGGACACGGGGG
>JAZSRA010000064.1:0-5142 GCA_045538195.1 Eubacteriales bacterium | reverse complement strand
TGATCGCATCAACGAAGCCTTCGCCGATGCCGAGGCGGGAAAGAACATCAAAACCGTATTGGTGAAATAAAAGATTTTCCGTAAGTCTACCGTTCTTTTTTCGCACCGCTTGTGGAATGCAGACAACAAAAAACCGCAAAGCCTTCTGTTAGTGTTCATAGTGACATTTTCTGACAGTATGTAGGTGCAGTAAAGGCGGATGGCGTTTGTCATCCGCCTTTACTGCGTTTATCCCGCATTGTGCGGTGTTTATGCAGGGAGCAGTTCCGGTTGTGCTACGGTCACTGCTACGAGCTGCGGCTGTTGCTGTTCGGCTTCCGCCGCATCGTCGTAATCCCATTCACCGATGTCACGGTAAATGATTCGGATTTTTTGAGCGGAGTGCCGTGAGTATTTCACGGTGCGTTCTCCGATCTCAATCCTTGCGATAAACAGGCGCACGATTTCGGGTGTTAGTTTATCAATGGTTTTATACCGTTTTGCTTTCTCAATGAAAGCGTCTACGTTGGCAGCCGACGATTTCAGTTTTTCCAAGCGTTCCTCTTTCAGCGGGAGAGCCTCGTCTATTTCTCGCTGCTCGTCATTGTAATCGGCAGAGAGGAGGCGGAACTGCTCGTTGGTGACACGGCCGAGCACGTTGTCTTCGTACAGTAGCTTGAACAAGGACGTCAGCTCGTTCCTGCGCTTACGCAAGGTTTCGATCTCCAATTGCAGAGCGGTTATCTCCTGCCTAAGCTGTGCTGTGTTTTTGCGGTTAATATACTCCGCAAACTGCCGTTCCTTTTTGCGGGCGAAGTGCGTTACCCGACGCAGGTCATCCAGTATGATGGCGTACAGCTCGTCCTCTCGGATGTGATGAGGAGTGCATTCTCCCTTACCGCGCTTACCGTAGGAGTAGCACTTGAAATTGTAATCGGACTTTTTCATCGTGCTTGCTCGGTGCAGTACCATCGTCCGTTTGCAGTCGGCGCAGTAGGCGAGTCCCGAGAAGATATTCGGTTCTTCCATCTGCTTGGGCGTGCGCTTTTTGTGTGTGCGCACATCCTGAACGATATCCCATTGCTCCTGCGTGATCAGCGCAGGATGCGTGTTTTCCACAACGGCGCATTCGCTTTCGGGGCGGTGTACCGTTGTTTTATTTTTATACGATATCGTTGTGGTACGTAACCCCACCGTGTGTCCGAGGTATACCTTGTTGTCAAGGATTGCCGTGACGGTACTGCTGCTCCAAGCATAAGGACGGGTGGTGTCCAAACCGAAGTGCCCCTTTTTGTGCTTTTGGAAGTAATAATTACTGGGTGTCAGCACCTTATCCTCGCGCAGGATTCGGGCGATCTGATTGGGGCCATTGCCGGAGGCACACAGAGAGAAGATCCTTTGCACCACCGCCGCGGCTTCATCATCGGGAATGATCTCTTTGCTATCTTCATCCACCTTTTTGTAACCGTAGGGCGGTCTGATCGACATCGTTCCTACGCTCACTCTGACCGTGTTTCGCATCGGTGTTTGTGCTTCGCTTGCCGTATCCTCTTTCGAGGGTACATCGTCTGCGCCTTTCTCCTACGGCACGATCCTTCGGATCGCTGTCATCGCAAAGTCCACCATCGCATATCCTGTCGGCAGGTTATTCAGTTGTGTTTGAGAAGACATCCCATCACTCGTCCAAGGGAAACGATTATCCGTGTGACATAAAACTGACACCGCAGAGACGGGTGAAGGGAAAATTTACCCCTCTACTCCTGTATTCCTCAATTCACTTGGTTTTGTCATGGTTCTGACATAGCGAAAGCAGAGGCGATAATGCTTCTCACTTTCCATGGGACTTCAACTCCCAACTGACATAGCCGTGTCATAAGAGTGGAGGAGACAGGAAAATTTATCCTCTCACTTTTCAAGCCGATCCAACTCCCGAGTGACACAGTTCTGTCATAACGACAGAAAAGAAAACATATTTCTCTTACCCTATAGCCGTTGGGAAGGGCGGAAATATTAGCGGGTTACGAAAAAAGTCCTTTCATTCCTCATTGGGCAATTTACTGTATTTCGACATAAAACTGACATAGCGGTGTGGGGCAGAAGGTATCCTTCTCACTTGTATCGGAATAGCAACTTCTTTTTGACATAGTTCTGTCATAGGCTTTTGGGTATAAAAAAAGACACCTGCTTTTTCAAGCAGATGTCGGTTGCGATATGCTTATTTACTTTTTACGTAGGCGGCACACGCCGTCTGCATCGTCCCTTGCTTTGAGGGCGGCGGCAAGCTCCGCAATGAATTTTCGGTTTAGGTGATCCACGCTGCCTCGGTTCATCTCATGGGCTTCGGCATACTTGCGGACGGACTTTCCTTCGATATACCGTTCCCTAAAATATGCGCTGTAGCTTTTGAGAACGGTTTTGAGGCAGTCGTTCAGAAACGCCAAGTCCTCTTTGAGAATATCAAAGTCCGTTTTACCGGATACGCCGATATACCGTTTCTGTGCCACGCACAGATTGTATCGGCGCAGATCGAGCTTGTAATTGATGCAGAGGTCTTTTGCATAATCGATATAGGTTTCGGCGCGACGGTACCGGCGAGACTCATATACGAGCAAGTCTTCATCCTTCGGTTTCTTCTTTCTCACGGGGCATTCAAAGCCGCCGTCGTTTAAGTTTTGGATGTGGGTGTCCGTAATTCTGATCTGCGGCTGACGGACGAACTTGTCCACCCATTCGCCGTTCACTTCTACCATCTCGCAGAAGGACTGCTTGGTCATAGAGTAATATTTACACTCGCAGGCATCGATCCCCTCGTGGAAGATGACCACCTGACTGCCGGTATCTACATCGGGAACGACAGCGACAACGTAAATATATTTGTTATCGTATCGCTTGTAGAAGCCGGCGAATATTCTTCTGTTGTGCTGCTTTCCCATAGGCATTCCTTTCGCTTTTTTCTTAAATTATATCATAAATTTGTGACTTTTTCTACCCATATTTGCAAGGGCGCCGCATTTCTGCGACGCCTTTTGTTACATGTTTGATTATTCGGGAATCAGAACTTCACCTTTGGAGATCATAATGTGTGTAGCGGATATGGCGGTGTCGATGGTGTTCTGACTATCGATTTCACCCTCAAAGGCAATCTGAACCATTCCTCCCGCCTTGACGTTCTTGTGTTCAACATGTCGCTTAATGCGAAGGTCATTCAGCAGAATCTTGTAGGTAGTTCCGTCAGCAGGATCATTACAAATCACGGTGTCGTCGAGTATAATATACTCTTCTGTAATTTCCACCACCTTGCCGGCAACTGTGTTCTGATACGGTTCGTATTCCGCTTCAACAGAGTTTTCTTTTGCGTACTTGATGATTTTTCCGGCTGCATCCTCTCCGATATTAAAGAGGTATTGGTAATTAAAAGCGTTTGTCCATAGATAGCCATCTTTCGTAACGTACATAGCAACCTTATATACCCCAAGTGTTTCCGATGTGATCGTGAAACTTAAATACACTCTGCCATTTTCAATGTTCGCACTTGTGTCGATAAACGCTGCATCCCGGCACCCTGCGAGGACTTCCCAAATATAATCATCATCGTTCAACGCATAGTGCTTCTTATCAGCACCATCACCGTTCTCGGAAAAACGACTCAGCTCAATGGCCTGCGAAAGATCCACCAAATCTAACAGTTCGCCTAAATTGCTCGGCGGAGCATAGATATCCTTTTTAAAAGTATAATACTTGCCATCCATCTTTACGGCAACAAACTGACTCTTGTCCGCATATCTCAACTCGTACACCTCAAAGTCTTCGGTGTAGCTTTTGTTATGGATTTCATCGTATCCCACAACGGAACAGGTTCCGATAAGTTCACCGACAAGGTCTACGGATACGGAACGGCCTTTGCTCTTATATTCAACACCGTCCAGCTCAAAATCGGTATATTGCTCATACACGGTCCGATATTCCCACGGCCAAATAATTGCGGATTCTCCCGCATAAAAAATATCCTTGTATTTGTCCGGTGTTCCTCCCGGTGTCGTGCTATCGTTCAGTAGTGATGGCAAAATCATCGCTCCTGCAACAATGATCACGGCAAAACAAGCTGCTATAGAACCCCATTTCAGCCAGAGGTTCGGCTTTTTCTTTCTTTTGCACTCTGCGGCAGCTTCGATGAGGTCATCATCGAGGTTGCCAATGGCATTTGAAAATCTCGGTTTCTTCATATTTCAACGCCCTCCTTAATGAGATAGTCTCTTAGTTTGTTTCGGGTGTAGAACAACATATTTTTGACCTTACTCTCGGTAAAGCCGAAGCGCTCTGCAATATCTCCGATGGAATCGAAGAAGAAATATTTGCGAATGAAGACGTTTCTGACATCCACCTTCTGTTCGCGGAGAAACTTACTGATCAGCTTACCTACATCCTCATCGCTCACATCCGGAGCATATCGGTTATCGGGCAAAACCGATGCTAACTCGTCCAGGGACAGAAGTACGTCTGCCGACCGTTTCTCACGTTTCATAAACTCCAATCGTTTCAGAGACAGATTTCTTGCAATCTTACAAACGAAGGACATAAAATTATTTGGTCTTGTTGGCGGAATGGCGTTCCACACGCCCACATATGTATCGTTGACGCATTCCTCGGAATCCTCGTGGTTGTTCAGAATGTTATAGGCGATACTGTGGCAGAGCCTGCCGTACTTTGCATCCGTTTCTTTGATTGCCTGTTCGTCTCTTTCAAAGTAGAGTTCTATGATTCTCGAATCATCCATGTTGTTCACCTCCCTTGTCTGATCTAAAAGCGCTTTCACCCATTAAGTACGTTTTTTTCGGCGTTGGTCTTACATTTTTGGAAAATTTTCAAAAGCCCTCGCTCCACTTGTGAAGCGAGGGCTGAATTTAGGCTGTTCTGTACTTCTTTGTTTTTACAAGATACCAAATAGTACATACCGCAAGGCTGATTGCGTGCAAGGACAGTAACCCTGCGTTTATCATTGAATATATAGCTCGACCATATTGATCCGCTTCCACGGTTATAACTACGATGTCCCATTCTCCGTTTTCACGTTGAAGAATAATCAGCGAATCATATAAATTGGGATTGTAGTAGTATTCTTTACCATCAATTTTTGACCACACTTTACTTGGATTATCGATCTCA
>JAZSRA010000029.1:0-61147 GCA_045538195.1 Eubacteriales bacterium | reverse complement strand
GATTGTCGTCCCCGTCTTTTGTCGTATCTCTTTTTCACCTCTTTTTGAGGTTTTTTCTTTTTTTTGCGCTTCTTTTTTATTCTACTCATTTTCATTGCAAAAGCTGGCTCAAATTTTTACTTTTGAGCCAGCCCCTTCTTTTTGCTGAAGACAAAAACAACGAAGAATCTCTACAACGCCTGCGTTGTATCGCTTTGTGGAAGAAAAATAATAAAGCAAGATAAATATCACCGCAAAGAAAGATTCTGAGTTCTACTGCCTGCACCCAATAGAAAACCCCGAGGATTTCCTCGGGGTTTTATCAATTCAATTAAGAATTATTCAGCGTCGGTAGCTTCAACAGCCTCAACTGCCTCAGCAACTTCCTCAGCAGCCTCATCCTCGGGCATAGCCTCAGCAAGTGCCTGAGCCTCCTCAAGGATAGCTCTGATAGAAAGGCTTACCTTCTTCTTCTCGTCGTCAACCTCAACGATCTTAGCGTCAACAGTCTGACCGATCTCAAGAACGTCAGCAGGCTTTGCGATCTTGGTGGTAGCAATCTGAGAAATGTGGATAAGTCCGTCTACGCCGTCAACGATCTCTGCGAATGCGCCGAAGGGCATCATGCTTACGATCTTAACAGAAACGATGTCGCCAAGTGCGTAGTTGGTCTTGAAGATAGTCCAAGGATTGCTCTCCTCGGTCTTGTATGTAAGAGAAATTCTCTTCTTCTCTGCGTCGAAGCTCTTAACGGTAACGGTAATAACGTCGCCGATAGCAACTACGTCTGCAGGAGACTTAACTCTCTTCCAAGAAAGCTCGCTGGTATGAACCATGCCGTCAACACCGCCAAGGTCAACGAATGCGCCGAAGCTGGTCATGCTCTTAACGGCACCTGTGTACTGCTTGCCTTCCTCGATATTAGCCCAGAACTCTGCCTCGGCCTTCTTTCTCTCCTCACGGAGAACAGAGCTGATAGAGCCCTTTGCTTTCTTGTTCTCAACCTCGGTAAGTCTGAAGCTTACCTTCTTGCCGATCATCTCGGAGAGGTCGGAATTTTTGGGAGTGCCTGTCTGAGAAGCGTGGATGAATACGCGGGTGCTGTCGCAGAGAACGATAACACCTACGTTGCCCTTAACGGTCTCGATAACAGTACCCTCAAGGATCTCGCCTGCTTCCTTAGCGGCAACGATCTTGACCCAGTTTCTGTCGGAGTCTACTCTCTTTTTGTCAAGTGTTGCGAAGCCGTCAACATCGCTAACACGTACTACGAACGCCTCAACAGCGTCGCCGATCTTGAACATCTCGGTCAGCTTTGCAGCAGGATCATCTGTTATCTTGTCTGCTTTGATGATACCCGTGACTTTAGCGCCGATGTCAAGCTGAAGCTCGGTGTCGTTAACTGCGGTTACGTAGCCGGTAACAATGTCTCCTGTATTTAAAGTTTTGAAAGATGTTTCGAGAAGTTCTGCAAAATTCTCTTTGCTCATGGTTTTTTCTACCTCCTGAATTATATCGTGCGGAGTTGACGCCCCCGCTACGATTCCCACTTTTTCGTGGATGAACGGAAAAAGCGGCTTCAGATCGTCGACATCTTCTATCATAACGGCATTCTTACATTCCGCCTTACAGATCGAGTAAAGCTTTGCCGAATTTGAGCTGCCTTTACTGCCTATAACGATCATAAAATCGTTGGCTTTTGATAGCTCTGCCGCCTCTGTCTGCCTTTTTTCCGTAACATTACATATTGTATCATAAATTAAGGGATTAGTATATAGCTTTTTTGTAAATTTTTTTGTTTTCTCCCATTCCACCAAATTTTGTGTGGTTTGAGCAACCAAAATTGGTGCTTTTGCGCAAGTGTTTTTTATTGTTCCCGATTCCGCGGCAGAAGCAAGCTCGGCGGCTTTTTCAAAGACGAAAACTTCTCCGTCAAACCTTGAGCAGAAGCCCATGACCTCGGGGTGAGTCGCCGTTCCCAGAACTAGCAAAAGTCCATCAGGATCGTTATTTTCTTCGACTATTTTGTGTATCTTTTGAACGAACACACAGGTACAGTCAACGAATGAAAAGCTTTTATTCTTTTGGGAGCATTTTATGAGAAGCTCCTCGGTCTCTCTCGTAATTCCGTGGGCGCGTACAAACACCTTGACGGGAGAATTTTCGCTCGCCTCGTCACAAAGCCGCTCAATATCTTCGATCTCGGCAACGCCAACGCCGCTTTTCGCAAGTCTTGCGTTATAGGTGTCATTGTGGATAAGCTTGCCGAGAGTGAATATCCGCTCACCACGGGGGGCGGTCTTTATCTCGTTCTCAACGGCGTTCGCGGCTCTCGACACGCCAAAGCAAAAGCCTGCCGAACGTGCTACCGTTACCTTGATCTCACTTGACACTCTTGCTTTCCTCCTCGGCACCGCGGTAAAGCTCGCAAACTCTGTCAAACATCAGATTGGTAATTCTGAGATATTCGCCCGACGCTTCGTGATCGTAGCCAAGCTCCTCAAACTTTATTGGCTTGCCATAGTAAACATCAATTCTTCTGAAAAGCTTGAATTTGTTGTCTCGGGTCTTAATGCAGCAAGGAAAGACCGTCGCCTGAGCTTTAACGGCGATCATAGCCGCACCTGTCTTGAGATTTGCCTCCATAGGGGTCTTTCCCGGCTCGCGGTGACCCTGGGGGAATATACCGATACATCTGCCACTTTTAAGGATAGAGATCGTATTCTTGATCGCCGAAACGTCAGCACCTCCGCGGTTTACGGGGAACGCGCCAAGGGCGCTTACCAGCTTGCCAAGGATCGGAACCTTGAAAAGCTCCTTTTTCGCCATATAATATGGCTGCTGATGCTTGATTCCCGCGCAAAGGAACACGGGGTCGGTATTTGAGATATGGTTACAAATAAGAATATAAGGGCCTTCCTCGACGCGAGGCTCGTTCTCTGCTCCGTGATACTTAATTCTGAAAATCACTCTTGCGATAGGGCCTATGACCGCCCTTATAAAGATATAAAACTTACTTTTCACTTTTCTATCACTCCGGTTTTTTCAGAAATATGCTTGATGATATACTCAACCGATTCCTCAAAGGTATATTCGGAGTTATCAAAAATATGAGCGTCCTCGGCGGGTTTCAGGGGAGCGACCGCACGGCTGGAGTCTGCTCTGTCGCGTTCAACAAGATCACGGAGAACATCCTCAAATTTAACGTCCTGACCTTTCGCTATAAGTTCCTTGTATCGTCTGGTTGCTCTTGCCTCGTCGGTGGCGGTAAGGAATATCTTTACCTCGGCGTCGGGAAGAATGACGGTTCCTATGTCACGTCCATCCATAATAACGCTATTCTCTCTTGCCAACTTCTTTTGCGCTTCAAGCAGGAAAGCGCGCACCGTCCCCACGGACGAGCAGGCTGACGCGTACATGGAAATGTCAGGCTGACGTATCTTGTCGCCAAGGTCCTCGCCATTGAGAATGACGTGCTGAGCGCCGTCAACATAAGCGATCTCAATATTTATATGTTCCAGCATGGGGGTTATCTTTTCGATGACCTTACTGTCCTCAACCGAAAGTCCGTGTTCGCGAGCGTAGTATCCCACGGTTCTGTAAAGCGCGCCTGTGTCAACGTATATGATGCCCAGTCTTTTGGCAACTGCTTTGGATATGGTGGATTTACCCGCTCCGCCGGGACCGTCGATCGCAACTGCAATTTTTTTCATAGCTCTATACTCCTGAAATATCATTATTATTCCGCCGCGTTCTCTCCGGCAACCACCGCGGTAGAAAACGCTATTTGAAGATTAAATCCGCCCGTATATGCGTCAAGGTCAAGCACCTCGCCCGCAAAATAAAGCCCTTTGACCAGCTTTGACTCCATAGTCTTGGGATTTATTTCGCTGACCGCCACGCCGCCCTTGGTGATGATCGCTTCGTCGATGGGACGGAAGCGAAGCAACGGTATCCGCATATATTTGATAGCTTCAAGCAGCCTTCTTCTTTCTTCCTTCGTGACCGAATTGACCTTTTTGCGCGGGTCAACGCCGCACAGGTCGATTATAGGCTCAATCGCCTTCAAGGGGAGAAGATCGCCAAGGGAATTTATAAAATCCTTGTTATTGTACTTGGCAAAATCTGCCCTTATCCTCGCGTCAAGCTCCTGCTCGCCAAGGGCAGGCTTGAGGTCGATGATCGCATCGTAATTTCCCTTTTCAATATCGGGAATATGTGCCGAAGCCGACAGCACCATAGGTCCCGTCATTCCGAAATGAGTAAACATCATCTCGCCAAAATCTTCGTAGACGCATTTGCCGTTATCTCTGCGAACTATTTTCAAAGACACGTTTTTCAGCGAGAGTCCCTGCATTCTCCCACAAAGGTTGCCCACCGCCACAAGGGGAACGAGAGACGGTCTCAACTCGGTCACCGTATGCCCAGCCTGACGTGCGAAGCGGTAGCCGTCTCCGTCCGAGCCTGTGCCGGGATAGGACTTTCCACCGGTGCAGACTATCACACTGTCACAAGGGTATCTTTTTTCGCCCGCAAGGGCGGCTTTAACCTTACCATTCTCTATTTCGATAGCCGTTACTTTATCGTGAAATGTCTGAACACCCACGTCGCGGCAACGGTCACTCATCGCTTTGACTATATCCGCAGCTTTGTCGGAAACGGGAAAAACTCTCCTTCCCCGCTCAACCTTCAAGGGAACTCCGCAGCCCTCAAAAAAGTCCATGGTGTCCGAGGTTGAAAAACGGTTCAGCGCCGCGTATAGGAAACGGGGGTTCGTAGGTACGTTGCTCAAAAATTCATTAGTGGGACAATCATTTGTAACGTTACATCGTCCCTTTCCCGTAATGCGCAACTTTTTGCCAAGGCGGTCGTTTTTTTCAAACATCAACACCTCGGCATCCATATAAGACGCGTGGATCGCCGCCATCATTCCCGCGGCTCCGCCTCCGATGACCGCTACGATCTTTTTATCTTTATTTATCTCCATCATATCAGCCGTTATTCTTATCGTATACGTTATATTCGTCCCACGCGTTTTCAAGGCGTATGAGTCTTTGGGAAAATTCCTCGCTCCGTTCTCTCGTAACGGCAACTATAAGCGCGTTTATCACCGACATGGGAGCAACCAGAGAGTCTGCAAAGGACGCCATATCGCTCTGTGCGACAAGCAACTGATCGGCTTGCTCGGCAATGGGAGAGCTTTCGCTATCGGTAAGTGCTATAACGTCGGCTCCCGCACGTTTGGCGTACTCAACGCCCTTTATTATGCTCTTGGAATATCTTGGAAAGCTGACTGCTATAAGCGCATCTCCTTCGCCTATACTCATCATCTGCTCAAAGGTCTCGCTACCCGAGGTGGTCTGGATAAGTCGGACGTTATCCGAGATCATTCTGAAGCTGTAATTGAGAAATCCGGCAAGATAGGAGGATGCTCGCATACCCAGAATATACACGGTTTTTGCGTCGATAATATTTTTGACCGCGGCATCGAATGCCTCTTTGTCTATACCATCAAGGGTTCTTTTTATCTTATCCATATCCGAGAGCAGAACCTTTTCAAGCACGTTTCCCTCGCCGATAAGGCTATTGGTGACCTCTACTCTTTGTACCGCCGTCAGCTTTGCGCGTATCAGCTCTTTAAGAGAACGCTGAAAGTCGGGATAACCCTCAAAGCCAAGCTCGATAACGAATCTTACCACCGTGGACTCACTGACGCCAACCTCTCGTCCAAGTCTTGCGGCGGTCATGTAAGCAGCCTTATCGTAATGCTCGCTAACGTATGCAGCGATCTGCTTTTGTCCCTTGGAAAATCTTGAGTAATTTTCGTCAATATATTTCAAAATATCTGTTTTCAAAGCAAAAACCTTACCTTTCGGTCAAAACTTTAGCGCAAAATAATACATCTTATATTATAAACCTTTTTCGCTAAATTGTCAATCAAAATATTAGGCTTTGGTGGCAATTTCTGTTTTTTGTCGATTATGCACAGATTTTTTAGCGTTTTTTCTACGAAAGCACAAGAGCTAATTCGTTAAAAAGCTATTTACAAACTTTTAACTATATGATAAAATAATCTTTGATAGGTGTCGTTTTTTGTCGGACGGCTTCTGTCAAAATTTAATAATTTCATAAATGGAGGAAACTTTATGAAGCTCATCTACGGTGTCAAGGACAAGCCGAAGTTCGGTCAGGTAATTGTCTTTGCGATCCAACAGCTCCTCGCAATTATGGCGGCAACTATCGCGGTTCCCGCAATCGTAGGCAACGGCATGACAGCATCCGCGGCTCTTTTCGGCGCAGGCGTAGGCACTATCATCTACCAGCTCTGCACAAAGTTCCGCAGCCCCGTTTTTCTCGGTTCATCCTTCGCTTTCATCGGTCCCATGTGCGCCGCGTTTGCAGGCGCTATCGGTAACGGCACTCTTGGATACCTCGGTCTTATCATAGGCGCAGCGTTTGCGGGTCTCGTTTATGTCGTTATCGCGCTCATCGTTAAGTTTGCAGGCGTTAAATGGATAAGCAAGCTTATGCCCGCAGCTGTTATCGGCCCCACCGTTACTCTTATCGGTCTTTCGCTTGCGGGAGCCGCTATAAACGACGTTTTCTCTTACGGTCCTACCGTTCAGTACGGCACGTCCAATTATTTCTTAATGTCTACAAACATTTGGGTATCTCTTATTTGCGCTCTGATTACCCTCTCGGTAGTTATTCTCTGCTCGGTTTACGGAAAGAAGATGGCAAAGCTTATTCCCTTCATTATTGGTATTCTCGCGGGATATGCTGTTGCTCTCGTGTTCACCATCATCGGCACCGCTACCAACACCCCCGAGCTTATAGTCATTGATTTTGCGCCCTTCAAGGCTCTCGTTGCTGACGGTGTAACGATCAATACCTTCATATCTCTCCCCGAATTTTCTTTCATAAACGCATTCAAGGGCATCGGCAGCTTTAACCTCCACTACCTTGCAACGATCGCGGTTGCATATATTCCTGTTGCGTTCGTTGTGTTCGCGGAGCATCTTGCTGACCACAAGAATCTTTCTTCGATCATAGAGTCCGATCTTCTTGAGGATCCCGGTCTCCATCGCACTCTCCTTGGCGACGGTATCGGTTCTATTGCAGGCGCATTCTTCGGCGGATGCCCCAACACCACTTACGGTGAGAGCGTTGGTTGCGTTGCTATTACCAGAAATGCGTCTGTATTAACCATTACCACCACCGCTGTCATGGCTATGCTCGTAGCATTTGTTTCTCCCTTCGTAGCATTCCTTGATTCTATCCCCGGTTGCGTAATGGGCGGCGTTTGCATTACCCTTTACGGATTTATCGCAGTATCGGGTCTTAAGATGATTCAAAAGGTAGACCTTGAACAAAACGCTAATCTCTTTACGGTTTCGGTCATACTTATCACGGGTATCGGCGGAATGGCAATGGCTATCGGTGACGCTAATAAGATATACATTACCAACACCGCTTGCGCTCTTATCCTCGGTATCATTACCAATCTTGTGGTTAACAAAGCAAGAAAGAAAAATGACAAAGAATAAGTCATTCAAATAAGAATCAAAGGCAGTCGCCGCGGCGACTGCCTCTTTTATGAGCGTTAGCATCTTCCGACCTTAACGCTCATTTTATATGCTTATTCAAATTCAGCTCGTCCATAAGAGAGCTTACCTCGTCGACCTTTTCTCTCTTAAGGCTTGCGTTTCTTTTCAGCTCACGCACCGATCTTCCCACGTTTTTCTCTTTGAAAACGTCCACCCAACGCTTCACTTGATAAAATGGCGTGAAAGCACGGTTTTTAAGGCTCGGATATTTCAGCTTCAAATGATCGTAGGACACGAAAACACGCGACCCGACGTAACCAAGCTTGCCGCCGCGCTTTTGTTGTCTTGCGGCAATATATGACTCCTTGACACCGTATGCACCGCCTATGAGAAGATAGTCCTCTATCCGACGTGTCAGCTCGCTATGATCTTTTCCCTCAAGCCAGACCGTTGAAAGCTCCTCCGCCACCTCAAAAAAATCACCGATCTCACTTTCACGGCAAAGATCAAGTACCGCTTTGCGGTCATACTCCCACGTCCCATTTATAAACCAAAGATCTATAAACGGTCTGATCCCACAGCCGCCGCCAACAAAATGATAGGACGCGTGAGCCAAGGTGTGGTAAACGAAAAATTCCTTTGAAAGAATATGACGCTGCGCTCCCTCATAGACAGGGGTGGCGTATTTCCAGACGCGCTCCAGCACAGAGTCAAGCAGCTCGATATTCTCTTTAATGTTGAAATGAAGCTCAAGATGCACTCCGCTTCCCGAATACAGTGAGACGTCATGATATTCCTTTTTTTCGTCGGCCTTGTAACCGAGATCTTCAACGAGAACGGCAACCGCTCTATCCAGATCGACCTCGTGAACGAGAACGTCAATATCGCAACTCGTTCTCATCCAAGGCTCGGGATAGAGGTCGCGAATGACCGAGCCTTTGAGGGGAATGTACGGTATCTTCGCTTTTTCAAGGGTATCGGATATTCTGTCAAGCTCGTGCTTTTGGTTCTCATAGCGGTAGATAGCCATAAGCTGATGCTTGGCAAACTTCCCCGCCGTTTTGCTCTCTCCCAAAAGGTCGGCTTTATCAAGCGCCGCACCCACAAGGTGAGCCAGATCGTGGCTTTTTGATATTTTATAAAGCCTTTCGAGCCTTTCTTCGTCAAGTTTCTGAAAAAGGCTTTTATCAAGCTGCTCTCCGCAGAGGACGGAACGCAAAAGTGCGAAAAGCATATTATTTAATTCGTTCATTCTGCGCTCCTTCTTTAAAAACTTTTACTTTTTAGCATGTTTGATCAACGTGTCAACGACATCATATATCCTCTCTTGTTCTGTCGAGGGCAACTTCTCAATCTTTGTCGTCATTTCCGTAGACTTGATCGAGTATCCTGTTGTCAGAACTCCTGCCAACAGTTGGTCTGCTGATACACTTAACGTATTTGCAATCTTAATGAACGTTTCGAGTTTCGGAATCTTTTCTCCACGTTCAATCATGCCGACGTATGTGAGACTTAATCCAAGCTTCTCGGAAAATACCTCTTGACTCCATTTTCTTTCTTCTCTGAAGAATCTGATACGCTTGCCAATGGTGTTGATGCTCATCTTTTCCCTCCTGTTGGTTATTCACCTTAACTATTAGTATATCTCAAAATCATAAAAACTTGTAGAAACCAAGCGTAGGAGCATATAACCAATAGTTGACAATTTCGTCATTTTACAATATAATTTATGGCTCCAATTACATTTTTTTAGGAAAGATTAATATGAAACAAGAAAAAGTGGAGATATCCGCGATAAAAAATCGCAAATATCTCCACTAAAAATCAAGTAAAGACACAAATTATCAGAATTTTCTCCAGACCATTTTATTTACAACACCCGTGTAGGACTGAATTATCTTAACCACCTTGGTGGAAACGTTTTCATCGGTATAAGTAGGCACGGGGATGCCGTCGTCCCCCGCAAGTGTCATAGAAACCGCGGTGTCTACCGCCTGCAGGAGAGAGGTTTCGTCGATTCCCGCAAGGATAAAGCAAGCCTTGTCAAGCGCCTCGGGACGCTCTGTTGAGGTTCTTATGCAGACCGCAGGGAAAGAATTGCCCACGCTCGTAAAGAACGAGCTTTCCTCGGGAAGCGTTCCGCTGTCTGAAACAACCGCAAAGGCGTTCATCTGCAGACAGTTGTAATCGTGGAATCCGAGAGGCTCGTGACAGATAACTCTCTTGTCAAGATCAAATCCGCTTGCCTCAAGTCTCTTACGGCTTCTGGGGTGACAGGAATAAAGCACGGGCATATCGTACTTCTCTGCCATCTTATTTATAGCCGTAAAGAGCGACAAAAAGTTCTTTTCGGTGTCGATATTCTCTTCTCTGTGAGCAGAAAGAAGAATATATTTTTTCTTTTCAAGACCGAGACGCGCGTGAATATCGCTGGCTCTTATCTCGTCAATATTTGCGTGAAGCACCTC
The DNA here is from genome assembly GCA_045538195.1 of Eubacteriales bacterium. GTDB lineage: Bacteria > Bacillota > Clostridia > Oscillospirales > CAG-272 > SVTX01. Next base: position 51,153 of record JAZSRA010000029.1, on the reverse strand, counting down.
TGCCATGGGCGAGCCTGTGACGTAGGTTCTCTCCTTGGGCAGACCGCAATCGTGCAGATAGGTTCTCGCCTGCTCGGAGTACGCCAGATTGACGTCCGAAATGATGTCGACTATGCGGCGGTTGGTCTCCTCGGGAAGGCACTCGTCCTTACAACGGTTGCCTGCCTCCATGTGGAAGATCGGGATGTGAAGTCGCTTTGCCGCGATCGCCGAAAGACAAGAGTTGGTGTCGCCAAGAATTAGAAGTGCGTCGGGCTTAATCGCGTTCATCAGCTTATAAGAGCAGTTGATAATGTTTCCGACCGTCGCGCCAAGGTCGTCGCCAACGGCATCCATATAGACTTCGGGAGCGTCGAGCTTCAGATCCTTGAAGAAAACGCCGCCCAGGTTATAGTCGTAGTTCTGACCTGTGTGAGCAAGAATACAGTCGAAATACTTACGGCACTTATTTATTACCTCCGCGAGGCGGATGATCTCGGGGCGTGTGCCGACGATGATGAGAAGTTTAAGTTTGCCATTTTTCTTAAAGCTTACATCGCTGTAATCGAGTTTTATGTTCATTTCCATTATTCTACCACCTCAAAAAATGTATCGGGTCTGCTCTGGTCAAACTGCTCGTTCGCCCACATCAGCGTTACGAGATCGTCGGTCTCCGACAGATTGATTATGTTGTGTGTGTAACCGGGGAGCATGTGTATCGCTTCAATTTTATCGCCGCTCACCTCAAAATTCAGCACTTCGTCAGAGCCGATTTTTCTTTGCTGAATAAGTCCTTTTCCGCTTACCACGATGAAAAACTCCCACTTGGTATTGTGCCAATGCTGTCCCTTTGTAATGCCCGGCTTTGAGATATTCACCGAAAACTGACCGCATTTTTCGGTTTTCAAAAGCTCGGTGAAGCTACCTCTTGCGTCAACGTTCATCTTCAAGGGAAAAGAGACCTTTTCGGCTGGAAGATAGGACAAATACGTACTGTAAAGCTTCTTAGGAAAGCTACCTTCGGGGATTTCGGGCATTATGAGCGTCCTCGGCTGGTCGCGGAAGGATTCAAGCAGCGAAACTATCTCGCCAAGAGTGACCTTATGGGTCACGGGAGCGGCGCAAAAGCGTCCGTTCTCACAAAGAACCGTATTTATGCCGTCAAAAGTGCAACGGTGTTCTCTGCCGCAAAGCGCGGCGATCATTTCGTCAACGAGGTCGTCAATATATAGCAATTTAAGCTGAACCGCAGGATCGTTGACGGTTATAGGCAGATCGTTTGCAATATTGTTGCAAAAAGTAGCGACGGCACTGTTATAGTTAGGTCTGCACCACTTGCCAAACAAATTCGGAAAGCGGTAAACGAGTACTTTCGCACCTGTCTCCTCGCCGTAAGCAAAGACAAGCTCCTCACCTGCTCTCTTACTCCTGCCGTAATCACTGTCGTAGCGACCAATGCAGGTCGCCTGAATTGAGGACGAGATCATCACAGGACATTTGTTATTATGCTTTTTCAGCGTATCAAGAAGCTTTGAGGCAAAGCTGAAGTTGCCTTGCATAAATTCTTCTGAATTTTGGGGACGGTTGACACCTGCAAGATTAAAAACGAAGTCTGCTTCCCTGCACGCCTCGTCAAGGACTCTCTCGTCTGTATCAATATCGTAAAGATAAAGCTTGTCGATGGTAAGATCAGGAAAACGTCTATCCTTGCCGTCTCTTATATTTTTCAGTGCCTCTGTCAGGTTTTTGCCTACAAACCCCGCGGCACCGGTTATAAGTATCTTCATATCACTTCACCGTTTCAAGCTCGTCGCGGATATATTGCAGAGAAAGCAACTTTTCCTTAACACCATCAACGTCGAGCAAAACCGTATTATGAGAATTGAACTCGGTGAGCGTATTTCTCTCGGTATCGCCCTTACTGAAATACTTGTCGTAGTTGAGACCTCTCTTGTCGCAAGGCACACGGTAAAAGTTGCCGAGATCGATAGCGTTAGCGCACTCCTCGTTGGTAAGCAGCGTCTCGTACATCTTCTCGCCGTGACGGATACCTATCACCTTGATATTTTCCTTATCGCCGCCAAAAAGCTCGCAGACCGCTTCAGCTTGGGTCTTGATAGTGCAAGCAGGCGCTTTCTGAACAAGGATGTCGCCGCTCTCGCCATGCTCAAAGGCAAAGAGTACAAGGTCTACCGCCTCGTCAAGAGACATAATAAATCTAGTCATTGTAGGATCGGTGATGGTGATGGGATTGCCCGACCTGATCTGGTCTATCCAAAGCGGAATGACCGAACCGCGGCTACACATTACGTTGCCGTATCTCGTGCAGCAGATCTTGGTCTTTTCGGGGCTGACAGTTCTCGACTTCGCCACGATGACCTTCTCCATCATAGCCTTACTCGTTCCCATAGCGTTGACGGGATAAGCCGCCTTATCGGTAGAAAGGCAGACTATATTTTTAACACCCGCGTCGATTGCGGCGGTCAATACGTTTTCGGTACCAAGGACGTTGGTCTTTACCGCTTCAATGGGGAAAAACTCGCAGGAGGGTACCTGCTTCAGTGCCGCCGCGTGGAATATGTAGTCTACTCCGTGCATAGCGTTGCTAACGCTTGCTATGTCTCTTACGTCGCCTATATAGAATTTGATCTTTTCAGCAACGGACGGCTTTGTCACCTGAAAATAGTGACGCATATCATCCTGCTTTTTTTCGTCGCGAGAGAAAATTCTGATCTCGCCGATGTCGGTTTCAAGAAAGCGGTTTAATACGGCATTGCCGAAAGATCCCGTGCCACCGGTTATAAGCAACTTTTTTCCAGTGAAAAGCCCCATTTTAATTGTCCTCCAGATATTTCATAAAGTTTTCTTTATTCTCTTTTGCAGTTGTGGTGGGTCTGCCGAGATCGTCACGCGCTCCGATCGAGCATTTGACCTCGATGAAGGTAAGTTTTTCAGCGTTTTTCGCCTCGTTGAGCATATTGTCAAGAGCTTCAAAGTTATCGACCGACACTGCCGAGGGGTATCCGCATCCTTCTGCGATCTTACACAGATCTATCTTCTCGGCAACGGTAGGCATACCGCCCACAGTCTCGTGCGCGCCGTTGTTTATGACCACGTGGACTACGTTTCGGGGGGCGTTCGCACCAAGCAGAGCCATAGCTCCCATGTGCATGAGTACTGCTCCGTCGCCATCTATTATCCATATTTTTCTGTCAGGCTTTTCCTTTGCAATTGCAAGTGCGATGGACGAGGAATGACCCATAGAGCCAACGGTAAGAAAATCCGAGCCGTGGGTCTGTCCGCGTCTCTCTCTTATCTCGAAAAGCTCTCTTGACGCCTTTCCCGTAGTGGAGACCACAATATCCTCGCCGCTGACCGTGGCGATATGTTCGATTATCTCCTCGCGCATCATCTTATTATCATTCTCATATTTGACCTTTCCGTCAAATTCAAGCGCACCCTTGCGAACCACGAACGCCACCTGCTTTCCCTTTGCCAGCAAGGCTTTAAACTCGGTCATTTTTGCGTCAAGCTCCTCGGCAGTGGTCTCCTTGCCGATAATGAAGGTGGCAATATCCATGTCCTCAAGTAGCTTTACTGTTACCTCGCCCTGATAGATGTGTTGAGGCTCGTCCTTAATTCCCGGCTCACCCCTCCAGCCAACGATAAAAACGCAGGGTATGCCATAAACCTTGTCGTTCATAAGCGACGCCACGGGGTTAATGATGTTACCAAGTCCGCTGTTTTGCATATAGACTACGGGAACCTTGCCCGTGGCAAGATGATACCCTGCCGCAAGTCCCACCGCGTTGCCCTCGTTGGCGGCTATCACATGCTTACTTGATATACCGTATGTCGCCATAAGATAATTGCAAAGCGGCTTCAGCTGCGAATCGGGTACTCCCGTAAAAAATTCAAATTCCTTTAAAAAATCCAACTTCATTATATAAACATTCCTTTGTAAAGGTTAAATAACGCCTCATTGTCAAGAGAGACGGGATTGTTACCAAGTCTCTCCAGGTTTACCGAATCGGCAAAATATCCAGCTTTCGTATCCTTGTCGATTTCGGCAGGATAGCTGATATCAAGCTTTTTAAGCATATCTTCAAAGCCGTTGACGGCAGACACGGCATCTTCGTATCCAAGCGAGTTTGCGATTTCTTCAAATACTCTGAAAAGATAGTCTACTCCACGCTTGTCAGTACATCTTTCGGGATGATCAAGCATATATCTCCAGACCCTTGGCAGACTGATAGCCACAGAATGACCGTGAGGGAGACCGTAAATAGTAGTCAGCTTATAGCTCATAGCGTGAGGTGCGGTGGTAGCAGTGATACAGATCGCCCTGCCCGCAAGATTGGACGCGGACATTATCTCTCCTCTCGCCCTCTCGGTGTTCTGCTCTACGTATTCGTAGATATTATCTCTTATCTTATCTACCGCCTCTTTGGCGTAAGCTCGGCTTTCCTCTGTGGATCTTACGCTCCACCAGGATTCTATCGCCTGACAAAGCGCGTCAAGAACCGTGCATTTTTTCTGATAAACGGGCAGACCTGTCAGCACGTCGGGATCAAGTATAGCCACATCGGGCAGAATCGATGAGTGATGCACAGACTGCTTTTCCCCTTTATAGTAAATTACTGAGAAGGGCGTAGATTCGCTTCCCGTACCTGCCGTGGTGGGTATAGCGATAAGCGGTATTCCCGTATCGGTATACTCCTGCTCCAGATAGAGCTTGTCTTCCGCCATTTTGCAATAGAGCTTGATACATTTTGCTACGTCGATGGCACTGCCACCGCCGATTGCCACAACTGCGTCACAGCCCTCGGCATTAAAGAGGTCAACTCCCGTCACGATCTCCTCGTATTTGGGGTTGGGAGTAAATCCCGAAAAGAGCGTCGACGGGATGCCGAGACCCGCTAAATACTCCCACACAGGAAGTCTTTTTGCCGAGTTAGTGTAGACCAAAAGGTATTTTTTCACGCCAAGAGAGCGTAATTCTTCGCCAATTTTTTCATATGGGGCTTTACCCTCAATTATTTTCTGTTTCACTGTCTTCTCCGTTTTAAATCAATAAAAATTGCTGTTTTTTAGCCACAAATAAAACTTCAGAACACACTTATTCCTCTGGAATGAGTGTGATGATCTCCTTGATCGACATACACATATCGTCGGCTTCTTTTGCTCGGTGATTAGTCAGTATCGTCTCGGCGGTCTTTTGCATCGCTGGGAAACCGCTTCTAGTCAACTGATTAGCGTAAATGACCACGTTAACGCCTCTCTCTTTAAATTCTTGCTCGGTAACCGCGTTAAATGACGTCGGAACTACAACAATAGGTGTCGCCTTGTTCCTATCTCGGAATTTCTCCACAAATTCAAAGATCTCCGCAGGATCCTTCTTTCTGCTGTGTATCATTATAGCGTCAGCACCCGCCTCGGAGAACGCAAACGCTCTCTCAAGCGCGTCCTCCATTCCTCTTTCGAGAATAAGCGACTCAATACGCGCGCAGATCATAAATTCCTTCGTCTTCTGCGCCTTTTTGCCCGCCTTTATCTTCTCGCAGAAGTTCTCAATACTGTCTTGGGTCTGCTGAACCTCTGTGCCGAAAAGCGAGTTCTTTTTAAGTCCGGTCTTGTCCTCGATTATGACCATGGAAACGCCCATTCTTTCAAGGCTCTTGACGGTATAAACAAAATGCTCGGTAAGTCCGCCCGTGTCGCCATCAAAAATTATCGGCTTGGTGGTGACCTCCATAATATCGTCGATGGTGCGGAAGCGTGATGTCATATCCACAAGCTCAATGTCGGGCTTGCCCTTCGCTGTACTGTCGCAAAGCGAGGAGACCCACATAGCATCGAACTGATATGTCTTGCCGTCCTGCAACACCTTGGTCTGCTCAACGATAAGACCAGTGATGCCGCTGTGCGCTTCCATAGCCGTGACCAGACCCTTCATAGCGATCAGCTTTTTAAGTCTGCCGCGACGGACGTCGGGCATAGAAAGCTTCGCGCGGGAAAGTCTTTCCATTTCAAGATAGGTTTCGGTCTTGGCGTATGGGTACTCAACAAGCTTGCCGCCGTACTTGGTAAGAAGTTCAACGACCTCGTCGCGTATGGGCTTCTGAAATCCCTCGCGCCAGTCGTCTCCGTGTACTACGTAGGTCGGCTTCAAGGCTCTGATGTTTTCTGCGTAGCTCAGCTCCTTCTGCTCCACCACCGCAGAAACGCCGTTAATATTCTCAACGAGAGATTTCCTTTCGGCGTATGGCATAAGCGGAAAACGCTTATAGGATGCTACCGCCTCGTCGGACAGTACGCCGATAATAAGCTTACCCAACTTCTGTGCCTTTTTGATGATAGCGATATGACCGCCGTGGATCATATCCGTGGAAAAGCACATATAAACGGTTCTGCTCTCAAGCTCGGCGATCTGCTTTGAAACTATTGCAAGGTCCTCGGGGGTGTCTATCTCGCAGCAAAGAGCGTTCTCCACGTCAAGAGGATAAATGAGACACTTGTCCGACACCTTGTTGAACGCGTTCTCGGCGTAGCACTTTCTGTCGTCGCTCTCACAGAACGCGATTATCTCGTCGAGCCAGATATTCCAATCGTTTTTGCAGAGCTTGTAAAGAGGCTGAGCCGCCATAGCATCGGTAAAGAACTCGATGCCGACCGCCTTGACTCTTCCCTCTCCGACCACTGCCTTGAAATCCTTTTCTGGCAAAGGGAGAGTGGAGCTGACGGTCATGCAGCTTACATCACTTGCGATCACCTTGTCAAAGACCTCGGATTCGAAAACAAGATCTCCGTGCATCAGCACGATATCCTCGTCGCGAAGATGATCCTTGGCACAATATATCGAATAAATATAATTTGTCTTGTCGTATATAGGGTTATTTACAAAAGTGTAATGCAGTGGGAGACCCAACGAGTTGCAGTAATTGACCAAAACCTCGTCGAAATATCCCGTGGTCATAACTACTTCACTTATCCCCGCGTCAGCGATCAGCTTCAGCTGACGGGAAAGTATCGTATCCTTTGCTGAGATCTCGGTCATACACTTGGGATGCTCGCTTGTAAGCACGCCCATTCTGTGACCGAGGCCGGAGTTTAAAATTAATGCTTTCATTTTTACATTCTCCTTGAAAACGCCTTATTTGTTTCCATTAGTTCTGCCAATCCAATTATTTTTTAGCGGTTCTGCACGACTGCAAATTCCTTCGGAAAAGGGTACGTAACAAGTATCTCCCGATTTTATCGAGGAATACAGCTGCAACAATCTATCTGCCGCAACCTGCGCAGTCCACTTCTGTGTGATCGTCTTGTATGCCTCTGTTGCCAAGGATTCTCTGTAAACCACATCGCTTATCAGAGAATTCAACACAGCCGCAAGGCGTTTGACATCACCACACGGATATATAAGGCCGTTTTTGCCGTTTTCTATTAGGTATGGCGCTGAGCCGACCGCGTGGCTGACGACCATAGCGCAAGCGCTATCCATTGCTTCGTTAACCACAGCTCCCCAGCCTTCGTAAAAATTGCTACTGAAAACGTATATGTCTGCACTGTCCATATATTGACGCACTTCCTTTGCCGGAACAAAAGGCAATAATCGGATATACTGTTCCATTCGATGTTTTTTTACGTATTTCTCTATTTGCGTCTTTTGCTCGCCGTCTCCAATAATTGTAAAACAGAAATTGGTAACACCGTTTTTTACTAACAGCTTCAAAGCTTTTACCGTATCCAAAACTCTTTTCAAATTCAAAAGTCGACCCGCATACAAAATTTCCACGCGAGAATTTTCTCGCTTTTTTTGTAACAGCTGCTCTATGCCACAAGCTCTGACTTCGGGAAAATAACCCCATTTGAAGCATTTGTCGGGATCAAATCCGCAAAGCTTCAAGTCATAAGACGCGTATGCGCTCGCCCCCAAAATATATAACGGCTTGTACTTATACCTAACGTAGCCCGCGTTAATTTTTTTTCGTGTGGTTGGAATAAATCTTCTCCAATACCCTTTTCGTAAGATGCGCTCGGTAAAGTAAAACGCGGGCTTATCGGCCAACATTCTGATTTCCAAATAAGACAGTGGCGCCGCACCGAAAATCATTATTTCGCACTCTTTTGCCAGAATCTCTGCGCGTTGCAAAGAGGATTGATTTTCGTATGCCCGAAGCACGAAATCATACATCTCGTTCATATTCTCGTAGCCCATATCCAAGCGATCCTGTGGTATCGGCTCGGTTGCAACGAATATGAACTCAACGCCCTCTTTTTTGCAAAATTCTTGGCACAAAGGTAGCTGATGATGATTTAAAAAATTTGAAAAAAATGTTATTTTCATAAGTAAACACCTTAACGTATCTTCTTATATAATTTGTATATGGCTGTTTTGATCGAGTCGCGCCTGACACCGCCATGTTTTTTAAGCAGCGGCTGTATGCCATTTTTTTCGTACTCTATCCAAAATTCATCGCGGGTTTGCGGGCGTTCTGTCGGTTTTGTGAGCTGAGGCTGCTTTGCTGCTCCTATACTTCCCGCAATCTTCTCACCTTTTGACTGTTCAAACAAAGCTCTGCCCTTATCAGTGTTGACAAGTATCATCGAAACACCCAACGCATCCTCGAAGCTCTTGTCAAGATCCTCCAAGCCCCAGTAATCGCTTATTGTAAGATCACCAACGCGATTTTTCGAGGTATAAGGGCAACTATAACAGCTTTCGCGAGTGATATTATCCGAATAATAAACGTTCATAAAAGCGCAGAGCTTTTTGTCGTTTATCAACTCCTGATCGTTTGCCAATTTAGCATAGCAGGAGCTTCCGCGCCAAGAAATTTTTTTACTGCGAAATTTATATTCCGTGACATTACTACCGTACTCTTTTTCCAGCCACTGTATATATGCCTGATAGAACGCAGGAGAAGGCACTCCGTGACAAATAATATCTACTGCAAAGAAGTTTTCTGCGGGGAGGTTTTTGACGTTTATAAAACGTTTAACTCCGTCGACCTGGCAAGGCGTGCCCGAAAAAAGCACTTTTCTTCCCTGTTTCAGATCATTTTCGATCTGGGCGTAGCAGGCGGTCAGGTCACTTTGTATATATTTTGTTCCCTGCATTTTTGTAAGATCGTCAGACGACTCTCCACGGATATGCGCTACGGAAAAATCATCCAGCTGCGCAGCACCGTAAAAAACTCCGTTCTGTGCTATTACCGCATCAGCAAGCGCCGCAAAGGCGCCGCCCGAGGTGCTATTTTTTCGCAGCTCATCATCTGCCTTGAATGCGTACACTTCGGCAGCATCCTGATACTTATCGACCTCGTTTAAAGCGGGACATACCTTTCGACACATACCACAATCGACGCATTTATTCTGATCGATCGTTGCGATCTGAAATCCCTCGGTGGTTCTTGTCAGACTGATTGCATCAAGCTTACAGACCGACGCGCAAGCACCGCAGCTCACGCAGGCATCACCCGCAAACTCTTTTTTGTCCGTCTTTAACGCTTTGTCTAAAAAAGCCTTGGAGGAGCTTACGTATTCGCTCAAAAGCTTTTTGCTCGCTGCGTAATCGATAGGAGCAAAATCCTTTGATACCGGGGCGGAAATCAAGCGTTCTATCAAGCCCACCTTACCAAGCAAATTGGTGATACGTGAGCCGCCCGCTTTGTTATCAACGATATAAAAATCCTTTTCAAAGATCAAAGAGAACGCTGTGCCGTGAAACGAATTGGTAAACACGGTTTTTGCGTATTTGAAGCAACTTAAAAATTCAGACGGACCATATGCAACGATCTGTTTGTGCGTGGCATTCTTATCCTTTGCCGAACAGATCTCTATCAATTCAATGCCGTATTTATCGGCGTAATCTTTTGCTATCGCCGTCAGTTCATCGTTATGTACGACGCTGTATAAAAGAACGTAGTCCTTTTTGAATAGCCGCTTTGATGATACTGCTTCATAATCCGACTTCTCTAACAGGAACACGGGGTCGCACACGGTTTCAATCTTTTTTCCCGTAAACGAAGCTATATACTGTGCAGTATTTTCTTCTCTGACAGAGCAATAATCCAACTCACTTACCAGTTTTTTAGCCTTTTTCTCGTCTGTGGGCTCGAATTCGTCCTTACCGACACTCGCCGCATAAGAGATTTTAGTCTTAATTCCATTGATCGCACCAAAAAAGATAGGATTTATACCCTCGGTTATAGTCGGATTCCAGATCTGATCGCTTCCGCAAATTACCGTATCCAAATTCAAGCCCTCAACCGCTTGAATACTTCTGCACTTAGGCGTCATTCTGATGTGATTTTTGCGAAATTTCGCAAACGATTTTAATCTCCTACTTTTCCAAGGAGCTGATAGTACGAGCGCGGCGGCAAGCTTGATCTTACGAGAAACAGACTTGTTTTTCTCTCCATCCCAAGATTGCTTCAGCCACGAAAACAAATGAGCGCTTTTTTCATGACTTGGCAGAGTATAGTCGATCACACTGCAGTTATACCCTTTATTATTAAGATATTTACAGCTTGCAAAGGCTTGTAGATTTGCACCGTAATTGATGTTTTTATGTACTGTAATAATTCCTATTTTTTTGTTTTGCATATTATCAGTTTCCATCTCCAGTACTTTTCTTCATCTTTCTGAAGCAAAATGACTTTATTGTATTTACTGTGAATGATAAATTGTTATTTTTAAAAATAAGGCTAAGTACGACATAGGATATTATTCCAACGACCACCTGTATAATCAACTCGATAAATATGTTTAGATTTGCTAACCCAATTATATACACCAAAACAAACATAATAAAGGAGATAACAAGATTAGGCAACAAATCCGAAAGCTGATATCTAAACTTATAACCAATGTGTTTTTTCAAAGCAATGCTATCAATTATCAAAAACATTGAGATAATAAATAACATAGCAAAAGCAAAAACCATAACCGTTGAGCTTATAATCGTAAATAGCAATAATACAATAATAGACAACACTTTTCTTATAACTTCCAGTTTCAAAAACACATCTGGACGACCAATTGCCTTGTAAATTTGGGCACTGCCCAGTGAAATAAAATAAAACATATAATAAATGCAAAATATTCGGAAAAATGGTAAAGCATGCAACCATTTATCCGTTAAAATTACATTTATAAAATTTTCGGAAACCGCCATTAGTCCAAACATAGCGGAAAAAATAAAATAAGAGGAAGATGAAAAGAATCTTCTTGCAAATCTTAGAACCGCACTTTTCTCGTCATTAACTTTGCTTATTGTTGGAAAAAGAACAGATGAAAAAATACTTTCTAAAGAATTACTAATAGTTTTGGGGAAATTTTCTCCCTTGTGATAATATGCAAGATCAACTGGTAAGAATTTCAATCCAATAACCAAAGGGGTCAATGTTTCGCAAATGGTACCCACAAAGTTCGAAACTAATATTTTCCAGCTGAAACTTGCCAGCGGTTTCAGTCGCTTAATTGAAAATTTCGGAACAAATCTAATCTTGGATACTACACAAAGGAAAACGGTATCAACCAATGCATTCGTTGACTGTTGCGCAACTAATGCCCACGGACCAAATCCGTTTAACGCCATAGATATTCCAACAATGGCCGATATAATAGTTCCAACGATCGTTGCAAAGAAAAATCTTTTAAATTCTAGATCACGTGAAATCTTAGCCGTAAAAACAGACTTTATTAAATACAGGAAAAAATTCAATCCCATTACACGCATAACAGGCGTCAATATAGGCTTATCGTACAATTTTGCAACGTACGGTGCACCGAAAAACACCAACAAATACAGCAAACACGCCATTGCAATGTTGGCATACAAAACAGAAGAATAGTCCAATTCGTCTACTTTTTTTTGCGGAACAAGTCCACTACTTAAGCCGCTGTTTATAAACATGTTGCAAAAAGTAAAAAATATAGCGACAATACTAACGACACTATAGTCATCAGGTGTAAGAATGCGAGCTAGAATAATTGAGACTATCATCGAAACCAATTGAGCGCCCATTCTTTCTAGAAATTTCCAAAACACGCCCGATATCGCTCTTTGTTTTATTTGCGATTCATTCATTTTGTTAACCTTTCACTACATCTAAGTTTTGACTTGAGCATAATAATGCAAGCGAAGTCTTACCGATCTTCATTCTCATTATAGAAACTCAAAGATGACAAAATCTTTTTTGTTACATCCTTGTTATTTAATTTTCTCCACACAAAGTTTCTTGCCCTTTCACCCTTGTTTATTAACTCATCATTTGGGATATTCAAACAAGCTTCCAATACTTCTTTCATCCCCTCTGGCGATTCGTCGCCAAAGAAGAAAACAAATTCATTATATTCCTCGCTTATTGCTGGAAGTCTTGTTGTAACACAAGGAGTGCCGGAGAGCATGTATTCTATGTTCTTGGAGGGAAATGAATATTTTATATAGTCGCCGTAATTTTCAGTAAGTCTTGGATTGATTAACAAAGTCGCGTTGCGCTGGATTTCAACAATTTCATCATTAGGCTTTATACCCATATATTTCACAGAAGGATTCTCTGATATTGTTTTTTGAAGCTCAGGATAAAACTGTAATCCATTACCAAACAACCACAATTCGGCATCGGACCTATTCATAGCAAGAAACGCCTCTACCAAATTATGAATACCGTACATTTTTCTTATCTCGCCAGTATAAACCAAAACCTTTTTGGCATATTTTTCCACTTGCTCTGTATTATTTAAAATTTCATAATCACAAATACCGTTGAACACTTCATATTTAGCGTTTTTATCAGGCATTTTTTCTATCATCGCGCCCGATAAAAGTATAATATAATCTGACAATTTGAATTGTCTATAGAATTCAAAACATTGAACTTTGTTTCTTAGCACGTTGATTATTTGCTTTTTATTTACTGTGTCTTCTAACAAATCGGTAACTATAGTTACTATGTTAAGCCCGTGTTTTTTTGCTATTTTAGTGATTTCATAAGCCGCAGGACAAAGAGCATCGATTACAACTATCCCACAATTTTCGCTTTTTTTATAGTTCTTAATAACATTCCGCACATGTCGTTTTTTATTATTTTGTTTTTGTAATAAATTTCCCGACAAGTTTTGAATATAGAACGTAATTGTTTTGCCATTATATTCTTCTTTGATAATTTTTTCATCAATATCATTATCAAACAAAACTACATCCACATCAAGGTCATTCAAACAAAAGCCTTTGATATAAAGCTTGTTAAATTTTTGGGCTGCTTGACTTAGCACTACTCCCCTTTCAAGCTTTTTATTAAATTCATTGTCAGGATACGCAGCTACATATAATATCTTCATTAAATGTCCTCTCTTTCAAAGCTCTTCTCTATTTCTTCGATGATCTGTCGGTTATTGGAAAGTCCGTTTACCGGCGTTTGTCCCAATTGCAAGCGAGCCACAGGATCATCGAGGAAATATTTTACTCCTCGGTATATATCATCAGACGTCCTCTCGATAATAATACCGTTCTTTTTGTCTGTGATCATCTCAAAATTACTTGGAATATTCGTAACGACAACTGCTTTTTTGAAATATTTTTCCTCAAAAACCGCTACCGAATAGCCCTCGTAGCTTGAAGGCTGAACGCATATATCCGCGCTTTTCATATAGGTATATGGATTTTCGCAATTCCCAAGCAGGATAAAATGATCTTTCAGACTATATTTTTCGATTTCAGCTTCGATCTCTCCGCGGAAATCCCCTTCGCCCGCCACGTACCACTTGATTTTATAACCTTCGTTTATCAAGCGTCTGCATGCGGGAACGCAGAGGTGGAAGCCCTTCAACTCGACCAACCTGCCAATCGACAGAATTTTGATCTCATCTCCGGACATTTTGTTGGGATCCTGTGCCAATCGATCAACTTCGTCATAATTCAACAAACTTGGCAGAATGATACATTTAAACTTATCCGCAAATTCGGGATACACTTCCCTCAAACTTCGCAAGGAATTTTGAGACACCGTGATTACTTGATCAAGCTTTTTGAAGGCATTCTCATCAAGCTTTTTATTGTTGTTGATCTTTTTGATATCGGTATGTATCCAGCCGAGCTTAACGTCGGCACTCACGCAGTCGGCAACGTAGTAACACGCTGAACCTTCTTCAAATCCTATCGCGACGTCATAGTGCTTGTCGATCTTCAACATAGTTTTTTTCATATGCTTCCAATCGCCGCAGGTGAATTTTTTACTTCCCAAGCGAATACGAACAAAACGGCTGACTCGATACAGCGCCAATCCACACTCTCCCTTTTTCAAAAGCGTTTTAACGCTACTGCCGAAGGAACGGTTATATACGTCTGCATAGTACGGAGAATTAGACAAAAGGTTGACGTTTTTATTCAATTTAGGAAGCAGGTCTCTGCCCTCGTTGAAAAGGTACAGATCCACCTCATACTTGTCATAATCGAAATTATCGCAAAGATTTATCAAGCATTTTTCTAGTCCGCCCGTGGCAAGACTGCTGGATACCAACAAGATTTTTTTCTTCATTAATTTTATCTCGCCTTTTTTATTCGTTTTCTGTATTTCAATTGATAAAGCAGCTTATATATGCCGTACAGGTTATATATGACGATAGCAAATCGCTTTTTATCTCCGGTAAACGTGGGCAAGAAATAATTCTTGTATTTCTTAACCTCGCGAATACATTTTTTGATATCCTTTTTATACTTTTTCTCGTTGGTGTTCAATAAGCATTGTAACATCGCAATATTCGATTTTACCAACATATTTTTAGCCTTGTCCAACAATTCCGAATGATCGGCTTCGATCTTTTTATATTTTTCTTCAGCGAAGTATAAAATATCAAAGTACTTTTCAGAAAACTCGGCATGTGATGCGCTGTTTTCATTAACACGATATTTGTATATAAAAACGTCTCGCACCACAACGGTAGGCTTATTCAGAAACACTCTGAAAACAAAATAACTATCTTCGTGGATCCTTCTTCCTTCAACAAATCTCACGTTGTCTAAAACATGCTTTTTGTATAGCTTAGCGCAAGAAGAATAAGTAAAAGGATCGTCCTCCAATGATTTTTCCAAAGCCTGCGTTTTGCACCAAATACATACGTCAGTTCCTTCTAAATCTGCGTGGCAATTACTCATTTCACTATTCATTGAACCTATCGCAATATCCGCATTATTATCTTTCAAATCCTGCAACAATATCTCAACCGCGTTAGTAACCAATAAATCGTCCGAATCCAAAAACATGATGTAATCACCGTGAGCATTATCCAGTCCCACGTTTCTCGCACGGGAAACTCCGCCGTTTTCGGTAGTTATCACCTTGACGTTTTCATATTTGTCGGCATATTTTTCCAAAATTAAACCCGTATTGTCGGCAGAGCCATCGTTAACAACTATCAGCTCAAGATTCTTGTGAGTTTGGTTCAAAGCAGATTCTATACATTCGCATATATATTCCTCAGAATTATATGCGGGTATAATTACCGAAATCTTTTCGTTCATTACACTCCCTCCCAGAAGAATAAATAGCTTGCATCAACGTTTCGCCAAACAAACAAAATAAAACAAGCCGCAACCAGAGCAATCTTCATAATGCTTGATAGCTTATCTTTATGGCAGAGTAACGCTTGAGAAAAATACATGTATAAACCGTAAATAAAATAAAAGCTAATACGCTCTGCGGTACGCGAGATCAATCTCAAAAGCCAAAACGTAACGGTCAAAAGTGAAAGCTGCATAATTAACGACTGTCCCTCAATTTTCGGGTCTTGATTATACATCATAAAGAGCGAAAACGCAAACAGTATCAATACTAACAGAAAGAATATTCCGCCGTTTCCCGTTTCCTCGATGGAGTATTCATATCCCAAAAGCTGATTGAAAAGCTCTTGAAAGGCACCAAAACCCACAAAAAATATAAATGCCATTATCACATGGGTCAAAATTATCCAGTCGGTTCTTTTAATTAACGATAAAGGAAGCAGCAAAAGGAAAACAAATGCCGATTGATGGAACAGAGACGCCAATATAACCAAAAGAATAAAACGAATTATCTTTTTGTCTTTAATGAAATCAAACGCCCATAGACAAATCATCATAGCAAGGGTCTGTCTAAGTCCTGTTTCAACAAAGCTGTACGTACCCAAGGTCATAAACATAAAGAAAAACACGAAAGGATTTTCGGTATATTTCTTTGCGAAATGAAGCAAAGTTCCAAAAATAACTATGCCGTTTACCAAGAAAAACACGGTATAATTGTCCGTAAACAATGAAATCAGCTTTACGTATAAACGGTATCCTATCTCAATACGCATTAAGTCTTGATTTAACAGTTCTACAAAAGACAAGGTTCTGATTTCGTTTTGAAAAAATCTTACGTAACCAATGGTATCGGCACCTATGTATTTGTATCGAAGAACGAACAACAAAAACATAGGTAATATTGCTATCACCGCAAGAAAATTTCTTAATTTGATTTTTTGCTTTTCGTCAATTTCATTATCTCCGGTTATGTATCCGTATACAAGCCACATAACAAGAGGTGAAATTGCCGCAATTCCGTAATAGATCATTTTACATTCTCACTTATACGTTTATAAATATCCAAGTACTTTTTATAGCACTCGTTTTTATCAAATTTTTGATGCTGCTTTTGCACATCAAAGCCAAGGGGGTTGCTCTTGACCTTCTCTATCGCGGCGATCAAGCCTTCATAGTCGCCTTCTTTGACGATAAAACCACATTCCTCGTCAACCAGCTCGGGACTTCCGCAAGAATCGAAGGTTATAACCGGTGTGCCGCAACAGATGCTTTCCATATTGACTGTCGGTAGAGTATCAGCTCTCGTCAGGTTAACGAATATGTCAGCAGAGGCATAAATATCCGAGAGACGATGCCTGTCCGTAACATAACCAACCGTAACAACGTTTTCAAAACGCGAAAAATATTCTTTTTGTTGTTCCCTGCAACCGACGATGACAATTTTGGTGTTTTCATACTGAGCCTTAATAAGCTTTTCGACGATATCACGATTTTGATCGGCAAACCACTTATCCGCCATTCCGAGAATGACAAAATTACCTTCTGTTCCAAGCTCCTCGCGAATCGAACTCTCATGAGGCTTGAAAATCTCCGTGTCAACACCGTTATACACAACTTGTATATCTGCCGAGCCGAGCCTCGATTTTTCCGCCTCGTTTGCGATCCACCTGCTACATCCGACCAAGGTCAGCCGCGGTAATTTCAGCAAATGCTCGGTTCGATCGCGCAGTACCTTATAGGTACTATCGAAAAATAAACTCGGCTGCTCTGCTTTATTAAGCGGACAATTTCCACACTCCTTTTGCCACTTATCGCATTTGACCGCGGCATAATGAGTGCATTTTCCCGTGAAATACCAGCAATCGTGCATTGTGATCACAGTGGGTATCCTTTCCGCAGCCAGATAATCACAAAGCATATTGAGATTTATGTAGTTGCTATGCAAATTGTGAAAATGGACGACGTCGGGCTGAATTTTATCTATCCACTTTATAAGCTTTTTCGTGGCGCTTTTGCTCGCATAAGCCTGCTTTCCGAACAAGCGGGCGTGGACGGCGTGCCATTTCCAATCAAGCTTATTTCCGACCAAAAAGCCATTTTCAAGCTCTTTATTCGTCGTTTGATAAGCGAAATAGGCTTTATCTCCGTTTTTGGACAGCATATCGCCTATATCTTTTACGATAACACCCGTGCTTTTAAATCCGTACACGGCGTTGATTTGTAAGACTTTCATTTATTCCCCTTACACAATTGTCGCATATCAGTTTCCAACATTTTTTTCATAACTGTTTGATCATGATTTTTTTTGCCGCATTCGTAAGCATTTTTGGCAAATGAATTTAATTTATCATAATCGTTAATAACAGACAGTAAACATTCAGACAGTTCTTTTTCTGTTTCAGCTAAAAGTGCGCAACTGTTTTCTCTTAAATGTTCGATAGAAGCAACATTTTTCGGTCCAACTGCTAAAATTGGACGCGCCATTTTGAAATAATCCACCAATTTGGTCGAAAAAGATTGATGTACTTCTCTTTGACTATTTTTATCCAATCCCTCAACGTGAACAAGGATATCCGCGCTTCTCTGCAAATCTGCCACTTGTTCAGCAGGAACACTCCCCATAAAAAACGAGGAATTCTCGACATTTAATGTTGCTAACATTTCATCCGTGGGATTGTTTCCCGAATAAACAAATAATTGTGCTTTTAATCCATTGCTATTGATATGTCGCAAAGCTCTTGCAATCATTCCCAAAGACTTCCAACGATTCATACCAATATTGCCTGTAAATACAAGATGCAGAGGAATTCCGTAATTTTCTTTGAAATAAGGTTCTGAAGAAAAGTCCTCTGATTTCGTCAATATTTTACACTCTCGCTGAAACCAAGCTTCATATTCGTTTTTTTGTATTTTTGAAATAACGTAAAATTGAGAAGCATTTTTTACAGTTTTGCGCATACTTGCTCTACTTATTAAACGATTCAATTTTTTTAAAGGAGAAGCTCCACTCGTCTGCATGCTGTAATTATCGTCCCAAGCATACAAAGCCAACGGTTTATTTGTATACTTTTGCACAAAACGAATCATGCGATTTAAAGGAACAGAATCACTTAAAACCGTAAAAATTACATCAGGATTATAGTCGTCTAAAAAGTTTTTCAGCTCCTTGGATTTCCAAAATGGCAAATTCCAAATCAAATTCTGCACCCAGAAAAACAACGTCCAACGCTTTCTTTTCGCAAATCTTGTTGCTTTCCCATCAAGCACTTTTTCTCCATTATATCTGGAATAGACGTGCTCTCCCACTGTTTTTCCAAGCAATCCCTTAATAATCATTTTTTCGTTAACGCGAAACGCAACTTTAATACGCGCATCGGGTAGTCCATTCTTTGCATATACGCTTCCAAATTCAACGTCTTCAAGATCGTTGAAAACATTAAGAAAAGTATTCCCAACGCTAACGCTTGCATTTATGGGAGACTGTGAAATAAAAAGCACCTTCATATTTGTGTCCTATTGATAAATACTCATATCATTAAATATCTATCAAATCTCCTAATTTTTTCTCCCATTCATCAGGCTTAATCAACCAAAAGCCACCGCCATGAAAAAAAGTGTATTCTCCAAAATAAATCTTCCCATCAATTTCATATAAATCTATGCGCACAAATTTTATGCCCGCTGATAGCTTTGTAGCAACTTCTTTCATTTCTTCAAACAAAGTAGGTTTCACGATTTTTTTGTCTGATTGTGGATGAATATTTTCAATATCCAAATGGTTGAAATCCATATCAAAGAAATCAAATTTAACATCCGTACTTCTGTCTGTTGCAATAAACATAATTTCAGGCTTTCCGTTAAAACAGAAAAACTTGTAATCTTCAATGTCGCTTGCCCCTTCCGGAACCATATATTTTTCCGCCATAATCATAGGTTTAACATCTTTATAGGGATATTCTCGCCCAATGGTATACGGATTCAATTTTAATCTGGATTTGTAAAATTCCGCAAATTCTTCATAATTAATTGTCGATTTATCTTTAACAATTTTAACACTTCCCGAATCGTGATTGCATTTCAGAACAAACTGATCGGGCAGCTTTGAAAAATCAATATCCTCATATCTTTCCCACTGCCCCAGCAAAGGGAAACAAATATCTTCGCCCAGCTTTTCTTTAATGATATCGCGCACCTTTATCTTATCCACATAGTCGGTATAATAAGGGGTGATATCATGAATTTTCAGCCAATTCAGCTTCTCATTAAATCCAACGGGATTTTTAAGGTTCAATTTTTTTCCCGTTTTGATTTTGTATACCATCTTCAGATATGGCTTTGTAGGAATAAAACACAAACAGTTTATAAGCTTCAAACGGAACTCTCGATTTTTGAAAATCTTTTTATAATCCATTTACAAATTCTCCTTATACCAAGCGATTGCTTCGTTCAAGCCTTTTGCAAAATCGTAGTCAGGGTCATAGCCAAGCATTTCTTTTGCTGCGGAAATATCCGCGTTGGAGTGCTTGATATCTCCCTTTCTGTCGGGACCGAAGTTTGGTTCGATGTCCTTATCCAACGCCTTTGTCAGCGTATAGTAAATATCTATCAGATATTCTCTGCCGCCGTATGCGATATTGTAGGCTCTGCCTGCCGCTTCGTGTGAAGCAAGACAAGCCTTCAGATTTGCCTCAATAACGTTATCAATATACGTAAAGTCGCGGCTCTGCTTACCGTCGCCGTTGATAGTAGGCTGTTCGTCGTTCAAAAGCTGCTTTATAAACTTCGGAATAACCGCGGCATACGCGCCGTTGGGGTCTTGTCTGCGACCGAATACGTTGAAGTATCTCATTCCGTAGGTGTCCAGACCATAAAGCTTCGTATAGAGCTTTGCCCATTCCTCATCGCAACGCTTTGTAAGCGCATAGGGAGAAAGCAAATTGCCTTCTCTGCCCTCGGTTTTAGGCAGATTGGGTTCATCGCCGTAGACCGACGACGACGAAGCGTAAACAAATTTCTTTACACCCTGCCGGCGTGCTGCCTCGAGCATATTCAAAGTACCCTCGATGTTATTTTTGCAGTAGAAGATCGGCATTTCGATCGAACGTGGCACGCTTCCCCACGCGGCTTGGTTGAGTACGTAATCGACGCCCTCGCAAGCCTTCATGCAAATATCGAGGTCCTTAATATCGCCCTTGATAAATTCATAATTCGGGTTTCCGAGAAACATATCCACGTTTGCCTGCTTACCCGTAGAGATATCGTCAAGGCAACGAACCTTGTATCCCATATTCAAAATAGTCTCACAAAGGTTAGAGCCGATAAAGCCCGCTCCGCCCGTTACGAGAAATTTTGCCCCTTCGGGAAACTGTAAATGCTTATATCCCATCTTATAATCTCCAATAGCTGTATCCAGCTTTTTCGTATTCGCTTCTGTTCAAAAGTCCCTTGATATCTAACAATACCTTTTGACCGTTGCCGAAGAACTTGTCCATATCCGCCATTGTAAAGTTGGCAAATTCGCTATGAGCAACCGCCAATACGACAGCGTCCATTTCCTTGATAGTATTGATATCTACGAACTCAACGCCGTAAAGATGCTTTGCCTCTGCCGCATCTGCGGTAGGATCCGCAATCGTAGGCTCAATACCGTACTCACGAAGCTCTTTTACGATGTCGTAGATCTTTGTATTTCTCGTATCGGGGCAATTTTCCTTGAACGTAAAGCCAAGAATAGCCACCTTGGCATTTTTGACCGCTTTTTCTGCTTTAATAAGATTCTTTACTATGTTTTCGGCAACGTATTTGCCCATATCGTCGTTGATCCGGCGACCTGCAAGGATTACCTGACTATGATAGCCGAGCTGCTCTGCTTTATAGGTCAGATAATAAGGATCGACGCCGATGCAGTGACCTCCCACCAAGCCGGGATAAAACTTAAGGAAATTCCACTTTGTTCCTGCCGCCTCCAAGACCGATTTCGTGTCTATGCCGATCTTGTTGAAAATGATCGAAAGCTCGTTCATAAACGCGATGTTGATGTCGCGCTGGCTGTTTTCGATTACCTTTGCCGCCTCCGCGACCTTGATGCAGGAGGCTCTATGCACGCCCGCGTCAACTACAAGCTCATAAACCTTCGCAACGACGTCAAGCGTTTCCTCGTCCATACCAGAAACGATCTTAGTGATAGTTTCAAGGCGGTGTACCTTGTCTCCGGGGTTGATTCGTTCAGGCGAGTAGCCGACCTTGAAATCAACGCCGCACTTCAAACCCGACTCTTTTTCAAGAATGGGAACGCAAACGTCCTCTGTAACTCCGGGATAAACGGTGGACTCATACACAACGACGCTACCTTTGACAAGGTTTCTTCCCAGAATTTTGCTTGCACCCTCAACGGGTGTCAGATCGGGAGTATGGTCATCGTAAACGGGAGTGGGGACGGCTACGATATGAAACTTGGCTTCACGGAGCTTGGTTTCGTCCGCAGTGAATTCGACCGTGCTGTTTTTGATCGCGTCGTTGCCGACTTCATTCGTGGGATCTACTCCCGATTTATAAAGCTCGATTTTTGCTTTGTTCAGGTCGTAGCCAACGACCTTGACCTTATTTGCGAAAGCAACTGCTATCGGCATACCGACGTATCCAAGACCTACAAGCGAAATTTTTTCCTCGCCTTTTACTATTTTCTCATAAAGATCTGCGTACATATTTCTCTGTCTCCTAACGTTTACTTTCACGAATTAACTTGCTCTAAATATTTTTTTACTACGATTTCTCGGTTGAATTCGTTTTCGATCTTTTTTCTGCCTGCCTTGCCCATTTCGCATTTTTGCTCGTAAGGCAGAGCGACAAACTTTTCGATCGCCGCCGTTATACTGTCTACGTCCTTGGCTTTAAATCCAAAGCCCGTTACACCCTCGTCAAAGGTTTCTCGGCAACCCGGGATATCCGACGCTAAAATCGGGCGACCGGACGATGCTGCCTCAAGCAATACGTTTGCCATTCCCTCGTGATAGGATGGCAACACGATTGCGTTCGCATCCTTCAAATAAGGTCTTACGTCCTTATGGAAACCTACACATTCAACGTTTGGCAATTCTATAAAGGGGTTTTCCGCTCCGTATTCCACGTCACCCACAATTGTGAATTTCAATTTCTTGTTATACGAAAGACGTTTAGCCGCATCAGCTAACTCGAACACACCTTTATCTTTGATGATTCTTCCAACGAACACTATATTAGTTTCAGTCTCCTCGGGAGGATATTCAAGAAATGAAAATTTCTTCACATTAACTCCCGATCCGGGCAAAAGCTTGCTTTCTCCGCGAACTACCTTTTTTTCGCGGAAAAATTTTTCGTTGGCTTGATTTTGGAAGAACACGCATTTTGCCTTTTTCAAGCCTTTTTTATACAGCCACAGCGTCAGCTTCTGCATGATACCACCTTCGCCCACAACGCCAAGTCCCGTAACGTTGGCAACGTACGGTATTTTTAAGCGTCCGCAAGCCATACCGCCATAGACGTTCGGCTTGATCGTAAACGTAAGCACGATGTCGGGCTTGATAACTTTAAGTAATTTCTTGTAGTCACTCAAAAGCTTCAAGTCTTTAAAAGGATTTTTGCCGTGTCTTGACACCTCGGTTTCAATCACCTTTGCGCCAAGCGCCTCTATCTCGGAAACTCTCTCGCTTTTAGGCACACTGACGGTAACCTTGTGTCCTTCCTCTACCAACGCCGTCACAAGCTCGCAGCGGAATTGCAAGATAGTCGTTACGTCATTGGCTAAAATCAACACTTTCTTCATTTCACCAATTCTCTTTTACTCTTTCTATAATCGTTTTCGCGTCAATGTGATATTGTTTTCTCAAATATTTCTGGCTTCCGACGATAGAGGAATATCTATCTTCAAGAGCAACGCGGACAAGCTTGGCGCGTACTCCGTCGGCTTCCGCCAGAACCTCGGCAACGGCAGAACCAAAACCGCCGCTAAGGTTGTGTTCTTCTACGGTAACGATCGCCTTGCAGTTTTTGGCACAATCAAGTATCACTTCTCTGTCGATCGGTTTGATCGTTGGGAAAGTGTATACAGTAGGTACAATGCCCTGCGCCTTTAATTCTCTGCATGCTTCGTCGACCTCGTCAAAGATCGCACCTGCTGAGAAAACGGCAACTTTTTCACCCTTCTGTATCTCGATTGCCTTGCCGACCTTAAATCCTTCTAACTTCTCGTGAATACGCTTCTCACCGCCTCTGCCAAGACGGAGATAGCAGGTACCCGGCTGCTCGTAGATCGCCTTGGTCGCCGCCGCCGCTTCCACCAGATCGCCTGGAGCTAACACTGTTACTGCGGGCAGAGCGCGCATCATAGCGATGTCTTCCGTCGCGTGGTGACTCATACCAAGCGAACCGTAAACAAATCCACCGCCTACACAAACTACCTTTACATTTGCGTTGTGGTACGCGCAATCGTTTCTTATCTGCTCGATACAGCGAAGTGTTGGGAAGTTTCCTATCGAATAGGTATATACTATCTTGCCCTGCATAGCAAGTCCCGCCGCGATAGAAGTCATATTCTGCTCGGCGATACCTGCGTTTATGATCTGATCGGGCAACTCATTCCAAAATGGCTTCAATACGCCAAAGCCAAGGTCGCCGGTGACTATGTAAACATTTTTATCTTTCTTTGCAATTTCAAGCAAGGTTTTTACGAACGTATCTCTCATTTCGCTTCCTCCTCGTAAGGATCAACAATTCCTTCGGGCATAGCCGCGTGAAGCTCCTTCAACGCTCCGTCATATTCTTCGCCCTCGTGCGGGAAACGGTAGTGCCACAAAATATCAAATTCCATAAAAGAAATGCCTTTGCCCTTTACCGTGTTCGCGATGATTACGGTAGGCTTGTCCTCGCTCTCCTTTGCCTTGGCAAAAGCCGCGCGAAGTGCGTCATGATCATGTCCGTCGATCTCAAGGACGTTCCAACCAAACGCCCTCCATTTATCCGCAAAAGGAGCAAGAGACAGCGTATTTTCGCAAAAATCCAAGCTCTGCATCTTGTTATGGTCTACTACTACCACGAACTGATTGAGACCAAACTGATTTGCAAAAAGCGCCATTTCCCAGATAGATCCCTCGTCACATTCTCCGTCGCCTACGATAGCGTAGGTGTAATAGGGCTTGTTGTTGAGCTTGGCATTAAGTGCCATTCCTGCCGCAATACAAGCGCCGTGACCAAGCGAGCCTGTTGAGACCTCTACACCGGGAATACCCTTGTGGGAAACGTGGCCCGAAAGACGGCTACCGTCCGCATAGTGCGTTTTAAGTTCTTCTCTGTCGAAAAATCCCTTTTCAGCCAAAGCGGCATATATAGCCGCACCCGCATGACCCTTACTTAAAACTATTCTGTCACGGTTTTCGTCATTAATGTTTTCGGGCGAAAAATTCGCAACGTCGTTATAAAGCACGGCAACTATGTCGGCAACCGACAAGATAGCTCCTATATGGCTGCCGTGAGAAATATGCGTCATCTCAACTCCGTGACGCTTTATAAGCCAAGCCAACTGTTCGCTTTTCATACGTTTATTACTCCTTTGAAACCTTTTCTAATCGGTTAATTTGTTCCTGTGTCAGCGTCCAATCCAACGCCTCCGCGTTCTGCAATATTTGTTTGGGAGATTTTGCACCGACTATCACAACCGAGTCCTCCAAGTAATCCAATATCCAACGGATGGCTACCGAGGAGACCGATTTATTTTGCTCCTCGGCAATTTCCTTTAAGACCTCCACGATCTCAAGGTTCTTTAAGAGCTTTTCACCGTGGAAATTCACATAGATCTCGCGAGAACGGCGGTCATTTGACTCAAAGGTGCAATTTTTATCATATTTGCCGCTTAAAATGCCTTGTCCGAGACTGCCCCAGGTAAAAGGTGTCATTGAAAACTCATCTCGGAAGCGGAACATATCATTTTCGTTCTTTCTGCAAGCCAGACTATACTCATTCTGAAATGAGACGAACGGGTTGCTATCCCCAAACGCTTTTAATTCTGCAATATCCTGCTCGTGGATATTTGACAATCCGAAATATCGTATCTTGCCCTGCTGACGCAAAATCTCAAGCGTTTCGGCAACCTCCTCAAGGGGAGTAACTCCGTCACGGTAATGAACCTGATAGAGATCAATATAATCACGGTTTAATCTTTTCAAGCTGCCCTCAACCGCTTTGAATATGTATTCGCGGGAATTATCGTAGTTCGTTTTTCCGTTTTCGACGCGCACACCGAATTTAGTGGTGATTATCACATCATTCACGCCCTTATCCAGTGCCTCGGCAAGAGTTCTTTCGCTTTCACCGAGTCCGTAGGTGTCGGCGGTATCAAAAAAGTTGATTCCATTATCCACCGCGGTCTTGACCGCGCTGATAAGCTCTTCTCTTTTGGTATCTCCCCAGCCGTAACCGCCAAGGGGGCAACCTCCCATACAAAGTGCGGAGACCGCGAGATCGGTCTTTTTAATCGTTACTTTCTGCATTTTTTTCTATTTCCTTTAATTTTGTCAATGGATACTGATACGCTCTTTTTGACGAAATATTCCGCATAGTATACGGCGCAAGCCAATGCCAAGATGCAGCCCGTTGCGGCAAAGAAATTCACAGGGAATACCAAGCCTTCCAATCTGCGAATTATCACAAATTGCACGATATAAATGTGCAACGTAATTCCCGACAAAAACTTTACCGCTTTATTGATCCAAGTGGGAAGCTTTTTCAGCTGGTTCTCCAATCCCATAAACACAGCGAATATAAAATACAGCACCAGCAAAATGCTTAACTGATTCAATATCTGCCAAAACGCGATGGATGCGATTTTGGAAAAGGCGATCTTTGATCCAAAATATAGTGCCAAGCTTACGAACAGCAATAATACGTTAACAAATTTCGCCTTGCTGAATTTATCGGCATATTTTTTGAACAGCGCGCCGATAAGCATACTCGAAAAGTACAAAAACAAAATAAACGGTTTGCTTACGTCATCGATGTGATAGATCGATTTATCGACCAAGAGAAAATACGTCAGCATCCAAGAAAGCACCACTACCGCCAACGTAAATTCCGTAGCTTTATCATACTTTTTCGACAACCAAGCTATCACGTAAAACGCTACATAAGAAATCATCAGCCAAACGAGGAACATATAGTTGGTAGGGTACAAAAACAGTTGGACTGCATCATTTACGCTATTCAAGGAATAGTCGCCGATCAAAACGGTCAACAACGTAAAAATCACCGTTACGGGATAGATCTTAACGATGCGTTTTAAATACCATTTTCCAAAATTCTCCTTGACGTTGAACAAGCAAAATCCCGATGACGCAAAAAATAGAATATTGCCAAGCAATCCGCCTGCCGCCAGATCATCTATAGGCCATATTTCGCTATAATGCGAATTGGTTATCAAGATCGTCGCCAATACACGCAAAAAATTTATAAAAAAATACATTTCAGTGTTCCTTTGTTGCGTTCTGATCTTTGGCAACCGAATATTCGTGTATCACGACATTATAATCCTCTACGGGGGCGTTTCCAACTGTGGTCTCGCTTTCTTCGTTCTTAACCTCGGAAGAACCGTCGTCCTCATTTCCTTCGTTTGTTAAAACGGCTTTGATCGTCATAAAGAAGATCTTTAGATCCAACCACAAGGACAGATTGTCGACATAATAGTTGTCGTATTCAAAACGAGCCTTTACAGTGTTAGTCTTTCTTCCGTGAACTGCAGCCCATCCGGTAACTCCGGGAAGAACGTCAAAACGCTTTAATTCCTCCTCAGTGTAATCCTCCCAATTCTTAGGGTAATATGTAAGCACGGGGCGAGGGCCTATAATAGACATGTCTCCCTTGATTATGTTTATCAGCTGAGGAAGCTCGTCAATACTGGTGGCACGGATGAATCTACCCACCTTCGTTACGCGCTTGTCGCCTTTAAAGCAATAAACTCCGCCCTCCTGTTGCTCTGCACCGACACACATTGAACGGAACTTATACATCATATACACCTTTCCGTTCTTACCGACCCTCTCCTGCTTAAAAATAGCGGGGCCCTCGCTGTCTATTTTTATCACCAATGCAACAATAAGCATAGGCAAGCCCAAAACCAATAATGCACCTAAAGAAAGAACGATATCAAACAGTCTTTTTAAAAAAATTTTATACATTTGTTCAACCAATCCATCACAATTTTTATTGGGAATTTAATATTTATGCATAATGCCCTAAATTATATTATAACGGTATTTAATGTATTTGTCAAGTAAAATCTACTTTAATTCGCCTTTAATTTTACAACATCATTGACAAACTGCACTTTTTCAAAAGTTTAACACCTCCGGTCACTGACAACACCAATTAATTTTTTAAAAATTTAACAAATATTTCAAATTTTATATTGCAAACAAAGCGATTTTGATCTATAATAAAATCAAATTACAATATAGGAGTTAAACGAATGAAAACACCCAAATATTGGAAGACCGACTTGCATTATATTGAAAAGACATACATAGAGGCAAAAAACTGCTCGGAAAAGCGGATTTTGTGTCAAA
The DNA here is from genome assembly GCA_045538195.1 of Eubacteriales bacterium. Lineage (GTDB taxonomy): Bacteria > Bacillota > Clostridia > Oscillospirales > CAG-272 > SVTX01. The sequence goes on along the minus strand of JAZSRA010000029.1, from coordinate 23,022 downwards.
GCGCGGGCGACAGACCCGTATATATGCTGGCTTACGGCAAAAAAAAGGCGCACGGCAGCGCAAACTACTCCTCCGCTCTCGGCGGTAGAGATAAGGGTTGTTTTTCGCCGAGGGGACAAAAGCCCTGCGTCGTGATCATCGGTGCTGTCCACGGTCAGGAGACCGAGGGCGTGGCGGCGATCACCAATCTGATCTCACTCCTTGAAAACGGCGTCGACCTTGCGGGAAGGACCAACGAAAGGCTGCTTGCTCTCGCAAAAGAAGTCCGTTTAGTCATCGTTCCCGTTGCGAACCCTGACGGACGCGCAAGGGTCGAACCCGACTCAATGATCGGTAAAAGCTTTGAGGAGCTTCGCTATTGGGGTCAAGGCACCTGGGCAGACGGTTCACTCTGCGGCTGGCCCGACTGCAAAAAGATACACCCCATAAAGGATGCGGCAGGATTTATCGGCGGCTATTACAATGACGACGGCATAAATCTTATGCACGATAACTTTTTCCACCCCAAGGCGTGTGAAACGCAGGCTATCCTCGACCTTTGCGAGGACGAATGTGCCGATTTCGTACTCAATCTTCACGGCGGCGGTAACATCAAGGGCGGTATGCTCCCCACTGACTATGTCACAAAGGAATGTTCACTCGCTATCGACGAGCTTTATCAGCGTTGTCAAAGGATTGGCGACACCGAAGGTCTCGAATTTTTCCGCGGAGCTATACCCGGTCTCCCCTCGGGCGAAAATCCCCCGTCATTCAATCTAATCAGCGCAACTCATCACGTCTGCGGCGCAGTCTCTGCGTGTTACGAGAGCAACGAGGGCATACTTGACGACCCCGTCGGCACTCCCCGCACATACGAAGAGATCCTCCGTATGCACGAAATTCTGTTCGAAGAATGCCTAGCTATGGCGCAAGGAAAATAAGCGCACTGAAAGTGCGCAGTTCTATTCGCCTACGGCGAGTGATATTGCCAAGGGCAGTGATATTGCCTTCGGCAGTGGTATTTGCTATGCAAGTTGAGGCGGCGAATAGAATACCACTAAAGCCGTAGGCTTTAATATCACTATCGCGTATGCGATAATATCACTCCGCCGCAGGCGGAATATCACTATACTAATCTCTCCGACAAATCAAAATTTGAAACAACTAATAAAAAAATATGAACAACATAATTTACGATACGACAAAATTCACCTCCGCCGATTTCAAGGCGGCGAGGGACAGCTGGCGACTTGATCTCTGCGGCGACGAGAAGAACAATTCTCCCTCCGTAAAAGGAATGAGCGAGTTACTCCGTATGCGCGACGAGGACAGCGAAAGTCTGCGTCAAGAGATGAACCGAGGTCCTGACGCCCCGATCCTTTTCGGCGATAAAGCGCCGACCGCATCGGGCGAATTAAAGCTTCAATACGACCGCGTTCTGCGTATGTCTCTGCCATTTGGCACCATCGGTTGCCGCTCCTATCACTCAAAGGAGCTTCTCTCCGACATCCTCTACGCCCTTGATTGGCTTCACGACAATATGTACGGCGAAAACGTAGTCACAGACACAAGCTTCCGCTCTTGGAAGGATTACGACTGGTGGGATTGGTACGTCGGCGCGGCTTGTCCTCTTATGGATATTCTTATAATAATCGAGGACTTCATAGAGCCTTCTCTCATCGAAAAATATATCGTCCCCGTAGCGTTTTTGCGAGACAAAATGAGAACCGCTCCCACCGCCGCCGAGGCGATGTCAAGGATAGTCACCTTAACTCCGCTTGCGCTTATAGCCGAGGAAAGAGGCCTTCTGCAAACTCTTTTTGAGGAATGTGAAATGCTTCTTGAGTCCCACGATAGCGGAGACAATATGCGAAGGGATTTTTGCTGTATGACCCACGGTATGCCCTATAACGTAGCCTACGGTGTCATCAACCTCTCCCGCATCGGCAAGGTGGTTCAGATACTCTCCCGTTCCCCTCTCGCCTATCCCTTGGAAAATCTGGATAATCTTAAAGGAATGCTCCGCTATACGTTTGCTCCCGTCATGTATCGTGGACGCACGTTAGCGCCGATGAACGGCAGGGCTATGCAGTACGACAGCTGCGCCGCAAGCATTCTACGTGACGTCCACTATCTGTACGGTCTTTTCGGCGAGGATTTTGACCGCGAGATAAACGAACTGATAAAACGGAACGACACGCCCGAGGTGCGCGAGCAGCTGATCTCGTCCTATGACGTGGGTACGACCCTTGAAGAATATAGAAAGATCAACTCTATCCCCGGCACTCGCGCGGCAGAATGTCCCAAAACCAATATTTGCGCTTACGCTCATTTTTACGATGCGCTGACAAATGAAAAATACGGCGTGAGATCCCCCGACTACGCCTATATGTGGTACTCGGGCGACATCTGCGTCCAGCACCGCCATTCTTCAATGATCGGTCTCCGTATGCCCTCCCGCCGCTCCATAGGCTACGAATGTATGAACGGCGACAACGGCGACGGCTGGTACACAGGCGACGGCGCGCTCTATCTCTACACCCCAACGGGCTTTGACGAATACTCCCCCAAGTGGTGGCAAGGCTCAGACAAAACAATGATACCCGGCACCACCGTGGAGGACCGAGCGCGTGAAATAATGTTCTTCAGCTGCGGTTGGAGATGCAACAGGGATTTCGCAGGCGGCGTTTGTCTTGACGGCAAATTTTTAACCGCAAGTATGGACTACGAATCCTTCCATAACGAATTTGACGAGGGCAGACCTGACACCGGTGCCGGCAGAAGCCTGCCCGTCTACCACTGCACCCTGACCGCCAACAAGAGTTACTTTTTCTTTGAGCGTGCAATCCTTTGCCTCGGTTCCGACATTCAGGCAAACGACGCCTATCCCGTCCGCACCGTAGTGGAAAACCGCGTCGTTGAAAAAGATGATCCTATCATCGCCGACGGAGTTCCCGTTTCCTTCACCGAAGGAGAGATTTCCCTTGCGGCTAAAAGGTTATTTGTTCCCAATGCAGGCGGCTTCATCTTCCCTGAGGGCGGCGACATCCGAGTGAAATTTTATGAAAGGAACAACCTCAGCTTCGCCGCGATTTATCTTGACCACGGAACCGACCCAAAGGGCAAAAAATACGCCTACATCATCCTCCCGAACGCAACCGAGCAGGAGACTGCCGACTACGATTTAAACGATATTGAAATTCTTTCGTCAAACGGCAAGCTTCACGCCGCCCGTGAGAAGTCAAGCTCACTTTGCGGCATAGTTTTCCGCGAATCGGGTGAACTTTGCGGAATTGAAGCCGATCACAGTCTTATCGCCATGATGAAACAGACAGAGGACGGCAAGATAACCTCTTTGACCGTCTGCGACCCCACTCAGAAAAGGACGAATATATCCCTTTCCGCCCTTGGCGAAAGATTTGAGATAGAGACCGACAGTGCGAGAGGAAAGACATACGAAATCATTCTAAATCAATAACTGAAAAGGCTTTGCGAGTAAAAACCTTCGCAAAGCCTTTAATTTTAATTTTCCGACACATCGCCGTCGCAGTGGTCAGTATCTCCAAATCGTACTATCATTTTTATCGCCTCGATATCAGCAAAAACAGTGAAAGCTTGTCAATTTCTGAAATTGCCGCAAAAAACAATGATAAATTTTGGACAAACGTATTGACATTCTTCATCATCGATGATACAATATATTAAATAGAATTTTGTCGTATCGTCAAAAGGAGGCTGAACATTGAAAAACTCAACTGTTGACGCATTAAACAAGGTAAGCTTGCCCACGGAGAGCATTTTTGGATCCGAACCCGAAATTCTTTGGATGAACGCTGCCTGCAACGAAAACAAATTCTCTCTCAATCTCAAACCTCACAACCACGCCTTTTTTGAAATGCACATCGTCACAAGCGGCAGCATCGTTTATCGTTTCAAGGGCGGCGACGCGATCGTTGAAGAAAACAGTATAATACTGATCTCCCCTTACACAATACATTGTATCCCCACTCACAGCGAGAACTTCCAAAAGATAACCGTAGCCTTTGAGGCGGGAAATGACGGCGAGCTTCGTGATATCCTCAAAAGCAAGAACGAGTGTATCATCCAAATAAACGACCAGCTTCAGGAGTCTTTGTCCTTTATACTTCACAAGGCAAAAAACAGGACCGCCTGCTCGGAGACAATGATAAAAAACAGACTTTGCGAGATAATTTACGCCATCGCCGAAAGCACGGGTATTCGCCCTTCTCTGCACAACGATGAATACGATATGCGGCTTGTAAGGGCAAAGAAATTTATCGAGGATAATCACCACATCTTTCTAACCTGCGACGAGGTGGCGCGCTACTGCAACCTCAGCACAAAACAGCTCGGCAGGCTCTTTCTCAAATATGAAAACACCTCACTTATGTCGTTTATTCACGGTCAGAAGATCGAGGACGCCAAAAGAATGGTGCTTGATACCGACGAGCTTTTTGATGACATCAGCGAAAAATTAGGCTTTTCCAGCGTGAATTATTTCGGCAAATTCTTCGCAAAGCACACCGGAGTCACCCCCGGAGAGTTCCGTCGGGGTACAGAAAAAAAGCACAAAGATGCTGGCTCAAACGCAAAAATTTGAGCCAGCTTTTTTGTGAATTTCATACAATTTTATATGTCTTAGGAGTATCCTATTGACATCATTTGAAAAATGTGGTATAATCAGCAGTAAACGAAGCTGGCGGCGAACCGTCGTGTTTCGCAAAATCGCTAATTCCAGAAAGGATCAAGGTTTATGAAAATTAAAGGCACACAAATTTTGTCGCTCATTATCGCATTGATAATGGTCGTAGGCGTTCTTTCATCCTGCACGGGACTTTTCGGTAACTCCGAGACCGAAAGCGCGTCAGGATCTGAAAGCGGAAACGCATCAGGATCTGAAAGCTCCTCCGATAGCGACGAAGACACCGAGGAAAGCTCCTCCACTCCCGACGACGAGTACGTTGAGGAGACCTATCCCTCTCTCATTGAAGGCGAGAACGCAGAGTTCATCGAGTATGCCGACCGCATCGCCAACGGCGTTAACGCATACTTCACCGACCCCACGAGAAACTCTTATTACTTTGAAAATAAGAACGTTGGCGTGACCTGCGATCTTGAGAATACCAAGCTTGTCAGCTCGATAGACAATAAGGCGGGCGGCAATTACATAGAAAACACCATGGATGTTTTCGTCCGCATGACCGACGGCACTACGTATTACGCATCCCAGTCCGACAAGGACGCTATCGCCAACATCTTCCGTATGGGTTACTACTATTACGAAAACCGCATTGAGGGTCTTTCTTTTAACGACGGTTACGTATTTAAGGACGAAGACGGTAAGAAGCTTAATTGCAGCTCAAACAATATCCTCAGATATAATATGACCGAATACGTTGGCGTAGAAAACGGCGGCGTCACGATCAAGGTAACCAACAACCAAGACCCTTGGATATCCTACAAGAACATCAGATTCTCTGCGTCGGAGTATAACGTTCTGGCGCTTACCATGAAGGCTGACCAAAATTTCTCCTCGAATTTTTCGGTCTATATCGTAGCGGGTGCATACTCGGGCAGCAACACGGCATTCTCAAGCGACATGTCGTTAGGCTTTGACATCATTCCTGACGGCGAATATCACACCTATTACATACCCCTCTATAAGATCAGCGGCTACGCGGGTCAGGTCACGGGACTTCGCTTTGACTTTATGACAATGCAGGGTGCTATCGACGCCACCTTTGCGATAAAAGATCTCAGAGTGCTGAATGCAGACCTTAACGCAACCCCCACCAAAGAAGTTTATCTCAACCGTATGTTCAATACGTATTCCGATAAGCTTCATCAGACTATACAGATAGCCGCACAAAAGGACGTTTCCAACGTGCAGGCGGTAGGTATCGTTACCGAGATCCCCGAGGAGCGTGTCGGCGGCATCGTTGTAAAGGACAGAAACGGTCTGCACTACGACCTTAAGGGTATCGCGTGGAACACCGTCCAGTACGTCGGCTTTGACATCAAGGGCGTGGGTATCTACGGCTATATTCTCCCCTACGACGGTTCGGGCGGAGTTATCCGCGTGACCCTCGCTGACGGAGTTTATAAGATTGAGCAGACCAAGGCCCCCAACGGTCAGTCGCTTCGCGCGTCGCTGAAAGGCACCAATAACGCCAACGATTTCTATATGGGTCACCGCATCTACACCGACCGCTACCACACCTTCGACCGCTTTATCGTCGAGGCAGAGATCGAGGTCAATCCTCTCGGTGCAGAAAACTTCATTATCGACGGTGAAGCCTCCACCTTTGGCGAGTTCGTCGGCTACGACGCTCTCCGCGGCTGCTACACCCTTAACATCGACGGCGAGGGCGGATTTGGACCTCCCTACAAGCTTCACAAGAACCGTCAGTACAACGTTACCTTTAATCTCAAGGGCGACGGCGTAAATGACCGTAAGATCTACATTCTCGCGCAGTACCGCGAAGGCGGTTCTCTTGAGTGTGCGGCACTTCTTGACGGCAAGCAGATGATGCTCCCCATTCCTCTTGAGGTGGGTAAGAACTTCTCCGAGGGCGGCGACTCTCCGATATTCTATGAGGGTGACCCCGTATACAGCGAAACTATCCTTCCTATGATAGCCAACGCTGACACCGACAGCACCTATTCCATAGTCAACCTTTACTACAACTGGGGTAAATATCCCCTCAAGCAGATCTCGTTCATTCAGTATTACTCTCCCTACTATCACCTTTCCACAGGCGTTCACGAGAGTAACTGTATTATTCCCTACTATTTCTGTCAATTTGGCGAGACCCTAAATATGCTCCCTGACCACCGTCCTATGTCGGGTCCCGTCTGGTCCGGCGACCCCCAGCGTACATATGCCGGCGTTCACTCCTTCCTCCAGTACACCGACGCTAACGGCAACTACTCGGCAACCGAGAATATTCTCGACACCATAGGCTCTTACGGTCCTATCTACGCCGATGTTACTATGAACTTCATCTCCGATGACGGCAAGATCAAGGTCTCCTACAACCACATGGAGATGCCCCAGACCGATGAGAACCGCGCTTACTACGAAATGAAGTACGAGGTTCTTGAGGACATCAGTTTCGCCGATTTCGGACACGATTTCTCCTTCTATTCTGTAAAATCCCTTGACCCCAGCGGTCTTTACTCCAAGGTAGGCTACCTTGATGCGAACAACACGTCACAGGTCGCAACCGCGGCGCAGCGTAACGATAGCTTTGAGTACGTTCTTGGCAATAATTGCCCCTATTTCTCGTTCTTCGATATGAAAAACTGCGGAGATACGGCAAGAGGCTACAACAACCTCTCCTTTATGATCTACAACGCCGAGTTTACAATGGGCGGAAATAAGGTAACACCCTCGTTCCTGCTTGTTAACAACTTTGCCGAGCTTTCTCTCTCCCTCGATCTCGAGGCGGTAGAGCTGAAGAAGGGCGACACCTTCACTATCAACGCGATCATCATGCCTTGGCAGTACTACGACGAGTATGACAAGGTAGAACCCGACAAGAACGTTCGCAGAGTTCGCGAAAACACTCTGCTTAATCCTCTCACGCTCACCGCTGGTGAGAATTGTGAAAAGATCGAAAGCGTATTCCTTCCCAAGGCAAAGACTACTAACGGCAAGAGTGCAGAGTTCACTCTTTCGGGCGGTCACAACAACGTGGCAGTCAGAATTTACGGCTTTGAGAAGCTGACGGCTCCCGTTGTTGAAGAATACGTTAACGGCGAATGGAAGATAGTTGATCTCTCGTCGATCAGCACTCCCGACGCTTTCGGATACGGCTATCAGTACGACGGCTACGGTGTCTACTACGACGGCGACGGCACTTACTCCTACTCATTCATTACAACCATGGACAACGGTGCCGAGAAAAAATTCCGCGTGACCGCAGCCGAGGATTTTGAGGGCTGGCCCGAGATAATCAAAGAACCCGATCCTATGAATTTCTGGATGGACGCTCAGGATCTGAATGCAAAATTCACATTATCGGCAGGAAGATTCGGCGAGTTCTCCATGATGTCCGAGAACGGAATAAACTTCATCCGTGTCAACCGTAACGGCAAGGATCAGGAGGCAACTCTTGCACTGTTTGATGACGCTAAGGGTGCTTTGGCAGGAAGATATTTGGTCTACAAGTACAGAGTTCCTCAGGGAAGCGCCGCAAACATAGGCTCTTGGCAGTTCTACACCTCCACCGAAAACGTTATGTACGACGAAAGCGGCAATATCCTTATCGTCGGCCAGGATTTCAATGCGTCTGCTCCCAACCTCTCGGATGGAGATTGGCACGTTATTGTCATCGACCTCGCAGCCTACGAAGACAGAACCGAATGCTTCAAGCAGGATGAGGATGGAAATTACTACATTCAGTACCTCCGCTTCGACGTATTCAATCTCGGCTACGCTACCGACGCTATTATTGACATCGCTTACGTGGCTCTCCACGACTCCCTCGACGAGATCCTTGAGTACAACAAGGATTTGAACACCGTGGCTTATTTCGAAAATGCCGACTACTACGAACATGTAAGCACCCTTAACAACGAAGCTTTGAATCTCCACTTTGACGCGTCCGAGATTGACGCTATGGTTGATCCCTACAAATCGAGATTCCACTCGGTAACCCTTTCCGAAAACCGCGATTACGTCACTTTCGCAGGCTCCGTGGGCGGCGAGGCGATCGTTGAGCTTTTCAATGGTAACAGCAAGGTCACGGGACAGTATCTTGTGCTGAAATACCGTATTCCCGCAAATAACCCCGGAAGGCTTGGCTATTGGCAGTTCTATTGCAACACCACCGGAGTTTCTGCAGCAGACACTCCCTCCGTTGTTGGTGAAGGAAAGCAGTTTGTCGCTGACGGCGAATGGCAGGTCATCGTATTCGACCTTGAAGCAAGACAGAACGCGGAGTTCGTGAAGGATGAAAACGGTAAATATATAGCAAAATTTTTAAGATTTGACTTCTTCAACAGTACTTATGCTGATACCGTATACTACGACGTGGCATACATCGGATTTGCTGATAATCTCGATGACATTTACGAGCTGGAGAGCGATATGAGTAATATCATCCTCTCAACAGGTCAGTATGAATGCACATTCGTCGATCCTAAAACGGGTAATGCAATCACGGCTAAATAAACAATTTGATCCCCTTGAGGCCAAGCCTCTAGGGGATCTTTTCGATTTTCATCAAAACTTTTTTAAAAACCTATTGACAAAATTTGTTTTGTGTAGTATAATGTTAAGGTCGCCGCAAGTGGCGATTTGCGTGGATCAGCAATAAGCCCACCTCGGAGACCTTACTCCGTGTAAAAATTAAAGGGTTATATGCGAGAGTGGCGGAACTGGCAGACGCGCACGTTTGAGGGGCGTGTGGTTCACACCGTACGGGTTCAAGTCCCGTTTCTCGCACCAGCAGAATGTAATTACATTCTGCTCGCCGCGGGTATGGCGGAATTGGCAGACGCGCTAGATTCAGGTTCTAGTCGGGGCAACTCGGTGAAGGTTCAAGTCCTTTTACCCGCACCAACGAAAAACGGTACACTATTTCGTACCGTTTTTTGTTTTTTTCACTCACGCTCCACTTGAACCTCAAAAAGAGGCTTATAAAAAAACTTTTCCCCACCCTATTGACAGCGATTTTTTGATATGATATAGTGGTATTGTCAATAAAAATTATAAGGGGATTTTAATGAAAAAAATTGTTGCCGCTTTTCTGTGTTTGGTAATGCTTCTGTTGCTTTTTTCCTGTGAATTAAATAAAAATCAAGATAATTTATCGTCAAACGATAATAGCGACTCATTCGATGTAAATGGCGATAACATAAACGATAATATCACTTCGCAACTCTCCGAAGCCGAGATCGCTATGGAAATGTATGCGGCGGCGATCAATGATGAAATCTGCGTTTTTGATGAGCAATTAGGCGAAATCAAATTAGGTGCCTGCCGATTTCCAAGTCATAACTTAAGATTAGACGAATGTGAACTTCTCAATAAAGCAATTTTGGATATGGACGGCGACGGAATCAACGAATACGTGATTCAATCGCCCGACAAAGATCATATCGTTTTACACTACTATGGCGGAAAGGTTTTCAGTTATTGCTTTGATAAGAATAATTTCTACAACTTAAATACCGACGGTTCTTTTTATTGGAGCGATTCTTATGAATCTGAAAATTGGACTCACGGATTAAATCAGATCACATTTGACGGAAAATCACTAAATATCAAAGAAATATACAGAATAAAACATATAACTCCCTTTGATTTTTATGAAAATCTTGAATTTTACGTAGATGACAAGCAGATCACGCGTGAAGAATTTTTGCATTGTCGTAAATTCGGAACATTAGTGATCTTCTCTCCACTTGAAATTTCGTGTGAGTATCCGATATCTTCGGAAAAAGCCTGTGAGATTGCTTCAAATTATTGGGAAATTGAAAGCGGAATGAGCGAGGGTGCTGCCGGAACACTAATATTACACAGAATAGTAATATTAGAAAAGCCGAATAGCGACACACAGGGTTATCGTATTTCTTGGCAGTGGGAAGGATATTGTAATCACGTACCCGATCCCCCGTACAGTCTACCGCCGGAGAACGTTATTCTACATAAGGAATTATTTGTAGATGCTATTACGGGTGAATGCCGAGAATATACAGATAGCGAGCGCGCTATGGAAATGTATGAGGCTTTTTTGAAAAACGAGATATCCACGTACGGTCTTTATTTGAAGAATTTCCGAGAAGAGTATCTTATGAATTATTTGTGGGAGCGAAACGGCAGTATTTACTATGCGTACGTTGATATGGACGGAGACGCTCAGGTCGAGCTTTTGGTAAGCGGTATCGATACGTTTGTCTTTTCATATTCGCATAAGAGTAATGAGGTCACATATATAAGCACATATAACTTTCATGAGATGAATAGGATATATGCCGATGGTTCATACTCTTGGAATTGGGGCGGAGGCGCTGACGGAATCACCTACGGAATCAAAAAGAATGGCGAGGATATTTGGCGTATTGAGAACGACGGTGGAACAAATCCGTTATATTACATAGGTGATATTGCAGTAACAGAGGAAGAACTTCTAAAATACGTTGAGGAAAACCCTACTCCCGAAGAAGTAAAATTTACCGCTATCAGCGGTGAGGGATGGAATAAAGTCATAGACAAAGAGCGTGCGGAGGAGATAGCCTCTGCATACTGGGATATAAATGATGGAGATATCAACGAGCAGACCGGAAAAGAATATAGCATCGACGTGTCCGCCATCGCGGAGGAGAAATACTACATAAGACTTCATTCGGGATTCTATTATGAACCGTACATTGACGTACTCTATATAGACTCGATAACGGGAAACATTGTTGAATATCTTCCCGACGACAAGGGCTAAGCCTTTCACCAAGTGTAACGACGTGTAGTGAAGTGACACAACCATCAATTTTACAGCAAACAGATCAAGGAGAAGGTTCAATGAAAAAGGACGAAAGAGAAATACTTACAAGACAAGCCATTTTAAGCAAATTGCAGTATGAAGCTAAGAGATCCATGATTGGCTCTTTGTTGATGTGTGGTTTGGGGTTGGTGTTTTTTGGAATGATGTCTTTGATATTACTGACGCCATCATACATAACCGTAGTAACAAAACTAATAGTAGGCGTTCTTGTGGTGCTCTATTTTATTGCTTGTGCTTTTTTCTTTATACGCGCTCTTTTAAGACTGTTTAAGACTAAAAGTGGAGAGTTTACCGTTGTTGAAGATATTCTAACAGAGGTAAAGGATAATCAATTCAACTTTTTACAACTTATCATGTATGGAGGAGGACTCGGCAACAAAGCTCATTTGAGACATGTTTTTCAATTCAAAAGCGGTAAAATGTTTATAGCAAACGTCGAAGAATATAAAAACTCAAGGTTGGGCGCGGCCGCGGAATTTTCCTTGCCCGGCGATACTTTTTTACTCGTTTTTTATAATGATAACCCAAATAAAATCATTTTACTTTTCAGCTCTAAAATATACGCCTATAAGGCATGAAATAACCTTTCACCGAGGTGACGCTACCATCAGGTTCTAGTCGGGGCAACTCGGTGAAGGTTCAAGTCCTTTTACCCGCACCAGAAAGAGCAGACGGTTTTCCGTCTGCTTTTTCTTTATGGCGGAAGTGCGGCATTTAATAAAGGCTTGTGCTACGATTTTTGTAGAATTTTATCGATTATTCAACTATTTTTATTGATTTTTCATTGAAATCTTGCCCTCTATTCTGTATAATTGTATTTGTATGTAGCAATATATTCTTGATTATTTATATATCAATACAGTTAAGAGGTTTGAAATGGAAAATGTGATAAATGCCTTAAACAGCGCTCTCGGCTTTGCGTACGATAATATTCTTAGCATTGCCATGATGATCCTTCTTATTGCCGCGGGTATCTTCTTAACCGTCAGAACCGGTTTCTTCCAGTTCAGACGTTTTGGCTACGTTATGAAAAACACGGTAGGCAAGCTCTTTAATAAGAATATGCATCAGAAGGACAAAGGAAGTGTAAGTCCATTTCAGGCGGTCACTACTGCCCTTGCGGGTACTATCGGTACGGGAAGTATCGCAGGTGTTGCAACCGCATTGGTTCTTGGTGGTCCCGGTGCTGTGTTCTGGATGTGGATAAGCGCCCTTTTCGGCATGGTAACCAAATATTCCGAGATCGTCCTCGCGCTTAAATTCAGAGAAAAGAATGAAAACGGCGCTTACACGGGCGGCCCTATGTACTATATCAAAAACGGCCTGGGCATAAAATGGCTTGCGGCAGTGTTTGCGGCGTTTGCTATGATCGCTTGTATCGGTACGGGAAACGCGACTCAGTCAAATTCGATCTCTGGCGTTCTTAATATGAACTTCAATATTGCGCCTTGGATAACCGGAATAGTCCTTACCGTGATCGTAGGAGTCGTTATTATCGGCGGTGTAAAAAGAATTGCTACGGTCAACGAAAAATTAGTTCCCGTTATGGCTGTTTTCTTTATCCTTGCTTGTATTATTGCTCTTATCTGTAACATAGACAAGATACCCGCCGCATTTGCTCTTATCTTCAAGGAAGCCTTCAACCTCAAATCCACCTTTGGCGGTGTAGCCGGATACGGAATACTCTCCGCTATGCGCTACGGTGTCGGCAGAGGTGTCTTTTCAAACGAGGCAGGACTTGGTAGCGCGCCTATCGCTCACTCCGCGTCAAGCACAGAAGAACCTGTAAAGCAGGGTGTTTGGGGTGTATTTGAGGTGTTCATTACAACAATAATCATCTGTACTATGTCCGCACTTGTCATCATTACGTCGGGAATTTATTCGAATGCTTTTAACGCAGAGGTTGCTCCTTCCGTAAGCGGAGCCGCTCTCAGCAGTGCCGCGTTTAACGAGGCCATTCCCTACGTAGGCGGTATAGGAGTTGCTCTGGCTACCGTTTTCTTTGCCCTCTCGACAATTCTCGGATGGGCTTATTACGGAGAAGTAAGCGTTGGATATCTCTTCAAAAAACATTCTAAGGTCGCAATAATTATTTACAGAGTGATCTACGTTGCTTTCGTTTTCATCGGAGCGATTGCGGAAATAAACACCGTATGGCTGGTTGCCGACTGCTTCAACGCGCTCATGGCACTGCCTAACCTTATAGCGCTAATCGGTCTTTCGGGACTTGTAGTCAAGATAACCCGAGAGCATTTCGCCAAGAAACAGTAATCACCTAAAGTGTCGGCATACTAAAATAGGTGCGTTCGCAAAAATCCGAATCTCATCATAAGGCGATGGGGTTCGGATTTTTCTATTCTTGGATTTTGTTTTTTGTATAAAGATTGACAAATTGTGTTAAAAATGTTATAATTTAAGCGAAATCTATATTTACTTTGATTGGAGAAAAAATTATGGCTAAAACCGTCAAGGACATTTTGAAACTTATTAAAGAAAACGACGTTAAAATGGTCGACTTCAAGATGGTGGACATTAACGGACAGTACCGTCACGTTACCATCCCTGCGGAGAACTTTTCCGAGGACACGATGAAGAGCGGCATTGGATTTGATGCCTCCAACTACGGCTATGCTGTGGTTGAAAAGAGCGATATGGTGTTCATTCCCGATCCCGACACCGCGGTTATCGATCCTTTCTGCTCTATCCCTACCCTTTCGATGACGGGTAATGCCATGATCATAGACACACCCGAAAACCGTCCTCTCGCTCAGTACCCCAGAAACATCATCAAAGCGGCAGTTCAGTTTATGAAGGACTCGGGCGTTGCCGACGAAATGAAGATACTTCCCGAATTTGAGTTCTATCTTTTCGACGACGTCACCTGGAGCGTCCAGCCTAACTATATCGGCGCGTCGGTCGATGCAAGTCAGTCCTACTGGAACAGCGACACCGACGGCAAGGGCGTTATCGTACAGAAGCAGAAGAACTACCACATCGCAAAGCCCTTTGACACCTCCTACGAGTGCCGTAGCGAGATGTGCATGCTTATGAAGGACATGGGCATCGAGATCAACTACCATCACCCAGAGGTTGCGGCTTCGGGTCAGTACGAGATCGAGCCTCAGCTTGGCGAGGTCGTTCATATGGCAGACGCTACCATGATGATCAAGTACATCATCCACAACACGGCTCTGAAATACGGCAAGAGCGCGACCTTTATGCCAAAGCCTATCTACGGCGAGGCAGGCAGCGGAATGCACGTCCACATGTTGCTTTTCAAGGACGGCACCCCCGTATTCTCCGACGACAACGGCTACGCCCATCTTTCCGAGACGGCTCACTACTTCATGGGTGGCCTCTTGAAGCATATCGCGTCTCTCTGTGCGCTAACTAACCCCTCAACCAACTCCTTTAAGCGTCTTGTTCCCGGCTTTGAGGCTCCCGTGACCGTTGGTTACGCGACAAGCAACAGAAGCGCGGTCATTCGTATTCCCGCTTACGCAAAGTCGCCCGACAAACGCCGCTTTGAGCTTCGCAACCCCGACGCTACCTGCAACCCATATTTCTGCTATGCGGCAATTCTGATGGCAGGTCTTGACGGTGTTAAGAACAAGATAGATCCCCACGCCGAGGGCTGGGGTCCTTACGATTTCAATCTTTTCCACCTTCCCGATGAGGAAAAGGCAAAGCTTCAGGGACTTCCCACCTCCCTTCCCGAGGCGCTTGACGCACTTGAAGCAGACCACGACTACCTGACGGCAGGTTGCGTATTCCCCGAGGAGCTGCTTAAGAACTTTATTAAGGCAAAGAGAGCCGAATGTTCCGAAATGAGTAAAATTCCCCACCCTGCGGAGTTTGATAAGTATTATAATCTTTAATTTGCACCAATTTAAGCCGTCCTGCATCTGTGGGACGGCTTAAAGGGTTGCTTTTCTTATGTTCATTTCTTTCCACCAGCGGAAATGAAACCTGCCGAAGAAAAAATGAACATATATCCATCAAGGAGGCACACAATGAACCCCATCAAGCAATACGCCAATCTCCACAACCACTCCACCCACTCCGACGGAGTTTACACTCCCGAGGAAATAGTCGCCATCGCTAAAAAAGAGGGATTTGGCGCATTTGCAATAACAGATCACGACACTATATCCGCCTGTGAGCCTACTCGCATCGCTTGCGAAAAAGCAGGTATGGAATGGGTTTTCGGTGCGGAATTTACCTCTCCCTGCACCGCTCTGAACTCGGTATTTCACATCGTCGGCTTCAATTTTGATCCCAAATATCCCAAAATGAAAACATATCTTGAGGAATTAAGCCTACGCCAGACCTTTGAAACCAAATTCCTTTTCGATCTCGCCGTAAGCGAAGGTTCTATCAAAGGCATCACTTGGGAAGATGTGATTTCATACAACGACCGCATCTGCTGGCTCTGCAACGAGCATGTTTTCAGAGCCATGAAGGATAAAGAGCTTATTACCGACGTCGAATATCCCGATTGGTTTGATACTCTTTTCCGTGACCGCCGACATATCGTTCCCAAAAAGTCTTATGACTTTATGCAGGCAGAGGACACTGTAAAGCTTATTGGCGATGCGGGCGGAATGGCACTTGTCGCTCACCCCGCAAATCAGCTTCATCACATCGAGGCTCTGATGAAAATGGGCATCGTAGGTCTTGAATGTTGGCACGCAGATGTTCGCGAAGTGGGTCAGGAGCTTGATGCCTTGAAGGTGGCTCGGAAATACGATCTTTTCGTCTCGGGCGGCGAGGACCATGCGGGTCTTTGCGGTGGTCAGTATGAAAGATACGAGGATCCCACCACCTGCCCCTACTACTTTCCCGAACAGACACTTGGCGATCCCGAGTTCTTCTTTCGCGAGATAAAGAACGGCAAAAAAGCTCCCGACAGAGCAGATGTGCTTGATCATTACATTGAACTTCAGGAAAAGGTTCAGTCAAATTAAGCAAGCCATTACGAAAACTCTTTTGCTATAAAGGGAAGGAACATATTACCATGAAAAGAAAACTTGGCGTTAGCGCGACTGCTCAATGGCTGCGATATATGCGAAACGCTCAAAAAAATAAAGGCTCACGGTTTTGATTGCTTTTTCGTCAACAGTCACGATGCCGATTTTGCAAGCTATAAGCATCTTTCTGATGAGCTTGGGGAGGAAAAATTTCTGACAGAGTGTGCCGAGAGAATCACGAAAATTTCGAAAATTTGATTTTCATAGGCTTGACGCGGCTATATAATCGATTTCACCGCCATTTAGATTTACAACATCCCTACAAATCAAAATTTTAAACACTCAAATACAAAAGGCAACTAAACCTGCAAAACAGACGGCGTTGCCTTTTTTGATTTAGTTTTAAATCCGCTTTAAGTGACCGCTTCGGTCAGAATTTTCGTGGCGAGGGAAAAGCCCTCGATAAACGCCGCTTCACATTCAAGAGATAAAAGCTCGTCGTAGCATTCAGTGAGCGTTTTTAGCGTTTCCTTGCCTTTTTTGTCCAGAACGGCGTCAAGCTTTTTAAAATGATGGTCAATGTAACCTGTAAGCTCGCGATTGTTTTCCAATAGCTTATCCGCATCGCTTATGGGATGAATGTTGCTGTTCCATAATTCCGTCAAGGTTGGTTTCATTTCTCTGTCCTCCAAAAATAAAAAGTGCGCAGCCGAAGCTACGCACGAAAAACGCATAGCTCCGATAGCTACCACACTAATCTTTTCCAATATCACAAGGGATGCAGAAAAGGGGAGTATGCATTTTTGCCAAAACAAAAAATACACCCTCTCGGATATTGGATATTTGATTAGTGTGGTATAGTCATTATAACACATATAAGCGAATTTGTAAAGAGGTTTTTAAAAAAGAGTAATAAGAGTAATAAAAGCAACGCTCGTTCTTCCTTGCTTTCATCTCTCCCTTGCTTTCATCTCTCCCCTGCGGCAATTCCCCCAAAGATGCAGGCGGCAAAGACGTAGATCCCAAGTCCTTCCCCAACCTTCAGCATGAGATAGAGCGCCAATATCCACAAAATGAGCGCCGAAAATGCCGAGGTCACCGACAGTATCCACTCCGAGGCGCGGTCGCCGAAAAGCTGTGCCGCGGCACAGGAGAGTATTCGCCCTCCGTCAAAGGTCTTGACTGGCATAAGGTTCAATATCGCTTGTATCAGGGAGGAAAGCGCCAAAAATGCCAATATTCCCCACTTGTCAAGCTCTGACGAAAACAAAAATGCGTCAAGTGAGGTTAGCATCCCCTCGCCTCCCTCTCTGAAAAGCGAGAACACCGCCCACACAGAGCAAAAGATCGCTATATTTACAAGAGGGCCCGACATAGCCAATATTATTTCGTTTTTGTAGGACGTCAGTCTCTCGTCGGTGACTATCCTGACACCTGAAAAACCGAATTTTATCTCCTTTACCCTGATCTTCAATGCCTTTGCCGCCACAAGATGCCCCAGCTCGTGCAGCAGTGCGGCAAAAAGATATACTCCCAGCACCGCCCAGCTATCCGAGATCAGCATGGCGGCTATCATCAAAATTCCGCCTATTCCAAACCGTATCTTTTTCACTGCGTCTCCCCTTCCTCCGTCAGTAAAAATTTATGTCCCATGGGAAAAGAATATTTGTATTTTTTGTAAATTTGCTTGACAATCGTTAGGCGGTGATATATAATGTTTATATTAATAATATTAATATTTATATTTAAAGGACAAGCATGATACTCAACAATAACGAAAGAATTTTGATCAAGACCAATTCCAAACCTGTGATCGAAACCCCCGAGGAAAACTCCGACCCAAAGGAGCTTTTTTACAAGATCTGCCGTGCGATCAAAGAGGGCGGATATAACCCCACGTCCCAGATCGTAGGCTATCTCGTCTCCGAGGACCCTACACATATCACCAACTACAAAAGCGCGCGCACGCTCATCGGAAAGCTTGACCGCGACGAGCTTCTTGAACAGATGGTGGCACTTTACATCGAGGCTATCGACAAAGAATTTGAGGAAAAGAACAGCTGACAATGACGGAACAGTTTTATATAGTAACCGCTGAGGGTGTCGTCTCTGCCCTGCCTCGGGGCGGATGTGTGATCGCCCTCGGAACCTTTGACGGCGTTCACGTAGCTCACAAGGCGATCTTCAAAGAAGCCTTGGCGCTGGGAAAAAGACTTGGCGCGTCGCAGGTTGGTGCGTGGTGCTTTTCGGAGCTGCCCGTCAACGTCTTGGGCAACAAAAAAACGCCTATGCTCTGCTCTCTTGACGAGAAGATTGAAAGAATACTCGGCACGGGCGTCGATTTTGTGGCGATCGGAAATTTCAGAGAGCTTTCCTCGGTCAGCGCCGAGGATTTTGCTGACAAAATACTTGGGGACAAGCTGGGCTGCATCGGAGCCGTCTGCGGCTTCAATCACCGCTTCGGTCATCTCGGTCTCGGCACTCACTCTCTGCTTAAAGAGCGATTTGGCGAGGATCATGTCGCCGTCGTTCCCGAGATAACCATGTTCGGAGAAACGGTCAGCTCGTCGGCTATCCGTCAGCATATATTGAGCGGAGAGCTTGAGATCGCTAAGGCTATGCTTGGTCAGACTGTCAGTCTTTCCGCACCCGTTGTATCGGGCAAGCATCTCGGCCACTCTCTCGGCTTTCCCACCGCAAACCAGACCTTCCCCAAGGGCATCATCACCCCCAAGCACGGCATCTACGCTACTCTCTGCTACACCGAGGACGGCAAGCGTCATATCGGCGTCTCCAACGTGGGCATCCGACCGACTATTACCGACGGAAGCGACCTGCACGACGTAAACTGCGAGACCTATATTTGCAATTTCAACGGTGATATTTACGGTCAGGCTCTCAAAGTAGAGTTTTGCGCCTACCTTCGCGAGGAAAGGAAGTTTTCCTCGGTGGACGAGCTTCGACGTCAGATAGCAATTGACGCGGAAAACGCATTGAGGATTTTTGAAGCGTCGGACATTATTTGATATAAGAATTTTAGAAAGGAGTTGCCAATGCAGCGCACAGAAAAAACGAAGCGCCGTTTGATGATAGCATCGGCGCTCCTGTTCTTATTTATTACGGTTCTGTCGGCACTTCCCGTCTCTGCCGCATCGATCGAGCCTCCCGAGGCGGTCAACTGCGAGGCTCTGGTGCTTTACGACAAGACCCACGAAAAATACGTTATTGAAAAAAACGGTTACGCAATTCTCAACACCTCCACGAGTGCCAAGATAACGATGGGGCTTGTGGCGTGTGAGACGCTTGCCGACAGGCTCGACGAGACCGTAACCATAACCGATGATATGTTGAAAGGCGCGTCTGGATATAGCATGAAGCTGAAGGACGGCGAGAGGATCAAGATACGCGACCTGCTTTACGGCGCGATCTGCGGCTCATACAACGACGCGGCTTACGTTATCGCTAATATTTGTGGAGGAAATAGTCAAGGATTTGTGGAGATGATGAACGCCAAAGCTTTGGAGCTTGGCGCAAAGGACACCACCTACACCAATCCCTTGGGATACCCCGACAACGACGCTATGACCACTACTGCGTATAACGTTTTGAAGATAGCTCTTGCGGCATCCGAAAATCAGCTTTATATGGAGATCTGCTCGGCTATCAAGCACACGGTAGCGTCTACTAATCTCTCCTCGGAAAGAAACTTTTACAATCGAAATTACCTCGTTTCGTCAGCGTCAAACCCCAAATATCACAACTCAAACTGTCTCGGAATGAACGCGGGATATTCGGGGGAGGCTGGAGGCTGGAGTATAGTCACTCTCGTCCGCGACAGCGACAGTGTGGGCGGCGACGTTGACTATATCTGCGTGCTGCTCCACGGCAAGGAAAGCGAGGACGGAAGCGAGATATTCGCTTATGACGACGTAAATTCAGTCGCAAAATGGGCTTGCAAGACCTATGACAACAAAGTTATCTTCACCAAGGGAGCGCAGCTCGGCACCACCAAGATAGGACTTACCACGGTTGGCGACGCGCCGTATCTGGTTGCGGACGACCTTGTGGTCTACATTCCTGCGGGAGTTGGCAGCGTTTCATATCATACAGAATTTAATGACGACATCCGCGCACCGCTGAAAGCAGGAGACGTTATCGGAAAGGTCATTGCCACCGTTGACGGCGAAAAGGTGGGCGAATGTGATCTCATTCTCAAAGAGGACTACGAGATCAACGGTGTAATGAAGGTCATTGACATAATTGGATCATATACCAAGAGCCGCGCCTTTATAGCAACTATCATAGCTTTTGTTCTGATCATGGCGGCAGTGATGATCTACAAATATAATCATCGATACGATTCTCACGGAAAATATACGAGAAAGAAATAAATAAATGACAAAAAACGGAGCTTGCCCAACTTCTCATAAGAAAGTTGGGCAGTTTTATTCGCCTGCGGCGAGTTCTATTGCTTCGCAGTGGTATTCGTCTTACGACGAGTGGTATTTGCTTCGCAAGTTTTGGAGGCGAATAAAATATCACTGAAGCCGTAAGGCTTCAATATCACTATTGCGGTAGCAATAATATCACTCCGACGAAGTTGGAATATAACTCTTGCTTTCTCTGCCGATTTGTGATATAATGAATAGGGATATGGGCTTCGCCTGATGCCTTTGTAATACAAAGGCGAAACCGGCGATAAAGGAGGACTATTATGAAAAGTACAGCAAAGACAATAACAATTATCATGACAATTATCATGACAATTATCAGCTATATATTTTCAAGCATTCTGTGGTTGTTAGGAATACTCACTTTAATATTTAATGTTTTGGGTCTTTGGGCTCCTTGGCATCTTGCAGGTTTCGGATTCATTTTCTACCTCCCTATCCCTGCTATCCCGCAGATTCTTGCCATCGTTTTTTCATGTGTTGCAAAAAATAAAAAAACGATTATTATGAATTTTGCATCTTTAATACTATCAATTGTATTTGCATTTTTTACCGTATTGGTATCATCAACATGGTTTTGGTAAAGCAAAGCCCCGACAGATCTTTGAAATCTGTCGGGGCTTATTATTTGTTTACTGCGCAGCAATTCCGTTTGATATGAACAAATTGATCTGTGATTTCTCCGCTAAGAACATCGACCATTCACTCCGTTTTTTGTTTATCATTAACTTTATTAATGGCTATTACTTCTCCTCAGCCACACCCTTAATGGATGCTACAAGTCCTGCCACGTTCTGAATTTCAGACGGAATAATTATCTTCGTCGCCTGACCGTTAGCTACCTTTTCAAGAGATTCAAGGCTCTTGATGGCGATAACGCCCTCACCGGGCTTTGCGTCGTTGATCATTCTGATACCGTCGGCGGTTGCCTGCTGGATCTTCAAGATCGCCTCTGCTTCACCCTCTGCTTTAAGCACCTGAGACTGCTTCTCTGCCTCGGCGCGAAGTATTCTCGACTGCTTTTCAGCCTCTGCGTCAAGTATCATCGACTGCTTTCTACCCTCTGCCACAAGAATGTTGGAGTTCTTTTCACCCTCCGCGCGCAGGATCGCTTCTCTTCTCTCACGCTCAGCCTTCATCTGCTTTTCCATGGCGTCCTGGATCTCCTTGGGAGGAATGATATTCTTAAGCTCAACACGGCTGACCTTGATTCCCCAGGGGTCGGTTGCCTCGTCAAGTATTGCGCGCATCTTTCCGTTGATAATGTCACGGGAGGTGAGCGTTTCGTCAAGCTCCATATCACCGATGATGTTACGGAGAGTGGTGGAGGTCAGGTTTTCAATAGCCATCATAGGAGTTGCGTGACCGTAAGCGTAGAGCTTGGGGTCGGTTATCTGATAGAACACAACTGTATCTATCTGCATTCTTACGTTATCCTTTGTGATAACGGGCTGAGGCGGGAAATCCACAACCTGTTCTTTAAGAGAAATAATTTTTGCAACTCTCTCAATAAATGGGATTTTCACATGAAGTCCCGTCTGCCATGTATCACGGTATGCGCCCAATCTTTCAACAACATAAGCCTTTGACTGGGGAACAATTTTAATGTTTATTACTACGATAACAAGAATAAGAACTACTAAACCGATAAAAAACCAAATCATTTAATTTCATCCTTTCTTAAGCTTTTATTTTTTCTACGATTACTTTTACGCCTTCGATTTTTTTGACGACTACGACCTCGTCAGGACCAATGATGCTGTCATCCTCGCTCCTTGCCGTCCATTCTATGCCGCCGATTTTCACCTGACCTCGACCTGCACGGTTATCAATTTGTTCTGAAACAATCGCTTCCCTGCCGATACATCGGTCAGCATTCGTGGGAACTGCACGCTTTTCGATTGCCCTTTTTACATAAGGCCTTGTAAGAACAAGAACCACAAGTGACACCGCAACAAATATTACGCATTGCCACACTGTATTTGCCCCTGCAAGATTTGCAATCACCGCTGCCAAAGAGCCCACGGCAAACCAAATCGTTACAAGCTGGACGGTTGCCGCCTCAACTATTACGAGAACAACAGTCAACGC
>JAZSRA010000051.1:0-29603 GCA_045538195.1 Eubacteriales bacterium | reverse complement strand
AGAGAAGAGAGAGTTTCACGGAATTTTGTAACCGTGTTACTCTCTCTTCTGTTTTTATTGCAAGTTTACAGGGCTATGCCCATACCCCTTATAAAATTTCTCCGATAAGGACAACAGCCTTTTCTCTTTGCATTCTTAGCGGAGAAATCACAAAATATTTACCTAACACACGGTAGGGGCGAACTGTGTTCGCCCGCGGGAGACCGCAGGTCTCCCCTACGGATAAGCAAAATTTGGTACACAGAAAACAAATAGATACCCCGACAGATTAAAAAGTCTGTCGGGGTTATTTCTGTGCGAAAAATCAAGTCTAATCCCAAATATCAATTATTGGTTAAAAAATTTCCTACATATTGTACATTCTTCTATTTGACCACAAAGCTCAAAACCATTCTTTTTATACATTGATAAAGGTCCGTGATAAGCGTGATATTTATTATGTTGAAATGGATATGCCTCTACTATCACATATCCATCCGCTTTTGCATCTTGGCATATGTAATCAAGCAATGCTGTAGCAACACCACTACCTCTATATCCGGGAGCTACGGAAAAACAAACGATAGATTTAATTTTTTCTCCGTTGTCGGGAACTTGCTTTGCAAAATTAAAATTTACATTGTCATATGCCTTTTTATCGTTTGCATTACACCATCCAACAACCTCATTATCAACATACGCTAAATATCCCTGCATACGTCCACTCTTGATAAAATCTATTGCTTGCTCTCTATTATACTCGGCACAATCCTTGTCGCAATTCCACGCCCGTTTCTTTTGTAATGCGTTATTCCAATGATAGCACATACAATAGCATCCGCACCATTCATCATTATCTGAAAAAGCATCTTTGTCAAAATAGGATAACCAATCATCTAATAATTCAACTGTCAATTTTCGAATAGATAGATTCATATCATTACTCCTTGTAGTATTTGTTTTATCTTTGCATTTTATCGCCAGTTTCGCCTTTGTATTACAAAGGCATAGGGCAAAGCCCATACCCCTACAATACCGAATATATTATATCATAGATTAGCAGAGAAAGCAAGAGTTATATTCCGGCTCCGCCGTGTAGTGATATTGTTCGGCTTCGCCTCACAGTGATATTTTATTCGCCCCTTTAACTTGCGAAGCAAATATCACTCGGCGCAAGCCGAATACCACTGCGAAGCAATAGAACTCGCCACAGGCGAATAAAACTGCCCAACTTCCTTACGAGAAGTTGGGCAAAGCGGTTCTTTTTTATCTTATTCAAAATCGGTATAAAGCTTGTCGAGATTGTAGAACTCGCGTGCTTCTCGGTCAAAGATATGAACGAGGACGCTTGCGTAGTCTATAACTCTCCAATTGTTTCCGTCCTTACCCTCTGCTCTTATGGGGTCAACGCCCGCAAGGCCCAGCTTGTACTCGACCTCGTCGGCAAGTGCGCGGACGTGGGTGTTTGTGTTACCGTTTGCAAGCACGAAATAATCGGCAATTATCGTCTTGTCTCCAACCTCGATAACCTTAACGTTATTTCCCTTTTTATTGTCAAGTATCTCGGCGATAGCGTCAGCAAGCTCCTTGGGAGATGCGCCAACGAGAGACTTTACTTCTTCATTCTTAATTTCTTCCATTGTAAAATTCCTTTCTCTATATAGAAATTAGTTGCCTTCAAGCTCAAAAATTATGCCGTTACGCGCCATGACCGTATCATAGCTCAACACCCTACCCCTTGCAAGAAGGTCTTTTATAGTCAGATCAAACGAATGTAATATTACGCGGTTAAGATGCCGCGTTCTTTCTTTTTCGTCCATTTTTTCAGGATGTGCCGAGAAAAACTCCTCGCGCAGAGCAATACAATCGTCGTATTTTCTCGTCTCGTCGATGTAATCGGCAAGATATATCAGCTTTTCGCAAAGCGACATCCCCTCTCTGCCAGTAGTGTGGGATCTTACCGCAGAAACTATCTGCTCATCCGCAAGCTCGGGATATTTTTCGGGAATAATCAGCGATGCTGTAACCGAATGGAGGGTCGCAGGTGCCGCAAGCTCCTCTTTCGACGGCGTTTTCCCATATTTTTCGTATATTCTCGTCTGCTCGGATACTGTCAGCTCCTTGGTTATATCGTGTAGCAGAGCCGCCGCCCGCAATACGTTTTCTTTCTCGGGGCAATATATTTCTCCAAGTTTTACCGCCATTTTTTCGACGCCCAGGGTATGTTCAAGCCGAAAGCCCGACATCATTTTCCCTACATCCTGCCTCAGGGTACTTATCTGCTCTATGGTAATACTCATTTTGCGTAAAGCCCCTTTTCTTTGATATATTTTGCGACAGCGGTGGGAACGAGAGCGTCAATATCCTCTCCGCGCGCGATCTTCTCGCGCACAAGGCTTGACGAGACCTCAATAGCGGGCGCTTTGATCCTCACAACGTTTTTGCCGTATTTATTGCGGTACTCTGTAACCTTTTCGATCAGCTTTTCGTCAAGGCTCTCGTCACTCTCTCTGCGAATATAGACGGGATAGGAAAGGCTGAATATCTCATCGGGGTCTTTCCATCTGTCAAGCGTCAGTATCATATCTGTTCCGCAAAGCAGAAAAAGTCTGCGGTCGTCTGCGGTCAGCTCGCGGAGCGTATCGACGGTATAGCTTTTGCCCTGCCGTCTTATTTCCATATCGCTGACTATAACTCCCTCGATCCCTTCGAAGGCAAGTCTGCACATTTCGAGGCGGTCAGCGTCGCTCGCACCACCGCTCATCTCCTTGTGAGGACTTGTTCCCGTAGGAATGACGAACAAAACGTCTAGCCACATCTGCTCCATAAACGACTTTGCCGCCTCAACGTGTCCTATGTGGATCGGAGCAAACGCTCCTCCGTAAATTCCAACTCTTAACATATTACTTTTTGGGAAGCTCTATTGTCTTCTTCTCTTTTGACTCGCGATAGAGGACTATTTTTCTGCCCACGCAGGAAACTCCCTCGGCACCAAGGGATTCGCAAAGTGCGTCAAGCACCGCGCGGGGATCTTCACCGCTATTTTCAAGCACAGTAAGCTTTACAAGCTCACGGGCTTCAAGGGCATCGGAAACCGTTTTAATAAGGTTTTCGGAAATGCCGCCCTTTCCTATCTGCATGATCGCGGGGCAGGATTGACCCAAACCGCGCAGATACGCTCTCTGTTTTGACGTTAACATATTTTTCTCCAATTTATTGTCTTATTCTTTAATATCAAACTCTCTGAGCTTTTCGGCAAACGCCGCGATTGCGTTTCCTCTGTGGCTGACGCTGTTTTTCTCCTCGGGAGTGACCTCGGCAAGAGTTTTGCCAAACTGCGGGAAGTAGAACAAGGGATCGTAACCAAAACCGCCCTCACCCTGTCTTTCCTTCAAGATCTCACCCTCAACGTGTCCGCGTACCACGATAGGCTCAAACCCGTATTTTTCGGGGAACACGCAAGCAATACAACAGACGAATCTTGCGCTCCTGTCGTCTTTATCTTCAAGGTTTTTGATGAGCAGATCGTTGTTTGCCTCGTCGTCACCGTGCTCTCCCGCATATCTCGCGGAATAGACACCCGGCGCGCCGTCAAGCGCGTCTACTTCAAGCCCAGAGTCGTCGCCAACGCCGATATATCCCGACGTCGCCGCCACTCTTGCCTTGATAAGCGCATTTTCTTCAAAGGTTACGCCGTCCTCCTCTATT
Source organism: Eubacteriales bacterium (assembly GCA_045538195.1). Taxonomy (GTDB): domain Bacteria; phylum Bacillota; class Clostridia; order Oscillospirales; family CAG-272; genus SVTX01. The sequence continues at coordinate 25,916 of JAZSRA010000051.1, read as the reverse complement.
TCACCGTGAATACCTACGTCGTCAAGAGAAATTATCTCGATGCCGTCGATATACTGCGAAAGAAGCGTCTGCAACTCACCTATCTTCTTTTTATTTCTCGATGCTAATACTATTTTCATTTATTCCCTTTTCATGGGGCGTTGCCCCAAACCCCACTTAGAAACTTTTTGAAAAAAGTTTCTAAGAACTTCAAAAACTCTTAATCAAATGATCAATTTAGAATTACTTGCAACACGGTAGCCGTGAAGCTTCGCTTACATCCTCACCATTTCATAATACAAGCTATCTGTAACTTATCCTTTTTGGGGAAGTTTTTTGGAGGTGTTGAACCCTTTTTTCAAAAAAGGTTCCACAAACCGCGTCCTCACTCAAAAAGTGCGTCGACGAACTGCTTTGCGTCAAATTCCTGCATATCGTCGATCTTCTCACCGACGCCGATGAATTTGACTGGGATACCAAGCTCGCGCTTGATCGATATTACGATACCGCCCTTTGCGGTGCCGTCCAACTTATTGAGGGTAATGCCCGTGATATTCGCCGCCTTGCTGAACTCCTTTGCCTGAATAACGGCATTCTGTCCCGTGGTCGCGTCAAGAACGAGAAGATTTTCACGAGACGCGTCGGGCAGCTCGCGGTCGATGACACGATTGATCTTTGCAAGCTCGTTCATAAGGTTTGCTTTATTGTGAAGTCTGCCCGCCGTGTCGATTATCAGCACGTCGGCTTCCTTTTTCTTTGCGTAATTGATAGCGTCGAAAACCACCGCCGCAGGGTCACTTCCCTCGCTCTGCTTGACTATATCGACCTTCGCCCTTTGGCACCAGACTTCGAGCTGATCTATTGCCGCCGCTCTGAAAGTATCAGCCGCCGCTACGACGACCTTTTTGCCCGAAAGACGAAGTCTCTTGGATATTTTTCCTATCGACGTGGTCTTACCCGCACCGTTGACACCGATAACAAGGATTACCGAAGGTGTGCTTTCAAGCTTTAAGGGCTGATGCTCACCGATCATATTGCCGAGTATCTCTTTGAGTGTGTCAAGCACCTGATCCTTTTCTTTAAGTCTGCCGTCCTTGATCCTGTCACGAAGCTCCTCAATAATCTCCTCGGTAGCTCCAACTCCAACGTCCGCCATAATAAGCAGCTCTTCAAGCTCTTCAAGGAGATCCTCGTCAACCTTGACGAAGTTTTTGAGAAGCTCGTTAACCGAGCCGAAAAGAGCGTTTTTGGTCTTTGTCAGACCCTTTTTAAGCTTTTCCCAGAAGGAAAGCTTTTCGCCTCCGTCGTCTTCGTCGTCCTCGTCAGAGATCTCCTCTGCCTCAGCCTCCTGCTTGAATACGGAAAAGTCTGAAAACTCTCCGTCAATTTCAAGAGCGTCGGAGCCGTTTATCTCCTCGGCGTTCTCGGCTTCAAATCTTTCAGCCGCCGCGATCTCCTCCTCGGTCAGCTCCTCGGATCCTTCGCTTTCCTGCGCCTCGTTTACTGCCTCGGCAGACGCCTGATTATCTTTGTTATCCTTATCCTTTTTGCCAAAAATCTTACTCAAAAATGCCATTCCATTCACCATCCTTTTGTTTCTCGATGTCCTTGACGTCGAGAGTAAGTATCTTGGAAATACCATGCTCGGGCATAGTTACGCCGTAAAGTCTGGTAGCCGCCGCCATTGTTCCTCGACGGTGGGTGATCATTATAAACTGCGTACCGTCACTGTATCTCTTTATGTACTGCGCAAGTCTCTCGACGTTTACCTCGTCCAGCGCCGCCTCTATCTCGTCAAGGATACAGAAGGGCGTGGGGTTGACTTGAAGCGTCGCAAAGAAGAGCGCAACACCGATAAACGCCTGCTCACCGCCCGACAGCTGCATAAGGTTCTTGATTATCTTTCCGGGAGGTGCCGCCTTGATCTCGATTCCGCTCTCCAAAACGTTTTCGGGGTCGGTGAGATAGATCTCAGCCGATCCGCCGCCGAAAAGCTCGGAGAAGGTCTTGCCGAAGTTTTCGTTTATCTTGTCAAACGCGGTAACGAAGGCAGTCTTCATTTCCTTTTCGAGCTTGACGATAATGTCGGTCAGCTCGCCCTTGGATTTTTCAAGATCCTTTATCTGCTCACTCATATAATCGTAGCGCTCCTTGACCTCTTTGTACTTATTCACAGCGTCAAGGTCAACGTGACCGATATATCTGAGCTTGTTCTGACACTCTACCTGTATTTTTGCGTATTCAGCGCGATTCTCCGCAGTTACGGGGGGATAATTAAGAGCTACAGCGTCTGCACGGGTCAGCTCATAGTCATCCCAAAGCTTGCCCGAAACCTTATCGTATTTCTCGCGAAGTCCTTCGAGCTTTGATTCGTTAGTGGTGTGAACACGGAAAATAAGCTCCTTTTCCGCCATCTTGTCACGCATCATGGTGTTGATCTCGTTCAGCTTCTTCTCAAACTCCATGTTGCCTTCTTCGATCTCGCTTCGCTTTGCGTTAAGGTCATCTAGTTCACTCTGACACTCCGCATATCTCTTGCGGTTCTCGCTCTGAGCAACTGTCAAACTGTCTATCTGGGCGCGGTAGCTTGCCATTCTCTCGCTTGTCGCCTTTATATCCTCGCCGCAGACACGGATTCTTTCGATCGATACGTCAAGAAGTGCTTTGGCGGTCTCGATATCCTTCTGTATCTCGCTCAGACGAATAACTATCGCAGTCTTTTCGTCTTCAAAAGCTTTCAGCCTGTCCTCGGCATCCACCTTTTTGTCGTGCTTTGCAAGACGCACAGCGGTAAATTCCTCGACACGCTTGTTCTGTGACTCCTCCTCGGCTTTAAGCGCCGCAAGGTCGTCCTCGTAGCGCTCGCTCATTCTGACTATCTGCTGATAGTCCTCGTTGAGCTTGTCGAGCAGAGCCTTGTTGGATTCGTACTGACCCGCGATCTTTTCAAGTCCTTGAAGCTCGGTGTTTTTGAGGATATTAAGAATATCCTTTCTGTCGGAAAGATCGGTGCGGCGGTCGGTTACGTCCTCTATCTTCTCCTTAAGCTCTGCGACCTCACCTTGAAGCTTTTTGATCTTTGCTTCAAGCTCCTCTGACTCGCTCTGAAGTCTCTTTACCTCGTCGGCACGGGACAGAATTCCTCCGCCCTGCTTGACCGAACCGCCCGTAAAGGAACCGCCCGCATTTATCTGCTGACCGTCGAGAGTGACCACTCTGACTCTGTAATTCAGCTTCTTCGCCATAGCGGTAGCGTTGTCGATATTATCAAAAACAAGAGTTCTGCCAAGGAGCGAGCTTATAACGCTTCTGAATTTTTCATCGCTTCCGCAAAGCTCGTCGGCACGACCGACATAGCCCGAAAATCCTCTTGCGTCGCGCATTTCGGGAGTTTCGGTCTGCGCTCTCATAGAAGTCACGGGGAAAAAGGTCGCTCTACCTGCCTCGGCGCGTTTGAGGGCAAACATAGCCGCCTTTGCGGTCTCCTCGTCCTCAACCACGATGTTTTGGAGGTTCATTCCAAGAGCAGTCTCAACGGCAACTACGTACCCCGAATCAACGCTGATCACCTTGGAAAGAGGTCCGTAGATCTTGCCGCAGGGCGCACCGTGTCGGTCGGTGATCTTACCTGCCGCATAGCTGTTCATTACGAAACGGACACTGTTATTATACCCCTCAAACTGCTCCTCCATAGCCTTGATGGTCTTTATTCTGTGCTGAACAGATTCAAGACGGAGCTTTTTGTTGTTCAGCTCGTCGTATTTTTCACCAAGGTCGGAATTAAGCTTTGTCAACTCATTATCTATCTCGGCGGTCTCGGAGTCTATCTCGGTGATCGACTCGTTATACTCGTCAACCGTCTTTTGCTTTGCCTGCAAGGACTTTTCAAGCTTCGCCGCTTCCTCGCCGTATCTCTCTATATCCGAAAGAATGTCGGCATTTCGGTCGCTTCCGCTCTCGCGTGAGTTTTCAAGGACAGAAATTCTGACCTTGATATCGACCGCCGCTTCCTCGGCACTCTTAATGTCGGCAAACGCTGTGTCGATCTCCTTATTAAGCTTGTCTATATTGCACTTTTCATCGAAGATCGCATCCTCGGTTTCTTCAAGCTTGCGGTTGGTATCGTCAAGAGATCTTTCAAGCTCGGCTATCTTGTCTACCTGCGTCTTTTCCTTTATCTTTTCCTCGGCAAGGCTTCTCTCGGCAGAGCCAAGCGACTGCTTTGCGCTCTCTATCATCTCGTCGGTGTGACGGATATTGGTCTCGTTTACTCTGAACTCACTGTCCAGCTTGAAGATCTCGCTTGTCTGTTCCTTGATGAGATTAAGTATTTGAGACTGCGCGATCTTACCGTTCTGGGACGCCTCGTAGAGCTTTGCGTTGCGCGCGTCGAGAGACTGCATCGAGTCCTCGGCGTTTTTGAGGTCGAACTCCGAGCGTCTGAGCGCCTCCTCTGCAGCGGCAATATCGGTACGGTATTTTTCGGTGTCAAAGAGCCAGAGGCTGACATCGACCTTTTTCTTGACCTCCATAAGCTCGATAGCTCTCTTTGCCTTCTCGCTCTCTTTTTCGAGAGGACCGACCTGAGACGCAACCTCGGTGAATATGTCGTTGATACGAAGCATATTGTCCTCGGTCTGTTTCAGCTTTCGCTCCGCCTCGCTCTTTTTGTGTCTGAATTTTGCGATTCCCGACGCGTCCTCAAAGATGTCACGTCTGTCCTCGCTCTTTCTCGACACCATATCGGCAATTCGACCCTGACCGATTATGGAATAGCCGTCACGTCCGATACCCGTATTGAGAAAAAGCTCGTATATGTCACGCAGTCTTACCGCGCGACGGTTTATGTAATATTCGCTCTCACCCGCGCGGAAATAACGGCGAGTGACCGTTACCTCGTCGTAGGGGCAATCAAGACGCGTGGGGCCCACCGTGTTGTCAAAGGTGACCGATACCTCGGCATATCCCATAGGCTTACGGCTATCGGCGCCACCGAAGATAACGTCCTCCATCTTGGTGCCTCGGAGAGTCTTGGACGAGATCTCACCCAATACCCAGCGCATAGCGTCGGCGATATTCGATTTTCCGCTTCCGTTAGGGCCGACTATGACGGTAACGCCTGTTCCCGTCTCCTCGCCCGACGCATCAAAGACCAGCTTGGTCTTGTCGGGGAAGGATTTGAAGCCCTGCAATTCTATTGACTTAAGATACAAAGCTATACCTCCGTCTTTTCTTCGTTCTCGCAAAGGGTAAGACCCTTCGCAAGCTCATTTTCTTTTATTTTCAACTCTTTAAGTTTAAATTCTTCGATAATTCTCTTTCTGTTTTTGCCCTTTTGACCTATGGCGCGGGAAAGAAAGCCGAGAGGGACTTCTGCGACGATTTTCTTGCCCTCAACTCCGGTTTTCAGATCAAGCTCTCTTACCTTCTCACGCAGTTCGTCGTAATAAAGCTCACCGAGGACAAGCTCTCCGAGAGCGGGATGATTTGCTCCGCCCTTGACCTTTTCAAGGTCTCCAAGGTTGTCACTGGCGCAAAGTCCGATCCTTATGCACTCGACTTCTTGAGCGTTGAATATCTTCAAGACATCCTTGGAGCGGTATATCGCGTCTTCAAGGTCGAGCATCATATATTCTCCGCTCTCTGCCATTTCAGCAAGCTCGGTGCCGTAAAAGGTGACTGTGGGATATATTCTCGCTCCGTCAGCGCCCATTTCGCATATCTTCCTTGCGGTCACAAGCTCTTTTTCAATATCTGACCCCGGCAGACCTATCATCATCTGTCCGACAAGCGAATATCCCGAATCCTTTATCATTTTGCAGGCGGTCTCGGCCTGCTTGGCGCTGTGTCCTCGCTTTGATCTTCTCAAAACGCCGTCGTCCATGCTTTGCAGTCCAAGCTCCACGGTCTTTACGGGGTAATGGGATAGCATCTCCATTATCTCACCGTTTATGTAGTCGGGACGCGTTGACATTCTGATGCCCGAAACTCGCGCTCTGCCCTCTCTTGGGTTGTCGACATAATCCTTTGCCACATCAAGCAGATATATCATCAGATCGCGGTCGATGCCCGTAAATGAGCCGCCGAAATAGGCTATTTCGACCTCACATTCGGGTGGGATCGTAGCAAGCGCCTCGTCTATCTCGGCTATTACCGACTCGCGGCAAAAGCTTTGCTTTCCCGAGATCGAGCGTTGATTGCAGAAAACGCACATATTGGGGCAACCCAGATGTGGGATAAAAACTGGAATATTTCTGTGCTTTACACTTTTTTCATTCATTTAGCACTCCGAAAACCGTATTTTGTGTTATTCCTCGCGAGGTATGACGCTGAAAAGCTTCAGCGCCTCTTTCGCGGCGTTCTGCTCCGCCTCTCGCTTGCTTCTGCCCTGACCTCTGCCGATAACGTTGGAGTTAAGTCTCGCCTCGACCTTAAAAGATTTCATATGGTCTGGGCCGCTCTGCTCTACCACCGCGTATTCAAGGAAATCGCCTTCCGCCTGCTGAACAAACTGTTGAAGCAGGCTCTTGGGGTCTCCCGAAAATCCCTTGCTCTTGCCGATGCTCTCGATCTCTTTTTCGATAAAGGGGAGCAGGAATTTTTCAACCGTCTCCATACCCATCTCTCCCGAGTCAAGATACATCGCCGCAAGCAACGCCTCAAATGCGTCGGCAAGAATACTCTTGCGACTTCTTCCGTTGTTCTTTTCCTCTCCTATACCGAGAAGAAGATAATTGCCAAGACATATAGCGTTGGCGTATCCCGAAAGCGCTCTCTCGCAGACGACCTCGGCTCTCATTCTCGTAAGTTCACCTTCGGGGCAGTCTGAAAAATTTGAATAGAGATATTTGCTGGTTATGATAGACAGAACGCTGTCTCCCAGAAATTCAAGTCTTTCGTTGCAATACATATGATGATTTTTCAGTCCCGACTCGTTTGAATGAGATGAGTGCGTAAGCGCGCGCGTAAGAAGTACGCTATCATTGAATTTATAGCCTATTGCTGCTTCAAGTGCGCTATTTGCGTTTTGACCGTTTACCGTCATACTGATCTCCGTTTCTCCGTAAAAATTCTGTAATTTGATTATTCCTCAGCGCCGTTTTCCTCGGCAAGCTTCTGCTCGACAGCTCTTTGCTCTGCCATTTTTTCGGCTTCCTTGGCAATTATATCAACAACACCGCTATTGACACAATTTATTGCCTGACGTATAGAGTTTGAGAACGCCGTTGCGTCAGACGAGCCGTGTGCCTTAATGATCGTTTTCTTCAAACCAAGGATCGGCGCTCCGCCATGCTCCTTGGCGTCAAATCTCTTTTTGAATGCTTTCAGCTTCTTCTTTATGAGCAGATATGCAAGGATGCCGCCAAGTCCGCCCCCAAACATAGCTTTAAGATCGCTTGACATCAGCTTGCCCATACCCTCGATAGATTTGAGTGTAACGTTGCCCGTAAAGCCGTCAGTTACACAGACGTCGCAACCGCCCAAAACCATCTCTTTGCCCTCGATATTTCCAATAAAATTGATAAGAGGGCTATCTTTAAGCTTTGCGTACGCCGCCTGTTGAAGCTCGGTACCTTTATGCTCCTCCTCTCCATTGTTGAGAAGTCCTACTCTCGGTTCTTCAACGCCGTAGATCGCCTTCATATAGGCGTTACCCATAACGGCAAAGCCTACCATATAGTCCTCGTTGGGCTTTACGCTGGCGCCCGAATCCATAAGCATTACGGGGTTTCCAAGCGGCAAAATAGCACCGATTCCCGCCCTTTGCACTCCGGGAAGTCTCTTGACTATAAGCGACGAGCCGCTGAAAAGCGCTCCCGTATTGCCCGCGCTGACGAACGCGTCGCCCTCGCCTTTGGCAAGAAGTTGGAGTCCAAGACCCAGAGAAGAATTTTTCTTCTCCTTCATAACCGTCTGAGGCTCGTCCTCCATAGTGAGTACGATATCGGTATGTCTTATCTCATACCTTGAAATATCAATATTATGTTCCGCGGCAAGCGATTTTATCACGTTCTCGTCGCCTACGAGAGTGAAATCGACGCCCTTTGAATAGTCCTGTCCTGCCGCTCTGTCAACACCGAGAAGCGTCTCGAGGGGAGCCTTATCTCCGCTCATTATATCAACGATTATCCGCATCTTCGCTCTCCTCCGCTCTCGTTTTATAGTTCTCCGCTCCAAGCCTTTCGCCGAACTCGGGAATGACGTCAAGCGCTCTCTTTGCAATAACCTCGTATTTTGCCACCTTGCCGCCTTTGACTCGGTATCCGAGAGGCTCGACGATGCCAAAATTCGCGTTCATAGGCACGAAATTGCCGCTGACGTTGCCAGTGCTTATATATTGCGCCATAGCACCCAGCATCGTAGTCTTGGGGAAGATCACCTTTTCCTCTCCGAGAACTCTCATAGCGGCATTGATCCCCGCAACGAAGCCCGAGCCTGCCGACTCGATATATCCCTCTACTCCCGTCATCTGACCCGCAAAGAAAATATCGGGGTTCGATCTCAAAGAGTAATCGGGATCGAGGTATTTGGGCGAATCTATATAGGTATTACGGTGCATGATTCCGTAACGCAAAAACTCTGCGTTTTCAAGTCCGGGGATCATAGAAAACACCCTTTTCTGCTCAGGGAAGGTCAGATGTGTCTGGAAGCCTACCAGATTATACATAGTTCCCTCGGCATTTTCACGTCGGAGCTGGACTACGGCAAAGGCCTCCTCGCCTGTTCTTTTGTCGACGAGACCAACGGGCTTCAAGGGTCCGTAGCAAAGAGTCTCATAGCCTCGCTTTGCCATGACCTCCACGGGCATACATCCCTCGAACACCTTCAATTCCTTCTGCATCTCGCGGTCAAAGTCTTTTAGCTCGGCTTCCTTCGCGGTGATGAGCGCATTGTAAAAAGCGTCGTACTGTTCCCTGTTCATAGGGCAGTTGAGGTAGTCTGCATCACCCTTATCGTATCTTGACGCGGCATATACCACGTCCATATTCAAGGAGCTTGCGTCGACTATGGGCGCTGCGGCATCGAAAAAGTGCAGACCCGAAAGTCCGAGCGTCTTTTCGATATACTCCGCCATAGGAGAGCTTGTGAGAGGTCCCGTGGCGATAACGGTTACAGTCCCGTCCTCGACCGAAGAGACTTCTTCCTCCACTATCTCGATATTGGGGTGATTCTTTATCTTTTCGGTAACGTAAGCCGAGAAAAGCTCTCTGTCAACGGCAAGCGCTGAGCCTGCGGGTACTCTCGTTGCGTAAGCCGCCTCCATGATGAGTGAATCAAGACGGTACAGCTCCTCTTTTAAAAGTCCCACGCCGTTGGTCACTCTGTCGCTTCGAAGCGAATTGGAACAAACCAGCTCCGCAAAGCCCTCGCTATGGTGCGCTGGGGTGTATTTCTTCGGCTTCATTTCAAAAAGTCTGACGGAGATGCCTCGCTTGGCTATCTGCCATGCCGCCTCACAGCCCGCAAGTCCCGCTCCATAGACGTTTATTATCTTGTTGTTTTTCATTTTCGATTATCAGTTTTCCTCTGCCTCGTCGTTCTTTTCAGGAGCGACGTAGGGTTCGGAATATCCGCATTTTTCATCGTGACAGACAAGCTGTGGCTTGCCCTTCTTATGGAAGAGATTCTTGCCGCACTCGGGACACTTCTTTTCCATGGGCATATCCCAGGACGAGAACTTGCACTCGGGGTATCTTTCACAACCATAGAACGCAGTCCTGCTTCTGCTGTATCTTGTGACTATCTTTGCTCCGCACTCGGGACAGGGAACGCCTATCTCACGGGTTCTCTGTTTAGTGTTCTTGCAGGCAGGGTAATTGGAGCAAGCGTAGAAGCTGCCGAATTTTCCTGTTCGAAGAACCATATCGGAGCCGCACTTTTCACACTTGAAGTCAGCTATGATAAGCTTCTTTTCGTTTTCCTTCTTTCCCTCGTTTTGACCCTCGTCACCGTCAACGTCCTCAGGCTTCGTCTGGGTCAAAGGCTTTGTATTACGGCATCTGGGATAGTTGGGGCAAGCTGCAAATTTACCGAATCTGCCGTTCTTGACTACCATCATACTACCGCACTTCTCGCACTGTATATCAGTCTCCTCGACGGGAAGCTCGATATTGGTCTCGGCAAGCTTTTCGGTGGCGACTTCAAGCTGCTTGGAGAAATCTGCCCAGAAGTCACGCAGAACACCGTTAAGGCTCTGCTCGCTCTTTTCTATTGCGTCAAGCTTGTTCTCCATTTCGGCGGTAAACTCATAGTCAACTATGGTGTCGAAATGCTCGCACATCAGCTTGGTCGTTATCTCGCCAAGAGGGGTAGGAACAAGCACCTTGTTCTTGCCCTCACGCTTAACGTAATTTCTTGACGTAATGGTCGTGATGGTAGACTCAAAGGTACTGGGGCGGCCGATTCCCTTTTCTTCAAGGAATTTTACAAGAGAGCCTTCGTTAAATCTTGGGGGAGGCTCGGTGAAGTGCTTGGTGGGATCTATATGACCGGATTCAAGCTTCTCGCCCTCACGAAGCTCGGGGATCTTTGCGTTTTTCTGCTCCTCGCCCTCATTTGCCGTCTCGTCAACGCTCTCCTCATACACTGCCATATATCCCGGGAAAGCAACGCTATATCCGCCTGTGCGGAAGATATAGCCTGCAGACTCAATTTCAACGTTGAGAGTGGCAAGCTCTGCCGATTCCATTTGGCTGGCTACGAATCTGTCCCAGATAAGCTTATAAAGCTTGTACTGATCTGCGGAGAGATAGGACTTTATCTTCTTGGGTTCAAGATTAACGCTTGAGGGACGAATCGCCTCGTGCGCGTCCTGACTACCCGATTTTGACTTGAATACTCTGGGTTCTGCAGTATTATATTTATCTCCGAACTTATCAGCGATATATGCTCTTGCCGCATCCTGTGCTTCTGCGGATACACGGAGAGAGTCGGTACGCATATAGGTTATAAGACCCTGAACGCCGCCGTTCTCGCTGCCGAGATTTATACCCTCGTAAAGCTCTTGAGCAACTCTCATAGTTCTTTGAGACTGGAAGCCAAGCTTCTTATATCCCTCCTGCTGAAGTGTGGAGGTAGTAAAGGGAGGCTGGGGAGCCTTATGTCTTGTGGAGCGCTTGACCGCCTTGACATCAAAGCTCTTGCCGCTGGTAGCGTTCACCACAGCCATAGCCTCGGTCTCGTTGCCAAGCTCTATCTTGCCGTTGGCGTCACCGAAGAAGCGAACAGTAAAGGGCTTGCCCTCCACCGACATGAGCGTGACCTCGATAGTCCAATACTCAATGGGAACAAAGTTCTTGATCTCCTCTTCTCTTTCAACGATGATCCTCGTCGCCACAGACTGCACTCGTCCTGCGCTCAGACCGCTCTTTACGTTTTTCCAAAGCAGGGGGGAGATCTTGTATCCTACTATTCTGTCGAGTATTCTTCTCGCCTGCTGTGCGTCAACAAGACTCATATCGATATTTCTGGGCTTTTTGATAGCAGATTTAACCACGTTCTTTGTGATCTCGTTGAAGGTGACTCTCTGAGTCTTTTCAATCGGGATGCCGAGAGCAGTCGCAAGATGCCATGAAATAGCCTCTCCCTCGCGGTCAGGGTCGGTTGCGAGGAATATCTTATTTGCATTCTTCGCTTCCTTTTTGATCTCCTTGATAATGTCTCCCTTGCCGCGGATGTTGATGTAGTGAGCCTCAAAATCGTTCTCAATGTCGACGCCCAGAGTAGATTTTGGGAGATCGCGTATGTGTCCTATGGATGCGATGACCTTATAATTTGAGCCGAGATAGCTCTTTACTGTATTCGCTTTGGAGGGTGACTCCATGATTACAAGATTTGCCATTTAATGTATATATATCCTTTCAAACAATTACCGAATTACTTTCTGATATATAGCGCGCCGGGGAGTGACGCAACCAATCCTTTTATCTCCAAAACCGTGAGTGCCGAAATGACCTCTCCCAGAGCAAAGCCGGTCTTGGTAAGATAATCGACGGTGACCGCTCTGTCAAGAGGCATCTCGTCAAATATCTTTCTTTGCTTCTCACTTAATTTTTCAAGTATTTTTGCAGAATCATCGCCCTGCTTACTCTGACCCGCCGTCATTCCGCCAAGGTCCTTCTCGGCGGCAGGCTTCACGGGTTCTTTCATAGCGGTACGAGCTGCCTTTCCGTCAGGTCTTTTTTCAACTTGATGCTGATCTCTGACCGTCTTTTTTTCTGTCAACGGTCGCTCTCCGATCTGCTTTCTCGCGCCACTTCCGTTCGTCTTTGCCGCGACTCCCATTCTGCTAACGAAATCAAGATCAAAGTCCGAATTTTTCTCTGCCTTCATCAGTTTTGACACGTTAAGTCTGTCGCGGTAGATATACATATAATTACGAATTATATCGTTGCCGCAGAGTACCGCCTGCGCGCCGTCACGAATAAGGCTGTTGGTACCCGAGGAGTTCTCAGATCCTATGTTTGCCGGAACGGCGTATATGTCGCGTCCCTGCAATATTGCGTTTTTTGCGGTTATCATCGCGCCGCTGTCAAGATCTGCGTCGACCACTACCGTTCCCTGTCCGAGACCGCTTATTATACGGTTTCTCATAGGAAAGTTCATTCCGCGAGGCTCGGTATCGGGAGGAAATTCTGTGATGACCGCGCCGTGACGCTTGATAGCCTCCCAAAGTCTCTGATGCGACTTGGGATATACGCGGTCTATACCGCACCCAAGCACCGCAACGGTCTTGCCTCCCGACGCGATCGCCGCACAAGATGCTATTCCGTCAATTCCCAGCGCCATTCCGCTGACTAAGATAGCTCCCGACGAGGCAACCTCATAAGCTATTTTATACGCCGCCCTCATACCGTATTCACTCACGGTGCGAGTGCCAACCATCGAAATACAAAGATTTTTATTGAGGTCGGGCAGCTCTCCCGCACAGTAAAGCACAGCGGGAGGATTTTTCAGTGAACGGAGACTTGCGGGGTATCTCGGCGAATCGTAGGTGAGGATAGTCACACCCGCCGCGTGGCAGTATGAAATTATCTTCATAGCGTTTGCGGTATTCTTATCACAAAGATCCTCGCAAAGCCTTTCGCTCACACCCGTATCGCAATAGCCGTCGTAATCGGCGGCAAATATATCGTCAATGCTGCCCAGCTTCTCTATAAGCTTTAAAAGCTCCGTGCTGCACGGACCGCATTTTTCAGCTAACCATATCCATTTTAAATCTTTGCTCACAATTTACCTCCCCAAAAACGCGTAGGTCCGAAAAACTCCCATACCAGAACCGCAGCAGCAGTAGCCGCGTTGAGTGATTCGACTCCGTCAGCCATAGGAATGAAGACGGTGCCGTCGCAGGCCTCTATTGCTTCGGCGCTGAGTCCGTGACCCTCGTTTCCAATGATAACGCAGTCACCGTTTCGTATTTCAAGCTCGCCGAGCTTTGCCGAATCTCTCTCCAATGCCGCGGCAAATATTCTTCTGCCGTCATTCTGTAATTCCTTTACGGCACAAGGAATATTAGCCACTCTGTCTATCCGCATGCCAAACACCGTACCCATGGACGCACGGAGCGTTTTTGAATTGTAAATGTCCGCGCAATCGCGGCTCATCACAATACGGTCAACACCAAAGGCGGCGGCAACTCGGACGATAGCGCCTACGTTATGCGGGTCTCTTACCGATTCAAGAATAAGTACTTTTTCTTCGTCGATGCACCCGATTTTGTCGTCCTCGCCAAGCTCTCGGTGAAGCTCGTTTGCATATTCAGACACGCAGATAACTCCCTCGGGAGCCATCTCCTCGCTAAGTCGATCAAAAAGTCCGTTTTCCACCGAAATTACGGGGCATACAATGTCACTTTCCTTTATTCCATAAAGCTTTTCTGCCTTTTCGGCAACTCCGTTCCACTCGCTCTCCGACACCAGTATAAATCTGATAGCGATGCCCTTTTTCATTGCCTCGCACATCAATTTTACACCGTCAAATCGGAACAATTTCTCTCTTTCTCTGATTTTTTTATTAGCCAGACCTCTTACGAGGCTGACGTATTTATTCTGCGGCGACGTAATGACCTCTCTGTCAAATGCCATAAGCCGTCTGCCTCCTCTCAAGATTACTGACCATTTTAATCCAAAAATGGATGTTTTTGTATTATTTTTGGCTTCTTTTTTGCCTCTGTGTGCAAAATCAATTTGCCCCTATCTATGACAAAAACCCAGTAATATCCATTACCGGGTTTTGTATTCAGTTCTATCAGAGAGCTGCCTTTGCCTGCTCTGCGAGAGCTGCGAAAGCTGCTTTGTCGGATACTGCAAGCTCAGCAAGCATCTTTCTGTTGAGAGTAACGTTTGCCTTCTTGAGACCGTTCATAAAGGTGGAATAGTTCATTCCGCAAACCTTTGCCTGAGCGCTGATTCTGGTGATCCAGAGTCTTCTCATATCTCTCTTCTTCTGCTTACGGCCTGCGAAAGCGTAGTTTCCGCTCTTAAGTACGGCCTGCTTAGCCATCTTAAAGTGCTTGGACTTTGCTCCCCAGTAGCCACGAGCTGCCTTCAATATCTTCTTTCTTCTCTTGCGCGTCATCATAGCGCCCTTAACTCTTGCCATTTTTCTTATTTCCTTTCTCGATTACTTTTTCAAATTACTTCTGGATCAGCACTCTGATATTGGGCGCCATAGCCTCGCTCATGATAGCGCCGGAACGGAGGTGTCTCTTTCTCTTCTGAGTCTTAAGACCCAGATTGTGGCGGTGGTGGCAGTGGTTCATCTTAACCTTGCCTGTGCCGGTAACCGAAAATCTCTTGGCAGAAGCCTTATGTGTCTTGACTTTTCCCATTTTTATATTCTCCTTATACTAAAAATTTACTGAATTTATTTTGCCGACTTTGTGTTTATTGGGTTAATGACCATACTCATGATACGTCCGTCAACCGATGGCTTTTTATCGACCGTTCCTACATCCGAGCAGATCTCCGCAAACTTGTCGATGATCTCGCGGCCTATTGCCATGTGGCTCATTTCACGTCCGCGGAATCTCATGACAACGCGAACCTTATTTCCTGCCTCAAGGAACTTGTGCGCGTGTTTTGCCTTTGTCTCAAAATCGTGAGTATCGATTCTGGGAGAAAGCTGGATCTCCTTAAGCTCGACCGTCTGCTGCTTCTTCTTAGCTTCCTTCTCGCGCTTTTCACGCTCAAATCGGAACTTTCCGAAATCCATGATCTTGCACACGGGGGGATTTGCCTGTGCGGTCATAAGACAGAGATCAAGTCCCTTATCATACGCCATTTTAAGCGCCTGCTCCGAACTCATGATTCCGAGCTGTTCGCCTTCGGATCCGATAACTCTGACCTGGGGGAAGTTTATCGCCTCATTTGTGAGAGTATCCTTTGAATTGTTTGCTGCTATGGTACACACCTCCATTGAATAGAATGCATATGTTCTATAATGCTTGTCAGACTTATGCGTAAAAAAAACGCAGAACATTTCCGTTCCGCGCCAAGCCACCGTATTTCTACGGACTTCTCCCCTCATTATTTAAGGGATGCTATTGACCTCTGCTCGCCAAGCGTCAGGGTGGAAGCGGAACTTCACTTTGTTACGGCAATTATTATATCACGCAAAAAACGGTTTGTCAAGTGTTTTTTAAAAAAAAATCAAAAAATCTCAAATCAGGCAAAAACCTTTGCCGCAAAAGGGGCTTTCGTTTCGTCCCAATCCACTGCGACATTTTGGGTTATACAAAAGCAACAAAAACCACTACGACAAATGAGCGAAAAATCTACTACTTATTTTTTTGCACAAAAAAAACGACAAAAAATCGTACAAAATGGATATTTACAAAATCGAGGAGGTAGTGTATAATATAGTTCCCGATAAGAATACCGATCCGCGTCGGTCACTTATTCCTGCACAGCTTGCTGGTTTTTAGCGAAATATCAATCTAATGATATCTTTACGCACTTAAAACCGCCTGTTGTGCTTTTTTTATGCGATTGAGGGGTTCTATACGTTGTTTTATTGTATGTTCATTTTCTGTCAACAGCGATAGAAAACGAACCAAAAGAAACGCGAAGTATTGTTCATTTCTTTTCTTCGGCGAAAATGAAACCTGCCGACAATCGCTTGGAGATTGATCGGCTCGCAAATGCAATCATTTGCTGAACCAAAGAAACGAGATTTCTTATATGTACTTTTCTTGCCACCAGCTGCAAGAAAAGTACGAAAAGAAAAGCCGCACGGGGCAGGAGAGGGTCTAACGAATAAAAAAGCAGCAAGCCGCATTTTTATTCGTCGCGACATCCCCTCCCCCGTGACCCCCAACCCCATTGGTTAATATAGGGGAGTACGGCTTACAAAAATATCAAACTTCTAATCTCAACAAAGCTTTCCCTTCGGGAAAGGTCGCTTCCGCGACAAAGCTTTAAGCTTTAATAAGATCACGGCTACAAAGCAAAATTATAAGAAGGATTTCACTTCTTTAAAATCAATAATCTTTTTTTCGTCGGCTTTGCCGACAGGAGAGAGGGGTACATAGGGGAGAGAGAATGTCGCAGGGCGAGAAAATGCGGCATGTTCGCTTTTTCTCGTACAAGACCCTCTTTCCCCTATGCGGCGTTTCTTTGGTTCGTTTCTTGCCGACGCGGGCAAGAAATGAACATATATAACCCATAGAGAAATCAAAATTTGAAATTCACCATGCCACAAATTCGACAAAATATCGGTTTTTGCGGCTTTTTTATATTTAATATGCACTTATGATATATTATTAATTGTACAAATTGTAAAAATTATAAAAAAGGGGTGGAAATTTTGTTCCCCCTGTGGTATAATGATATAATGGTATATTTATATCGTAGAATTCAGCCGAAAGGCAACTATTATATACGCACTAACACAGATTGGAGAATACTTAATGTCAGAATATACAGTTAAAGCCGAAAAGCTCTCGCTTCCCTTGGTGGCGCTCAGCTCAACGGTGGCTTTCCCCGGAGAGATAATCAATCTCGAGGTGGGAGACAACGCCTTTGGCTCCTGCGACGCGCTTAGAGAGGCATTCGAGGGTTCTAAATACGCGGTCGCCGTGCCGATAAAGCCCGATGAGGGTGAAACAAGCGAAATACCTCAGCTTTTTGAGGTGGGAACCGTTATCAAGATCAAGCAGCTCATAAACGCGGGAGAAAAAACTCTCCGCTGCATCGCCGAGGGTATGTCACGCGCTATCGTGACCTCTTACCGTAAGACCGGCAAATACAACACCGCCGACGTTATCTGCAAAACCGTGGCTCTGCCCGACACTCCCGGTGTCAAAAATCAAGCCTATCTTCGCCGTCTTACAGAGGCGGCAACGCAGATGGCAAAGCTGCTCCCTCCCCCTGCGGAAAATATCCTTCCTACGTTCAAATCCATAAAAAACCCTGCCCTGCTTGCCGACGTTATTGCGTCAAATCTTTTCGTTAAATACGAGGACAAGCTTGACGTTCTCGGAATTTTCGAGCCGTATCACAGAATAGACGCGGTGCTTGAGATCGCCGAGGACGAAATAGACCTGCTCCGTCTTGAAAACGAGCTTCACAAAAAGACACGCGAGAGAATAAACCGCGGTCAGCGCGAGTATTATCTGCGCGAGGAAATGAAGGCGATACAGGAGGAGCTGGGAGACGGACTTTCGGACACCGAGGAATATTACGATAAAATAATGAAGGCGTCACTGCCCGAGGAGGTTCAGAAAAAGCTCCTCAAGGAAAACGACCGCCTTGCCCGCTCTCCCTTCGGAAGCGCCGAGGCAACGGTAATATCCAACTATCTTGACGTCTGCCTTGAGTTGCCTTGGAACAAGTCCACAAAGGACAGAACCGATATCAAGGCGGCAAAGAAGATACTTGACGCCGACCACGAGGGTCTTGAAGACGTCAAGGAAAGACTTCTTGAATATCTCGCCGTAAAGCAGCTTAATCCCGACCTCAAGGGTCAAATAATCTGTCTCTACGGTCCTCCCGGGGTAGGTAAGACCAGTATTGCCGCGTCCTTGGCGCGCGCCATGAAGCGTGAATACGTCAGAGTTTCCCTCGGCGGCGTTCGCGACGAGGCGGATATCCGCGGTCACAGAAAGACCTACGTTGGCGCTATGCCCGGACGTATCATAGCGGCAGTAACGCAAGCGGGTGTGAAAAATCCCCTAATACTCCTCGACGAGATCGACAAGATGGCAAACGACGGTCGCGGAGACCCCGCAAGCGCTATGCTTGAAGTCCTTGACCCCGAGCAGAACAAGTTCTTCCGCGATCATTTCGTAGAGCTTCCCTTCGATCTCTCGGACTGCATATTTATCGCTACCGCCAACACTCTTGACACCGTTCCCCGCCCCCTTATCGATCGTATGGAGATAATCGAGCTTCACACCTACACCAAGAGCCAGAAAATGGGCATCGCGAAAAATCATCTTATCCCCAAGCAGCTTAAACGTCACGGACTTAACAAAAGGACCTTGAAGATCACCGACGCGGCGCTCTCCGACGTTATCGATTGCTACACTCGCGAGTCGGGAGTGCGTAATCTGGAGCGCGAGCTGGCATCTCTCTGCAGAAAGGCGGCGAAACAGATCATTGAGGAGGACGCTACGAGAATAACCGTGGGTCCCGAGGATCTCAAAGTATTCCTTGGTCCCAAGAAGATACTACCCGAGGCGATATCACAATACGACGAGATCGGAGTTGTCAACGGTATGGCGTACACTCAGTCGGGTGGAGATCTTCTCAAGGTCGAGGCGGCTATCATGGACGGCTCAGGCAAGCTTGAGCTTACAGGCTCTCTCGGTGACGTTATGAAGGAGTCGGCTCACGCGGCTATCACTTACGCCCGTCAGGTCGCATCCGAGTACGGCATAAGCCCCGATTTCTATCAGAAAAAGGACATACATATCCACTTTCCCGAGGGCGCAGTTCCCAAGGACGGGCCTTCTGCCGGAATAACCACTCTCACCGCTCTTATCAGCGCGCTGTCGGGCATTCCCGTCCGCCGCGACGTTTCTATGACGGGTGAGATCACAATACGCGGAAACGTTCTGCCGATAGGCGGTCTCCGTGAAAAAACCATGGCGGCTTACAGCGCGGGCGTCCGCACGATCATCATTCCCACGGACAACCTCAAAGATCTCCACGAGGTCGACCCCGTTGTGCGTGAGAACGTGACCTTCATTCCCTGCCGCCGCGCTCACGAGGTGCTGGCGAACGCGCTCGTCCGCGAAAACGTCTGTGAGCATCACGTCTTTAACGCGTCGGGTGAGGATAGCGCCGTAGCTCTGCCCACCACTTCAAAAACCACGCCTGCCGCAAGACGGGCAAAGTGTGAAAAGTAAGCTCGGCTTGCTTTTCAGAACAATCCGAAAGGCTTAATTATGGGACTTAACACACAAAACGTAAATCTTAAAATGACAGCGGGTTTTGCAAGTCAGTTTCCCACCGACCCCATTCCCCAGGTGGCGCTCTCGGGTCGCTCAAACGTGGGAAAAAGCTCGCTTATCAACACTCTGCTCGGCAGAAAGAGCCTTGCAAGAGTGTCGGCAACCCCCGGTAAAACAATAACCGTCAATTTCTACGAGGTCGACAAAAAGCTCTTTCTCGTTGACCTGCCCGGCTACGGATTTGCCGCAAGAAATCACGACAACAAGCAGCAGTGGTCATCTCTTACCGACGGTTATTTCACCAAAAATAAGAATATCGACCTCGTACGCGGCGTAGTCCAGCTTATTGACAGCCGGGCTTGCATCACCCGTGACGACGCTATGATGATCGATTATATGAATAGCGCGGATATCCCCTACATCATCGTCATCACCAAGATCGACAAGCTTAACAAAACGGATCGTGCCGCTTGCATCGAAAAGATCACGAGCGATCCGCTTATCCGCGAGGGTACGCCGATAATCCCCTTTTCCTCTCTCAAAGGCGAGGGAAAGCAGGAGCTTTGGCGCGCTATCGCTGACCTCTCCGATATTAAGCTGTAATTTTTTACGGAGGCAATAAATGCTTATTTCTATCATTACGGAGGGCATAGCAACGGGCGACTGGAGAAATCTGATAATTCAGCTTCTTCTTATGATCCCCGTAGTGCTTATCGCTCTTTCCGCCCACGAGGCGGCTCACGGCTTGGCTGCGTATTTTATGGGAGACCGTACCGCGTACAATCTGGGACGAGTCACGCTCAATCCCGCAAAGCACCTTGACCCTATGGGTACTATTATGATGCTCGTGTTCGGCTTCGGTTGGGCAAAGCCTGTGCCGATCAATACAAGAAACTTCAAAAATCCCAAGTGGGGTATGGCGCTGACCGCTATCGCTGGACCGCTTTCAAATATGATCTTGGGAGCTTTGGGAGCTATCATTTCGGGATGTGTATTCTTCTTCGCTTTTTTCCTGATACCCTTGCACACGCCCCAGATCGCGGAAGCGGCTTACTACGAGGCGTTACAGTCTGTTCTCTTTGACTTTTTCTCTTATTTCAGCCTGATAAATTTCATTTACGCGTTTTTCAATCTTATTCCGCTCCCGCCCTTTGACGGCTCACGCTTTTTCTTCACCTTCCTGCCGCCAAGATGGTATTTCGGAATAATGAAATACGAGCGCTATATCATGTTCGGCGTGCTGATCCTGCTTATGGCATGCTCGAGGTTTTTCAATTTCTCTCCATTCAGCTATTTGGCTGAGCAGGCATACGTTGGAATAGCCAACGGAGTTCTCCGAATTTTGGATCTGGCTTACGCTACGGTCATCAATCTTATCTGACACTTTCGGAAAGGAGGTCCTTAAATTATGGACGCAATAAGTTACCGTCTCGAGACTTTTGAAGGGCCTCTGGACCTGCTTCTCTCGCTGATACAAAAGAATAAGATGTCGATAGATAATATTCAGATCAACGTTATCTGCGAGCAGTATATTCAGTACATTGAGGAGGCACAGAGCCTTGATATGGAGCTTGCAAGCGAATTTATCGTAATGGCAAGCGAGCTTATGCTTATAAAATCTAAGCTCCTGCTCCCCAAGCCCGAGGCTGAGGAGGAAGACCCCCGAGCCGCCCTCGCTGACGCCCTGCTAAAATTCCAGCAGGCAAAGGAAGCGGCGAAAAAGATGGCGCTTCTCTATCCGCGTTTCAGCGGCAGACTTGAAAAGGATACCGACGAAATAAGCGTGGACAAGACCTTCGTCCTTGATAAGGACGTGGAGTCTCTGTGCATCGCAGTCCGCCGCATCATAACCTACAATGAAAACAGACCCAAGGTCGAGAGATCGGTCTTCACTCCGATGATAAGCTCGCCTATCGTCCCTGTTGAAGTCAAGATCACGGGGATACTTAACAAAATGTCCAAGAAAAAGGCGACCAGTCTCAAAGAGCTGCTTGACGATTCTGTCTCCTTGCCTGATATGATCGCGATATTCTTGGGAGTTCTTGAACTTATCAAGATAAGGAAGATACTTATCTTTGGCGCCGAGGGAACGCTGCTCGGCGACGACGCTACCTTCGTCATAAACGAAAACACCGACGAGATAGAAAAGGACGCGGATGGCCGCGAGCTTTACTCATCGGATTTCGACAAGGCGGCTGAACCTATAAAAATGAATTTTGACAACAATAACGACGAAAACGGAGGAAAGGGCGAATGAGCGAAGTCAACACTAACCAAACCGAGGGCATTACTCTTGAAAAGGTGACCGCCGCTATCGAGGCGATCCTTTATGCCGCGGGCCATCCCGTTGAATACGCAAAGCTTTCCGAGGTTCTCGGGCTTTCTGCCAAGGACGTCAAAAGCATGATAGAGGCTATGAGCCGTGAATACAACTCCGAAAAATCAAAGCGCGGCGTGCTTCTTCTGATGTATCCCGACTCCTGCCAGTTCGCAACAAAGGAAGAATTTCTTCCCTATATAAGAGAGGCGCTTGACATCAAACGCGGCGGAAATCTTTCAAACTCCACTATGGAGGCGCTTGCGGTGGTCGCGTACAATCAGCCCGTCACAAGAGCCTACGTCGACGCGGTTCGCGGAGTTGACTCCTCCTACGCTATGACCTCGCTTATCGACAAGGGGCTTATCGAGTCGCTCTCACGTCTCGACGCTCCCGGCAGACCTATGCTTTATACCACTACCGAAAAATTCTTGCGTGTTTTCGGTCTCTCATCTCTTGAAGATCTGCCCGAGACCGAGCTTTCCCCCACCGTAGAAGCCACTCCCGAGGCTATGGCGGTTGAGGAAGTGGGCTTCACCGCGGGAATGGCGGCAGTCTCCGCAGACCCTCAGGCTACCGAAGAATAACGATCAATTAAAATTTTGGCGAAAGGAGTGACTGATACGGATATTCCTAAAATAATTCCATGGATAGTGCTTGCGATCGTGGCGATCATAGTGGCAATACCTGTGACCGTGTTCACGGTCAGAGTCAAGGTCGGCATCGAATTTAAGGACGAATTTCGTTTTTGGGTGTCGTTTTTGGGTATCAGATACACGATCCTTCCCAAAAAGCCGAAAAAATACAATATCCGCGACTACACTCCCGCAAAAATAGCCAAGCGTGACCGCATAGCGGCAGAGAAAGCCGCCAAGAAAGCCGAAGCGGAGGCTAAAAAGAAGGCAGAAAAGTCGGCTAAAAAGCGCAAGAAAAAGGCTATGGGCAACAAGCTGACCGCAAAGCAAAAAAGACAGCAGTTCCGTGAAAAGCTCTCAAAGTGGCCTGCTGTTGACGACGCGGCAGACCTCTTTTTCACGGTCATCAGAACCTTTTTTACATCATTTATCGGACGTTTTCATTTTCACGTTACGAGAATACGCATCGCCGTCGGCTCGGACAACGCCGCAAAGACCGCCCTTCTTACTACCACGATCGGTTCGACTATTGAGCCTATCCTTTACGTTTTAGAGAGGCACTCCAATCTTCACGTTTCAAAAAACGCGGACATATGCGTCTATCCCGACTTTCTGGCAGAGGATATTAAATTTGACGTAAAGCTGGCGTTCTCAATGAGCCTCGGCGCCTTCCTTTGGACGGTAATCAAGACCGCAGTACCAGGCATCGTCGGTTGGACAAAAATTAAACCCACACCAAGTCAAAACGACGGCGAGGGTCACAAAAAACCATCTTCTTTAACGTCTCAAATCAAGACGGCGGCAAGCGGAGATGGCAGCAAGCAGACAAACTCCACAAAAGAGCAAAAGAAATAAGGCAACCTTCCGCATCTGCGGATCTTTAGCATATATAAAGTAACCTATATATAATGAAAGGAAATTACAATTATGGCATCCGAAAACAAGCTTCAGGAAGTGGTACATGCAACTCTGGCGCAGATCAGAAACATGATCGACGCGGACACCGTTATGGGAACTCCCGTTGAGACCGCCTCGGGTACGACCCTTATCCCGATCTCCAAGGTCGCGGCAGGCTTTGCAACCGGTGGTCTTGACTTCAACGACAAGTCAGGGGGATCCAAGGACAAGCCCCAGAATTTCGGCGCAGGCGGAGGAACCGGAATTTCGGTTCAGCCTATCGGTATTCTCGCGGTTTCCAAGGACGGCGACGTTGAGCTTATCAATATCGGCGTAAAGAACCCCACCGATCCTCTGGAGCAGATCTCCGACCTTATCGACCGCTCTCCCGAGATCCTCGCAAGGATCAAGGCGATCTTCGCAAAGGACGACGAGGAATGATCCTCGCGGAAAATTTCCAAGTTGAAGAATAAATATTTCTCCGGACAAATATAATGCAGTAAGGCTTACTTGTCCGGAGGAATAGTTATGTCTTTTTTTAAAAAAAATAAGGGTGTATTTTTTAAAGCCGCGATAATTACGACGGCTTTATTGTTGTATTGCTCGGCTTTTTCGGGATGCGGCAAAGCTTCTTTCCTGTCAGACGTCGGGCAAAGTGAAAATTCTCCCGTGACGCAAACCGCATCTTTACCGTCAGGCGTTCAAATTCCAAGCATTTCTGCCAAATCCGCGATACTTATCGACGCAGATAGCGGAGCGATACTTTGCTCCAAGGATCCCGATAAGCGTATGCCTATGGCGTCAACCACCAAGATAATGACGGCTCTGGTTGCCATCGAAAAGGGTGAACCCGAGAAAGAAGTCAACGTTTCCCCCCTCGCCGTTGGCGTTGAGGGATCGTCGGTGTACCTTTACGAGGGCGAGCAGTTGACCGTTGAAGATCTTCTCTACGCAACCCTTCTCGAATCGGCAAACGACGCGGCGACGGCTATCGCAATTGAGATAGGCGGAAGTGTCGAGGACTTTGCCGATATGATGAACCAAAAGGCGGCAGAGCTTGGTCTTAAAGATACGCATTTCACAAATCCCCACGGTCTTGACGATCCTGAGCATTACACCACGGCGCGCGAGCTTGCCATAATTGCCGCCTCGGCGATGAAAAATGACACCTTCAGAGAGATCGTGTCCACTCACAAAAAGACTATTCCTCTCAACGGGACCGAGGGTGTCAGACTGCTTATAAATCATAATAAGCTTTTAAAGAACTACGACGGAGCCATCGGGGTCAAAACGGGATACACGAAAAAAAGCGGTAGGTGTCTGGTCAGCGCCGCAGAGCGCGACGGTCTTAACCTTATCTGCGTTACATTGTCTGCCCCCGACGATTGGCGTGATCACAAGGCTCTCCTTGACTACGGATTTTCGGCTTATGAATCAAGATTGCTTGCCGCCGACGGAGAGCTTGCACATATTTTGCCCGTGGTCGGCAGTGACAAGGAATACGTCACTCTGACGAATCTTGGAGAGATAAGAGCGACTCTGCCAAAATCCGCATCCGCAGCAGAGTGTCGGATAGAGGCGGCAAGATTTGAATACGCCCCCATATCAGAGGGCGAGATCTTGGGCAGTATAATCTATACCGTGAACGGAAAGATCATCGCATCAGCTCCCCTTTACGCAAGCTATTCGGCTGAGAGCGTAAAATATAAAATTTCGCTTTGGGAAAGAATTACTTCCCTATTCAAGAAATAAAAGTTGCTTGGCAACGGAATTGAAAAATCAAGATGGAAAAGATCAGAATTTCAAAATATTTTACAGATTGCGGCGTAATGTCTCGCCGCGCGGCTGAGGAAGAAATAAAGCGAGGAAACGTAACAGTCAACGGTCGCGTCGCCGAGCTTGGCGAGAAGATAGACCCCGACACCGACGAGGTGATCTGGCACGGTCGCAAAATAAAGGCGGCAGACGGCGAAAAAATATGCGTTATGCTCAACAAGCCTCGCGGCATCGTCTGTACGGCAAACGACGAGAAGGGTCGGCGTAACGTCACCGATCTTTGCCGTGACGTAAAGGGCGAGGACGGCAAAAGCGTCCGTCTCTATCCCGTGGGCAGGCTTGATATGGACTCGGACGGCCTGCTTCTGCTGACCAACGACGGTTCGCTTGCCAACAAGCTGACGCATCCCCGTCATTCTATCCCAAAGATCTATCACGTCACCTTAAAGGGCAGATTTGAACCCGAAAGTCTGTCGGTTCTTGGTGAACCTGTGGAGCTTGACGGCAGACTTACTATGAAGGTGAGAGTTCGCCACGTGGGCGGCGACGAAAACACCACGGTTGCCGAATTTGAGCTTTTTGAAGGAAGAAACCGTCAGATACGCAGAATGTGCGAGCTTCACGGCGTGCGTATTCTCCGTCTGCAAAGGGTAGCTATCGGAAAGCTGAAGCTGGGCGATCTTCCCGAGGGAAAATGGCGCAAGCTAACGCAAAAAGAGGTAGATTATCTTAAGAACTACTAAAATCCTACTTTACAAGGGAGCCTTTGCTCCCTTCAGTCTGTCGAAAAAGTCACTCGAAAGGGTGGCTTTTTTGCGTAAGATGTGATATAATAGAAGCAAGAAAAAGACAGGCGGTGAAAGAATGTTAAGTAGAGGACAAAGCGGACGAGAAATAATGCAAATGGTGTGGCTTG
>JAZSRA010000022.1:0-7352 GCA_045538195.1 Eubacteriales bacterium | reverse complement strand
TCTAGTCATTGTCTTCCTAAGACCGGCTTGGCCTCCGACTTTGCTTTGTCGCGGAAGCGCCCTTTCCCGAAGGGAAAGCCTCTTTGAGGCTAAAAGTTTGATATTTTTGTAAGCCGTACTCCACTATATTAACCAAAACGGGGTTGGGGGTCACGGGGGAGGGGATGTCGCGACGAATAAAAACGCGGCTTGCTGCATTTTTATTCGTAAGACCCTCTCCTGCCCCCGTGCGGCGTTCTTTTGGTTCGTTTTCTGTCGCTGTTGACAGAAAATGAACAATAACCTGATTCCTTTGGTTCGTTTCTTGTCGCAGTTGACAGAAAATGAACAATAACCTGATTTCTTTGGTTCGTTTCTTGTCGCTGATGACAAGAAATGAACAATGATATGCTTCCTTTGGCTATTTTTTATTGTGTAATTTATATAATTTGTTTGTTATGCCTTTAATAACTAAATAAAATAATAACAAATTGTAAATTGTGCGAAAATTGATGTCAAATTTTACAAAAAAACAGTTGACAGATTGGTCAAATTGTTGTATAATTGGTTACAGTCTCGTAAAATTGGTATCGGCAATACGCAAATATTTGCCTTATCTTTGTGCAAAAAAAATAAAACTTTTGCTCGATTTATCAAATTTCACTCGGAGAGTTAATATGCCGCGTTTTTTTGTAAGAAAAAATCAGATTGAAAACGGTACAGTCACCATACTTGGTGATGATGCCCATCATATCTCCCGATCACTCCGTATGGCGGTGGGTGAGAGGATAACGGTCTGCGATATGCAAAAATACGAATATGAGTGCGTACTTTCCGATTTCCTACCCGACAGAGTTCTGGCAAGCGTGATTTCGAAGCAGAAATGCGACACCGAGCCGCCCTTTGTGGCTCATCTTTTTCAGGCTCTGCCCAAAGGAGATAAGCTTGATACTGTCATTCAAAAGGCAGTGGAATGCGGAGTTTCCGAGATAACCACATTTATGAGCGAGCGTTGCATCGCCAAGGAAAAGGGAGACGAGGAGAATAAGCTTCGCAGGCGAAACAAGATCTCTCTTGAAGCGGCAAAGCAATCGGGCAGAGGATGCGTCCCTGCGGTCAATGCTACTGTCAGCTTTGGCGAAATGCTGAAGCTCGCCGAGGATGCCGATATAAAGCTCTTTTGCTACGAGGGCGACGGAACAAGGCCAATGCGAGAAATTTTGACCCAAGAACGGGAAAAATTCTCTTTCGCCGGCGACAAACTGCCAACCGTTTCTGTAATAGTCGGCAGTGAGGGGGGATTTTCACTTTCCGAGGTTGAAAAAGCAAAGGATGCGGGATTTATCCCCGTGGGACTTGGAAGAAGAATACTCCGCACAGAGACCGCGCCGGTTTTCGTCTTAAGCTGCCTTTGCTACGAGCTTGAGCTGTGATCGGCTAATAAAAAATCCTCAAAAGGGAAAAATAAAAGAGTAAGTAAATAAAAAAGATAAATTAAAGAGGTAAAACATGGCAAACAGATTGTTTCAGAACGTAATTCATCAGATGAAGTCTGCGGTAGACCGCGTGATCGGTGTAATTGATGAAAACGGTGTGATCATCGCATGCTCCGAGCTTGTAAAGATCGGCGAGATCAAGCAGGGAATACGCGACGAGCTTACCTATTCAACAGACATCGCTATCTCAAGCGGATATACCTACCGTCCCATTTCCGTGGGCGCCAAGAATGAGTACATAGTATTCATGGAGGGCGAGGATAAGATGGCTGAGAAGATGTCAAAGCTCTTGGCAGTTTCTCTCTGCAACATCAAGAACCTTTACGACGAGAAGTACGACAAGGGTCTGTTCATCAAGAATATCATTCTCGATAATATCCTTCCCAGCGACATTTACATCAAGAGCAAGGAGCTTCATTTCAGTTCGGACGAGAGCAGGATCGTTTTCCTTATCAAATTCTTCGGTAAGACCGACGTAATGCCCTTTGAAATGCTCCAGAATATGTTCCCAGACAAGAGCCGAGACTACGTTATCAGCGTAGGCGAGCAGGATGTGGTGCTTGTTAAGGACGTTAAGCATGACACCGATATTAAGGAAATCGAAAAGATGGCTACCAACATCTCCGACACCCTCACAAGCGAGTTCTATACCAAGGTAAACATCGGTATCTCCACAGTTGTCGATAACCTTAAGGATCTGGCTCGCGCTTATAAGGAGGCGCAGGTCGCTCTTGACGTTGGAAAGGTATTTGAGACCGAGAAGAACATCATCAGCTACGAGAATCTCGGTATCGGCAGACTTATCTATCAGCTTCCTACCACTCTTTGTGAGATGTTCCTTCAGGAGATATTCAAGAAGGGAAGCCTTGAATCCCTTGACCGCGAGACTCTTATGACCATCCAGTGCTTCTTCGAGAACAATCTTAACGTCTCCGAGACCTCCAGAAAGCTGTTCGTACACAGAAACACTCTCGTATACAGACTTGAAAAGATCCGCAAGATCACAGGTCTTGACCTGCGTGAGTTTGAGCATGCTATCACCTTCAAGGTAGCTCTTATGGTTAAGAAATATCTTGGAAGCAAGCCTTCTAAATATTGATTCTGACAGATACATATATATAAGCGGGACGCCTTCGACAATCAGCGGTAGGCGTTTCGCTTATTGGATTGTATTGGAGGCTTTTTCATATTTTTTTAAGGTGTTTTCTTTCCTTGAGATCCGATTTTTGACGGTATGAAAAAGGCTCTTTATAAACAGAAAGGCAGATATTTTATGAAGAAATACGTTTATACAGTAAAGGGTTTGAACAGTGCAGAGAGCGGCGAGCTTTGTTTGAAGGCTCTGGGTGCGGTTCTTCCCGATGCCACAGACGCGTCCTACGACGTCGAAAACTCAAAGCTCAGCTTCAGTACCGACAGAGTCAAGCTCTCAAAAAATGACGTCGAGCAGAGGCTTATGGGTGCCTTGGCAATCTATTCTCTTGAGCTTATCCCTCACGAGGGGGTAAACAATTATTCCTATGTGGGAGACAAACCCAAAAAGACACGCTCGATCCCCTTGGCACTTGCGGTGTCGCTTATCGCACTCTTTATGGTGCTGACCATGCTCGTCACCTTCGTGGCGTGCGGTCTTTATTCGCAGGGCGATGGTGCATCGGGACTTCTGGGCGGAACCACTACCATCGTAGTCGAGGACGAGGACATTCCCGATTATATCAAGGAGCTTATCAAGCTCGATATGATATTCAAGGAAAATTCCTACGACGGCATCGACGATGTGGCTATGGGAGAAGCGATACTGAAAGCCTACGTCGCCGCTACGGGTGACCTTTACGCAGAGTATATGACCGCCGAGGAATATGAGGCTTTCAATTCCGATAGCGCGGGCGAGTTTGTGGGTGTCGGCGTTTCTATCGTCAATACCACAATCGAGATCAATGGATACAGCTACAAGGTCATGCAGGTCATTTCGGTGTTTGAGGACTCTCCCGCACTTGAAAGCGACGTTCGCGTAGGCGACTGTATTATGTACGTCGGCGGCGGAGAGAGCAGAACTCTCGTTGACGTGCTTGGATATACCGAGGCTCTGAATGTAATGCTTGGCGAAGCGGGAACTCGCGCTGAATTTACCGTCTTCCGTCCCGATAAGACACAGGTGACGGGTTACCGTGAGATAGAGTTTTCTATTGTCAGAAGAAAGGTTATTACCGAATCGGTCAAATACCGCGTCAGTGAGACCGATCCAAAGGTTGGTATCGTCAACGTTACGGGCTTTGATCAGACTACCGCTCCCCAGTTTTGCGAGGCGGTTGACAGTCTTAAGCAGCGGGGATGCGAATATTTCGTCTTCGATATGAGAAATAACCCCGGCGGCTCGCTTCTGTCTATTGAGGCGGTGCTGTCCTACTTCCTTGACGAGGGTGACCTCATCGTATCCACCGAATATGCCGACGGATACAAGGAGGAGGACTATGTAAGAGCGGTCAATTACGGCTCAAAATACGAGGGCTTTAACGTCTACCGAAACGATATAGGCAAGTATAAAGACCTCAAGGGCAAGTGCGTAGTCCTCACCAATGAGAACACCGCAAGTGCGGCAGAGCTTTTCACCGCCACGTTCCGCGACTATGGGATTGCTCCCATAGTTGGTGAGACTACCTTCGGCAAGGGTTGTATGCAGAATATCATCGATCTTCAAAGATATTACGGTATGCCCGGCGCTCTCCGTGTGACCACCGCTATGTATTTCTCAAAGAGCCATCACGTATATCATGACATCGGCATAGTTCCCGATCATGAGGTAGCGCTTTCAGAGGAGGCTCGCGAATACAATTTCTTCCTTCTCCCCGAGGAAAAGGACAACCAAATGCAGAAAGCAATCGACGTGCTTTTAAATAAATAAGAATAATTTTTAAGGAGAAAATATTATGTCCAACAAGAAACAGATGCTTTATACCCCCGAGGGCTACAAGGTCCTTACCGACGAGCTTAACTACCTTAAGACCGTCAGACGAGAGGAGATCAAGGAAGCAATTGCGGTTGCAAAGGGATTTGGCGACCTTTCCGAGAACGCGGAGTACGATGAAGCAAGAAACGATCAGGCAAAGACCGAAGCTCGCATCAAGGAGCTTGAGGAGCTTGTGGCAAACGCGGTTATAGTCGACGAGACCAAGCTTGACACGAGTATCGTTTCTCTCGGTAGCGTCGTAACCGTTTACGACGTTGAGGAGGACGAGGAGATCAAGTACAGTATTGTAGGCTCCAACGAGGCAAACCCCATGGATCATAAGATAAGCGACCAGTCCCCCATAGGTAAGGCTCTTATGGGTGCAAAGGCGGGCGACACCGTTGTGGTTGAGGTTCCTTACGGCACTATCCACATGGAGGTCAAGGAAGTTACGAGAAAGAGCGAGCAGTGATCGCTCAAAGTTCACGGAGTAAGATCATGAAAGATAATATGGATATTGACCGTGAAAAGCTTGACGCCGAGGACATAAAAATACAGATCGAGACCGACAATCCTTTTTTGTCAAAGCTCTCAAATTTTTGGTACTACCATAAGTGGAAGGTTATAATCATAGCGTTTTTCGCTATAATCTTCGCGGTGGGTATCTATCAGATGGTCACCAGAGACGACGTGGATGAGATCGTTATAGTCGGTGTTCCCGCCTATCTTGACGCAGAGCAGAGAGAGGAAATTGACCGCTTGCTTACCTCTCAGATGCCCAAGAACAAAGACGGTAGCACAAAAACTCTGGATATATATAATTATACGATATTTTCCGAGGATGAAATGGACGAGGCAAACAGCGCGGAGACCGACGAGGAAGGGAAGTATATTATAAAGGTCAACCAGAGCTACAACACCTCAAAAATAGAGGAATATAATCAGTTTCTGTCAACGGGGGAAAGCTCGGTACTGCTTGTCAGCGAATATCTTTATAATAGCCTTGGAAGCAAGGACAAAGCCGACGGCAAGGATATCCGAATGAGCATGAGCGAGATTTTTGGCGAGGAGCTTCCTGCGGGAACTATGCCCGACGGCTGCGGAATAAGACTTGGCGACACAGAGATATATAAGTACTATGAGGAGCTTCAAGTTCTTCCCGAGGACACCGTTATCTGCGTGCTGAGATCCTATTTTTACGGACCAAGCTCAAATAAGGAAAAGCACGCCGCATCGGTAGAGCTTTTCAAAAACATAGTGACCTTTGGGTCAGAAGCCGAATAAATATCAGAATGCCGATTTGCCAAGCAGGTCGGCATTGGTTTTATAAAATACTTAGGTTATGAAAAAATCACTTTTAGGAAATCTGATGCTTCTGTCAGCCGCGATCATCTGGGGCTTTGCCTTTGTGGCGCAGGTGATGGGAGTAAACAGCGGTGTGGGACCGTTCAGCTTTAACGCGTTGCGCTTTTTTCTCGGCGCTCTGATACTTATTCCCATAGCGCTGATATTTGGCAGAAAAAATGCAAAGGGCGACGGTAAAAGGCTCATAATAAGCTCTCTTATCTGCGGCTCGATGCTTTTCTTTGCCGCAAATCTTCAACAATATGCCTTGACGATCAACTCAAATCCCGGATTGGCGGGATTTATAACCGCATTGTATACAGTCTGGACGCCCGTAGCGTATTTTCTGATATTCCGTCAAAAGACCTCTGTTAACGTCTGGATAGCGGTGGTAGTTTCGCTTGTAGGCTTTTATCTGCTTTGCATGACCGACGGCGGAGGCATAAGCTTTGGTTTTGACGTAGTTCTTCTGCTTGTCAGCACACTTTTCTGGACGGGACATATTCTGTCGGTGGACAGATTTCTTGAAAAGGTAGACCCCTTGAAGCTTTCGCTTGGTCAATACCTGGTCTGCGCCGTGATGACCTCGGTGTTGGCGCTCATTTTAGAGTGGAAAAGCTTTAATATGACGGCGGTCTTTGACGCAAAGTGGTCTATACTCTATTGCGGGATTTTGTCGGTTGGAGTGGCATATACCTTGCAGGTGGTAGGTCAGAAATTGACAAATCCCGTGTTTGCGGTCATAATTATGTCAACCGAATCGGTGTTTTCCGCGTTGGGCGGTGTGCTTTGGAACCTTTTAGTTCCCGTCACTTTACACGTAAGTCAGAACATCTCTCCCATAGGATACGTGGGATGCGCCGTGATCTTTGCGGGAGTAATTATATCACAGATCGACTTTTCGAAGATCTTGAAAAGAAAATGCAGAACGGAGAACTGATATGAAACTAATATTCAAGCAAAGAATTTTTTCGTGGTTCGACAGCTACGACATTTACGACGAATATGGCAACACGGTGTTTACCGTCGAGGGCAAGATGTCCTGGGGCAAAAAGCTACATATCAGCGACGCGTCAGGCACTCACATCGCAACCTTGAAGCAAAAGGTGTTCAGCTTTATGCCCACCTTTGAGATATATCTGGGAGACAGACGCGTGGGTACTATAAGAAAGGAGTTTACCTTTTTTACACCGTCTTTTGCCATCGACTGCAACGGCTGGCGCGTTGACGGCAACATTTTTGAGTGGGATTACGAGATCAAGGACAGAAACAACGCCGTGGTAGCGACCCTTGAAAAAAAGATCATGAACTGGTCGGACACCTACGTGCTTGACATAGCAGAGGCGTATGACGCGGTGACGGTGCTTATGGTCGCGCTTGCCATCGATGCCGAGAAGGACACGAGAAATTAAATGTAACAAAAAGACTTGGAGTATTCCCAAGTCTCAGTCTGTCGAAAAAGTCACTCGAAAGGGTGGCTTTTTTGCGTAAGATGTGATATAATAGAAGCAAGAAAAAGACAGGCGGTGAAAGAATGTTAAGTAGAGGACAAAGCGGACGAGAAATAATGCAAATGGTGTGGCTTG
>JAZSRA010000125.1:0-1636 GCA_045538195.1 Eubacteriales bacterium | reverse complement strand
AGGTCAGGTATAATGAGAACAATTCTTTTGATGCTGGATTGTTCTTTGACAACTGACTGAAATATCAATGACTTGCAAACATGTCGACACCCGCGCTTGCGTTTTGAGGCGCCGCGCGCGTGTCGGCATGTTCACAAGTCTCCCCGCCTGACCGAATCCGACTTGCAAAAAAGCAAAGCGCGATTCTCCCAGGTCTGTTACAATTGGATTGAACACGCACTCTTCCACGGTGGGAGGTGCAAAAACCAAACAACAAAGCACAAGGAGAATCGCTATGGAATATTCTACCATAATTTCGCTGGATGTAAGCGACAGAACTTCAAAAGTCTGCGTGATGACCAAAATCGCCGGAAGGAAACGGATTCTTGAAGAAACGACGATTCAGACGACAAAAGACGCTTTCCGCGCATACCTTTCTGCGAAGAATCCGACGTGGCCGGTAGTGTTTGAGACGGGCACGCATTGCCGGTGGATGGAAAAGACCGTGAAATCTCTCGGTATGAAGCCGATCGTCGCGAACCCTGCGCATATGCGTATGGTCACGGATTCCAATACGAAAAACGACCGCAATGATGCCAGGGAGCTCGCGAAGATCGCGTTGGCAGACGTCGAACTCCTTCATCCTGTCTCTCTTCGCAGCGAAATATGCCAGCAGATGTTGAGACACCTCAAGGCAAGGGACGTTATGGTCGCGGTCCGCACGAAGTTTGTCAACCAGTTGCGCGGCTTCGCCAAATCGATGGGGTTCAGACTGCCGAGCTGTTCCGCATGCAAAGTGCATTTGCTGGACAAATCGCAGTGGCCGGAAGATTTCGAGAACGTCGCATGGCCGATCATGGATGTACTTGAAATGATCGAGACAAAAATCAAGGCTTATGAATCCCAGATCAAGAAACTCGCTACCTGCCCTGAGCTCAAAAACAAGGTCGAACGCGTCCGCGAAGTGTACGGCATTGGGCTGTTGTCTGGATGTGCTCTTGTGGCATCGATTGACGCCGATCCTGACAGGTTCGCCAAAGCAAGATATGCCGGGGCTTATTTCGGTCTTGTCCCGAAGTTGCGGCAATCCGGCGAGATGGATATGCAATGTCATATAACGCGGGCGGGTTCAGAATTCGTCCGGAATCTCCTGGTAGAATCTGCGCAGATCGCCTTGCGGGAGAATGCAAAAGCTACGGACATAAAACTCAAAGCACTTCGGATCTGCGCGAGGGGAGGAAAGATTGCCAAAAAGAAGGCCGTCATCGCGGCAGCCCGATGCATTGTCGTGACAGCTGTCGCGTTGCTGAAACGTCCCGACAAGGAATACATTCCGCTGTCGGAAAAAGGAAGACTCGAATTTGAAGCGATGCGCATGATGAAAACTGTCGCGTAATCAGGCGTAAAAAAACAACGTAAGATTTGCCTGGCGAAAAGTCAAACCGCAGGAAAGCACAGATGTCGCGTCGCGGATGAGTGCGGAAGTAGGTCCGCATCACAGAATGCGTAGGTCAGATGGCACCTCCGCAGACGCATTATAACATGCGAGGCAGACTAAATCTGCAGAGCGCGAATAGGAGACAGACATCACTAGCTTCCACGGCTGGCGGAATCGCTTTGCGATGGCCTATTGACAATTGTTCTCATAGGAGACCTA